>JAXDIH010000185.1:0-6537 GCA_034664105.1 Thermoleophilaceae bacterium
CCGCTCGATGTGGTCGACCAGCACGTTGGTAGTGCCATCGCGGCGCTCCAGGCGGCCGGTGGCCAGCACCAGCGGCTCCGCCCGCACCGCCAGCCTGAAGCGCTCGTGGACCGCCACGGGAACGATCAGGTTGATCGTGCCGGACTCGTCCTCGAGCAGCATGAACGTGATCCCGCTGGCGGTCGCCGGTCGCTGGCGCGCCACCACGAGCCCGGCCACGCGCACGCGCCCGCCGTCGCGGGCCCGCTCCAGCTCCTTGCTCGTGAGCAGATCCTCGGGCAGGCCCGGCCGCATCAGCTCCAAGGGGTGCTCGCGCAGGGTCACACCGGTGGATCCGTAGTCGGCCAGCATCCGCTCCCAAGCCGACAGCGCGCGCAGCTCCGGCCCTTCGTGCGGGTCGAGCGGCAGCGCCAGCTGAGTGCCCTCGCGCACCGGCACACCGGGCACGGCCACGCCCAGCTGCCAGAGCGCCTGGCGGCGCCGTCCCTCGACCGGGCCCTCGGCCAGCTCGTCGCACGCGCCCGCCCAGGCCAGCTTGCCGAGCGTCTCCGCTGAGGCGCCCGAGCGCGCTGCCAGGTCCCCTAGCGATCGCCACGGGCCGCCCTGCTCGCGCTCGGCGGCCAGCGCGCGGATCTCGTGCTCGCGCACGCCGTTGACGTAGCCCAGCCCGAGCCGCACGGCGCCGTCCGCTTGGCCCAAGCGCCCGGCTCTGCCGGGTGCGCGGGGTTTGCTTTCCACGAGGCAGCGGGCGCCGCTGGCGACCACGCACGGCGGCAGCACCTCGACACCCACCCGCTGCGCCTCGTGCACCAGCGAGTCGGGCGGGTAGAAGCCCATCGGCTGCTCGTTCAACAGCGAGCAGAGGAACTCGGGGTGGTAGTGCACGCGCAGCCAGGTCGACTGGTAGGCCAGCAGCCCGAAGGCGGCCGAGTGGGCCTTGGGGAACCCGAAGCCCGAGAAGCCCACGATCTGGCTCCACACCCGCTCGGCCGTCTCGCGGCCGGCGCCCCGCTCGATCGCCCCGACGATGAACTTCTCCTCGTACGCGCGGATCGCGGCATCCGACCGCTTGCGGCTCATCGCGCGGCGCAGCCCCTCCGCCTCCCCGGGCCGGAAGCCGGCGAACGCCGTCGCGACCTCGAGCACCTGGTCCTGGAAGACGATCGCGCCGAGCGTGTCGCGCAGCGCCGGCTCCAACGAGGGATGCTCGTAGGGGATCTGGAAGCTCGGATCCGCGCGCAGTGCCTTGCGCCGCTCGATGTACGGATGCACCGCGCCGCCCTGGATCGGTCCGGGACGCACCAGCGCCACCTGCACGGTCAGGTCGTCGAGGTTCTCGGGCCGCGTGCGCTTGAGCATCTGCATCTGCGCGCGCGACTCGATCTGGAACACCCCCATCGTCTCCGCCTCCTGGATGCGGGCGTAGACCTCCTTGTCGTCATAGGGGATGCGCGAGAGGTCGATGCGCTCGCCGCGCACGCGCGCGATCTCGTCCACGCACCGCTCGACCGCCGAGAGCATCCCCAGGCCGAGCAGGTCGATCTTGAGGAAGCCGGCGTCGCCGCAGGAGTCCTTGTCCCACTGCACCATCTGGCGCCCCTCCATCGAGGCGGGCTGCACCGGGCAGAGGTCGATCAGAGGCTGGGTCGAGATCACCATGCCGCCGGGATGCTGCGACTGGTGGCGCGGCAGGCCCCAGGCATCGCGGGCCAGCTTCACGAGCGCGTCCCAGCGCGGCGAGCGCCGCGCCGGCTCCGGCACGTCGCCCTCGATGTCGTTGCGCTCCTTCCAGGGGTCGACCGCGCGCGCCAGCCGCTCGATCTCCCCCGGCGGCAGGCCAAGCGCCTTGGCGAAGTCGCGCACCGCGCTGCGCACCATGAACGTGGAGAAGGCCGCCACCAGCGCGCAGCGGTCGCGCCCATAGCGGTCGTGCACGCGCGGGATCAGCACGTCGCGGATGTCGCGCGGGAAGTCGAGGTCGATGTCCGGCAGCGCGGTCAGCTCCTCGTTGAGGAAGCGCCCGAGGCAGAGCTCGTTCTGGATCGGGTCGATGTGCGAGAGGCCGGTGAGGTAGCAGACGATCGAGGACACGCTCGAGCCGCGGCCGCGGCCGGGCGGCAGCAGCCGCCGGGCCGACTCCGGCCCGCGCACCTCGCAGGCCACCTCGCGCGCCAGCTCGAGCATGTCGCGGTGCAGCAGGAAGAAGCCGGACAGGCGCAGGTGGCGGATCACGTGCAGCTCCTCCTCGAGCCGCCCGAGCGCCTCCGGGAGGCCCTGGTAGCGCTCGTCCAGCCGGTCGCGGCACAGCTCCGCCAGCTGGCGGTCGGCGTCGGGGTCCTCCGACCCGGGGTAGCGGTAGCCGAGGTCCTCGGTGAGGTCGAAGCGCAGGCGCTCCGCCAGACGCCCGCTCTCGGCGATCGCCTCGGGATGGTCGCGAAAGCGCTGGGCCATCCGCTCGGGCGGGGTGAGCACGTGGGAGGAGTTGCCGCGCCGCCGCGGCTCGGTCTCGTCGAGCGTGGCGCCCAGGCGGACCGCGACCATGGCGTCCTGGAGCGGGGTGCGCTCGCGCGAGTGCACGTGCACGTTGCCGGTGGCGACGCAGGGCACCCCCAGCCGCTCGGCCAGCTCGGCCAGCAGCTTGTTGCGGCGCCGGTCGTGGCGCCAGTAGGGGCGCTGCAGCTCGATGCGGAAGCGGTCGGGCCCGAAGGCGCTCAGCAGCCGGCGGGCGACCGCGGCCGCAGCCGGGTGGTCGCCGGCCTCCACTCGTGAGGCCACCGCGCCGTCGCGCGCGCAGCCGGACAGGCAGACGAGCCCCTCGGCGTGACGCTCCACGTCCGCCAGCGACACGCTGGGGTCGGCGTCGAGCGGGTCCTGCGTGGGCCGGCGACCGTCGGCGATCTGCGCCACCGGCTCCGACCAGCCCTCGCGCGCCCAGCGCCGCGTGGGCCAGTGCGCGGCGGTGATCAGGCGGCAGAGGTTGGTGTAGCCCGTGCGCGACTCGCACAGCAGCGTGAGGTGGGTGCCGTCGTCGAGGGTCAGCTCGGCTCCGGTGATCGGCCTGATCCCGAGCGGCTTCAGCGCCTGCGCCATCTCCATGGCTCCGTGAAGCCCGTCGTGGTCGGTCAGCGCCAGCGCCTCATGACCCTGCTGGGCCGCCGCGGCGGCGAGCTCCACCGGATGCGAGGCCCCGTCCAGGAACGAGTAGGCGGAGTGGCAGTGGAGCTCTACGTAGGGCACGAACGTATGTTCGCACACGGGGCCCGCTACCGTAGACGGCGATTGCCGCGTAAACAACCCACGGCTTCATGGATCTCGACACAAATACCGCCACCGCCATCCTCTCTGCCCTCGGGCTCGCCAGCGAACACGGGAGCGCCGTCGCCGCTCTGGAAAATGCCGGAGTAGACCTGAAGCAGACAGAGCGGTTCAAGGCCCTGTCAGCAGAGTTTCAGGACATCCTCAGCCGCACGAGCGGCGACGAGTCCATGAGCGAGGCGCTCGCTCTCGGCTATCTCGCCGGCAGCGTGGCTCAGCGCCCGCGCACCCGGACCAGGCGAGCCGTGGCGGACCCCACGTCGTTCGTCATGGACGAGGAGCTCGTCGTCCAGGCCGCGGAGGGCGAGTCGATCCTCCGCCTGCCCTGGTTCGAGGACGACCTGTTCGTCGGACGCCAGCTGCCCGACGTCACCGAGATGCCGGCACGCGTCCGGGAGCTCGCCGTGGCCAACTACCGCGCCGCCCTCGACGGCGAGCACGGCCAGTTCTCGTTCATGAGCTACGGCCACGCCTACTCGGTCGAGGCGGTGCCCGTGAACGGCGACGACGGCACGATCCGCGCCGTGCTCGGGATCGCCACCCCCGTGCGCTCCTTTGCCTCGGCCGCGACTGCCTACCAGCGCACTGCGGAGCGCATGGAGCGCGTAGCCGCGCAGGCGGAGCAGCGGGCCAAGGGACACCACACCGCCGGCCGCTTCGAGGCCGCGGCAGCGCAGCTCCAGGACGCTCAGAAGGCCACCCGAGCCGCGGCCCGGGCCAACGTCAACGCGGAACGCCTGCGCTCGCGGGATGCCGAGCCCGGCGCGATGGGGCCGCCCTCGGTCACGCCGCGGGAGCTGGAGGTGCTGAACCTGGCCTCCCACGGGCTCACCTCGGCCGAGATCGCGTCGGCCCTCGCCGTGACCGCCGCGACGATCAAGACGCACCTGGAGAACATCTATCCCAAGCTCGGCGTGAGCGACAAGGCCGCGGCTGTCGCGACGGCCCTGCGCCACGGGCTCATCGAATAGCCGTCTCCAGCGTGCCGAGCTTCCGGCCGCGCCCGCGCAGCGTGACGGTGAGCGACCCGCTGTGCCTGCCGGCGACGTCTGCCGCCAGCGACAGCGTTCGCAGCCTCCCGGCGGGCACGCTCGCGACCACGTTGCGACCGGCGCTCACATGACCCGCCGGCGACCCGTTCACGAGGACCGTCACCGCACTGCCGAGACGGGCTCCGGCGGGCAGCCGGAAGGTCACGCCACGGACCCCGCGGGGAGCCGTTCCGAGCTTCAGACGCGCGACCAGCCGGCCGCCGCGCACCACGGCCGAGGCCGCCGATGCCGGGCGGGCAGCGCTGAGCGAGCGCCCGTCGATGTTCCAGCTCCGCGGCGTCCGCAGCCCGAGCTGGTGCATGACCGTCGGCAGGATGTCCACCACTCGCGGCTTGGAGACGCTCGGGCCCAGCCCCGGTCCGGAGCCGAGCACGAAGACGGTCCGCTCCAGCGGCGTGTCGCCGAAGTGGCTGATCACCGACGGCTCGCTCAGCGGCTTCTGGCCGTGGTCGGTGGTGACCAGGATCGTCCAGCTCTCGAACCGGTAGCTCGGACGGGAGCGGATCGCGGCAAGCAGTCGCCCGATGCGCTTGTCGGTGGTGGCGATCGCGTTCGCGTAGGTGGGCGTCTCGGAGCCAGCGAGGTGAGCGGTCTCGTCGACGAGCCCGAGGTAGACGAAGCCGGCGTCCGGGTTGCCTCGGCGCAGGTAGCGGCTGGCCGCGCTGGTCACCTGCTCGTCTCCCTGGTCCCAGGCGTCGATCGTCTCGACGGGCACCGCGGCGGTGAACTTGGCGTCCATCGCCTTGCCGAAGATCGGTCCGCCGTTCTTGGGCAGCCCGATGTTGTCCCAGTCGCTGGCGAGGAAGGTGCTGAGGCGCGGGCGGCTGTTCTCGATTCGCGTGAGGAAGTCGAGATAGCCGTTCTTGGTGGCCTGGCCGGGGTCCATGTTCAGCTTCGTGCCGTCCACCCCGTGCTTGTCCTCCCACACGCCGCCGGCGATCGACGACCAGCCGACCTCGCTGAGCGTGATCGTGCCCGGGCCGTACTCGAGCGTGGACGGCCGTGCGAAGCCCTCCCGCCGCAGGCGCGCCAGGTTGGGGGCGCGGCCGGCCTTCATCGCGGCGGTCAGCAGGTCCCACCGCGTGCCGTCGGTGCCGATCACGAGCACCTTGTCCAGGCTGGTGCCGCTCGGGCCCGCAAGGGGCGCGGCCTGTGCGAGCGCGGGCGACGCGCCCAGGACGAGGATGCATGCGGCGAGAGCGAGTCCCTTCATCGCGCGCACTGTAGTCGAGGTAGTCGTGTCTCTAGCATCGACGGGCGATGAACCATGCGTCACCGCCGGCCCTGGAGATCGGCAACCTCGTCAAGCGCTATGACACCGGCACGGAAGCCCTGCGGGGCGTGTCGCTCGATATCCAGGCGGGCGAGTTCTTCGGGCTGCTGGGCCCCAACGGCGCCGGCAAGTCCACGCTGATCCACTGCACGACCGGACTCGCCCAGCCCACGGCGGGCACCATCCGCGTGTTCGGCCACGACGCCATTCACCACTACGAGCAGGCGCGGCTCGCCGTCGGCCTGGCCCCGCAGGAGCTGAACATCGACTGGTTCCTGACCGTCGAGGAGACGCTCGACTACCACGCCGGCTACTTCGGCATGCCCAAGCGCGAGCGCAAGGAGCGTGCGCTGGAGCTGCTCGACATCTTCTCGTTGACCGAGAAGCGCAACGAGCGGACACGGACGCTGTCGGGCGGCATGAAGCGCCGGCTCGTGCTGGCCCGCGCGCTGATGCACCGGCCACGGCTGCTGATCCTGGACGAGCCGACGGCCGGCGTGGACGTGGAGCTGAGGCTGGAGCTCTGGCACTACGTCCAGCGCATCAACGGCGAGGGCACCACGATCCTGCTCACCACGCACTACCTCGAAGAGGCCGAGCAGCTGTGCGACCGGATCGCCTTCATCAACGAGGGTCAGATCATCGCCCAGGGGTCGAGCGAGGAGCTGGCGGAGCAGTACGGCGTCACGAGCCTCGAGGACGCCTACCTGGGGCTGGTGGGCCGCAAGGAGCTGTCGCGGGCGCGCATCGAGGCCGACGCCCTGTGACGTCCGCGCAGATCCGCTTCTTCAGCCTCGTGCGGCGCGAGGTCAATCGCTTCATGAAGATCAAGCGCCAGACCGTCGGAGCGCCGCTGCTGGAGACGTTCCTCTACATCTCGGTGTTCGGCGCGGCGCT
>JAXDIH010000224.1:0-8462 GCA_034664105.1 Thermoleophilaceae bacterium
GCCGCTCGGCGCGTGCCGCTTGTAGTCGATCCTTGGCCGTCACGTGCTCGCGCGTTACGTCGCGGCCCTCCTGGCTCTGGCGGATGACCGGCGCCACCTCGGCGAGGTCGCGCAGCGCCGGGCGCAGCCGCTCCGTCGGGATGCGCAGGGAGAAGTCGCCCCCGCCGCCGTCCTCGCCCGTGTCGACGGAGGAGTCGAGCACGAAGCCGCCGTGGCGATTCGTCACCGCGGTCACCTGGTCGGCCACGCGCGCCATGTCGTCGAGCGGCACGTCGAGCTCGAGCGAGAACGACCGCTCGATCTTGCGGTCGCGCTGCCCCGGGACGAAGCCGCCGTCGCGCGGGCGCGGCTGAGCGGGGGCGACCCCGGTGTCGCCCGTGCCGCGAGCGCTACCGCTCTGGAGAGCGCCGCCCTCGGCCGCGCCGCCTCCGCCGCTGGCCGCGCCGCCCCCGGCCGCGCCGCCGCCGCCGCTGGCCGCGCTGTCGCCACGGCTGGCCGCGCTGCCTCCGGCGCTGGCCGCGCTGTCTCCCCCGCTGCTCTCGGTGCTACCGGCGCCGCTGCCGCCGCTCTCGGCGCCGCTGCCGCCGCTCTCGGCGCCGCCGCCGCCGCTCTCCGCGCTGCTACTGCTGCCGGCGCTGCTCGACGAGTCGCTATCGCCACCGCTGCCACCAGGCGGCCCGCCGGCCGCGAACACCACCACCACGATCAGCAGCAGCGGGAGGCCGACGCCGGCGATCGGCTTCAGGAGCCTGCGCCCCAGCCCGTCCGGCCCGCGTGCCGCTCGCGCGGCCAGCCGCTCCAGCGCGGCCTGCTGGCGCTCGGCGGCCGCCTGCGCCCGTCCGCGCGCCGAGCGCGGGTCGCGCGGGAACCCGTCGTCCACCCGCGCCGCCAGCTCCTCCGCGAAGGCGGGCCCCGGCTCCGGCGCATCCGCCCGCAGCTCCAGCGCGAGCTCCTGCAGCTCGCGCGTGAACGTGTCCTCGTGAGCTGCCGCTCCGCTCGCCAGCGCGGCATCCACCGCAGCCAGGTCGCGCTCGATCGTTGCGGTGTCTTCAGTCATTGCAGGCCTTTCGCAACTTGGTCAGGGTCCGGTGCAAGCGTGTGCCGGTCGCCGTCTCGGACAGCCCGAGCACCGTGGCGATCTCGGCGTTTGAGAGCCCGGCCGAGAACTTGAGCGCGATCAGGTCGCGCTCGCGGCCGTCCAGCGCGCTCATCGCCGCTCGCACGGCCTCGCGCCGCAGGGCCAGCTCGGCGTGGTCGTCGGCCCCGAGCGCGCCGGTGTCCTCCGGGTCGCCCTCGAGGCGCGCGCGACGCTTGCGACGCCTCAGCTCGTCCAGCGCGGCATTGCGCGCGATCCCGAACAGCCACGCCTCGGGGCTCCCTCGCCGTGCGCGATAGCTGCCGCGCCGGCGATAGGCGCGCTCGAAGGCCTGGGCGGTCACGTCCTCGGCGGCCGAGCGGTCGCGCAGCAGCGACGCCACATACGCGTAAACGCGCGGGAAGGTCCGCTCGTACAGGGCGGCGAACGTCTCCGTATCGGTTCCCGTCGCCACCGGCATCCGCCCCGCGAGCGCCTCGTTCACCCCCCTACTACGACCGAAGGCCGAGTTCGTCACCGCGAACTGGGCAGATTCTCAGGGGGAAACGGTAGTCTCCGCTCAAGCGGGAGGTGCCGGAGACCGACAACATTCGTGATGGCTCGTAGGACCCTCATATTCACTGCCATCTGCGCGGTGCTGCTGGGCACCGGAGTTGCGCACGCCCAGACGGGCGAGCAGCTGAGCTCTTCCTGGGCTCAGGCGAACATCTGCAACGCCACGCAGCTCGGTGCGCGCGCTCAGCTGGCCGGCGACGGCTCCAAGTCGGACCTGTCGGTCCGTTTCACCGCGCAGTGGCTCTCGCCCGATGGATGGGTGTCGCTCGGCGGCGCCGCGACCTCCCCGTGGCAGTCGGCCGGATCGGCCGAGTACACGTGGGGTCAGGCCGGCTGGACGTTCAGCATCAGCGTCCCGCCCGGCAACCAGTACCAGCTGCGTTCGGTGGCCGAGCTTCGCTGGAGCGGTGAAACCAACCGCTCCGAGTCGCACACCACCGGCACCTGCAGCATCGGCGGCTAGGGCCGCTCAGCGGTCCAGCGCTCCCCGCGGCGCGCCCGCTCGAACCCGATCCAGATCGCGTTGATCGCGGTCTCCACGATTTGCTCGCGCGGCACGTCGGGATGATGGCTCCACCAGATCGCCAGCCCGGTAAGCCCGGCCCGCATCACCTCGGCCGCCATCTCCAGCGCCCGCGTGTCCGCGCCGGAGATGTTCGCCGCGCCCGGCTCGTCCCCGAGCAGAGCCGCCAGCGCCATGCGGGCCTGGGCCTGAACGCGCTCGTGGACGGCGCGCGCCTCGGGGTCGCCGGTGGTCTCCTGGAAGAACATCCGCGCCGCGTACGGATGCCCCTCGACGTAGCGCGCCCAGGCGTCGAGCGCCCGGGGGATGCGCACCTCGGCGGGCTCGTCCCCGGCCAGCTGCTCGGCCCACATCGCGAGCAGCTCGTCGCGCGTGCGCTCCAGCAGCCGCTGGTGCAGGTCGAGCTTGGAGTCGAAGTGGTCGTAGACGACGGGCGGCGTGACGCCCGATCGCCGGGCGATCTCGTCCATGCCGGCCCCGTGATAGCCACGCTCGGCGAACACCTCCGTCGCCGCGCGTTCGATCACGTCGCGGCGCTCGGCGGCCGTGAGCCGCTTGCGGGGAGGTGTTTTCGAGGTTGACAACCTAACGAAGCCTAGGTAACTTCCTAATGGTCGTTAGCTTAGGTTAGGAGGCAGACGTGGGGCAAGTCGAGGATCCCGTCATGAAGCAGCGGCTGGACTTCCAACCCTCCGAGGACGGCACCTCCGTGCTCGTTGAGATGTGGGTGGATCCCGGCGGGGGAGTACCACCGCACGCGCACCCGTCGATGGAGGAGCGCTTCACGGTGCTGTCGGGGGAGCCGAGCTTCCTCGCGGGGAGGAAGTGGCAGACCGCCGCACCGGGCGACACCGTGGTCGTGCCCGCCGGCGTGCGCCACGCCTACCGCAACCGCGGCGAGGAGGAGGCGCACGTCGTCTGCGAGGCCAGCCCCGCCATGAGCCTTCAGGAGTTCCTGGTGGACGCCGCGACGATGGCCCGCGCCGGCAAGATCACCCGGCACGGGCTGCCGAAGTCCCCGGCCGCGCTGGTCTCGGTCCTCTCGATGGCGCTCCGCCATCGCAAGATGGTGGTCATGCGTCCGGTCTAAGGGCGCACCCAGACGTCAGCTGGGGTCCGGGGGCGTGAGCCCCCGGCTGCCATCGAACAACCGCGGATCGTTCGTGATCACTCCGTCCACTCCGAGCGCCTCCATCCCCCGGATGCGATCGGCGTCGTCGACCGTCCACACGTAGACCTGTCCGCCCACCGCGTGCACCGCGCGGACCAGCCGCGCGCTGACGAGGATGCGGTGCGCCATCACCGCTTCGCAGCCGCCGGCGCGGATGCGCGCCGCCGCCTGGCCGGGCAGCCGCGCTCGCCACACTCGCGCCACGGCGTAGGCGGGCACGGCGAGCGGCGAGCGCATGTAGTCGCGCCGCACGCGCGGCACCGACCAGCCGCGCCGCAGTCCCGGCGCCAGCCCGCCCAGCCGGTCGAGGCTCTCGATGTACATCGTCGAGACCAGCGAGCGCTCCGCCAGCCCGCGCGCGGCCAGCCCCTCCGCCACCTCGCGCTCGTAGCCGGCCAGCTTCATGTCCACGTCCAGCTCGACGTCCGCGTAGGGGGCGCTCGCGAAGTGGTCGAGCCCCTCTTCCAGGGTCAGACAGTCGCGCCCCTCGGCGTCCTCGTAGTCGTGCGCGAGCACCAGCCGGCCGTCGCGGGCGCGCAGAACGTCGAACTCGATCATGTCCACGCCGTGCTCGAGCGCCGCCTGGAAGCTCTCGATCGTGTTGCCCGGGGCGACGTGGTCGGCGCCCTTGTGGCCGACGCGGATCACGCCTGGCATGCAGGGCACCAGTAGGTCGTGCGGTTGTCGTCGCCCTGCCCCCGGGCCCGGATCGGCGTGCCGCAGCGGCGGCAGGGCAGGCCGGCGCGGTCGTAGACCCAGCGCGGCTCCCGGCGCCGGCCCTCGGCCGAGGCGCGCATCGGCGGCCTGACGGCGTGCACCACCGCGAGCGCCTCGTCGTCGGAGACGTCGCGCAGCCGCCGCCACGGGTCGATCGCGGCGAGGAAGCAGCCCTCCGCCTTCCACATGTTCCCGATGCCCGCGACGCTGCGCTGGTCGAGCAGCGCGTCGCCGATCCCGCGTGTCTGGTCGTCCGCGCGCAGCAGCTCGAGGAAGCGGCGCTCGTCGAAGTCGGGGGCCAGCACGTCCGGGCCGAGGCCAGCCAGGCGGCGGTCGAAGCGAGTGCGCGAGTCGGTCATCAGCTCCAGCACCGGACCGTCGAACTCGACCACCTCGTGCTGGTCGGTGCGGAGAACGAGCCACGCGCGGCGAGGCGAGCGGCGCCAGCGCTCCCCGCGGCGGTAGACACCCCACTGACCGGTCATGCGCAGGTGCGAGTGCAGTGTCAGGTCGCCCTCGAAGCGGATGAACAGGTGCTTGCCGCGGGCGTCGACCGAGCGCACGGTGCGCCCGCCCAGCCGCTCGGGCCACTCGTCCATGGCGTGGCGCGGCTGCGGCGTCTCGATCTCGACGATCGGCTTGCCGACCAGGGCGGCGCCCACGCGCCGCGCCGCGGACAGGATCGTGTCGCCCTCGGGCACGTCCCAAGCGTACGGGCGCTACCGTCGCGGCGGTGAAGCTGGCCACCTGGAACGTCAACTCGCTGAAGGTGCGCATGCCGCGCGTGCTCGAGCTCCTCGAGCTCCACCAGCCCGACCTGCTCTTCATGCAGGAGACCAAGACGGAGCCGGAGGCGTTCCCGGTGCTGGAGTTCGAGGCCGCGGGCTACCAGGTGGCGCACCACAGCGGCGGGCGCTGGGCCGGCGTGGCGCTGGCGGCCCGCACCGAGCTGGGCGACGTGCGCGCGGGACTGGCCGGCGAGCCCTCCCGCGACGAGGCGCGCTGGCTGGAGGCGACGGTCGACGGCGTGCGAGCGGTGTCGGTGTACGTGCCCAACGGCCGGGCGCCGGACACCCCGACGTACCACGACAAGCTGCGTTTCCTCGACGCCATGGCCGACCGCATCGGCGAGCTGGCGAGCGAGCCGCTCGTGGTGGCCGGCGACTTCAACGTCTGCCCGACCGACCTCGACGTGTACGACCCGGCCGCCTTCGTCGGCGCCACCCACGTGACCGAGCCTGAGCGCGAGCGCTTCCGCGCCCTGCTCGACGCCGGCACGGTCGACGCCTTCCGAGAGCTGCACCCCGACGAGCCGGGCTTCACCTGGTGGGACTACCGCCAGGGACACTTCCACCGCAAGATGGGCCTGCGCATCGACGCCTTCCTGATGTCGCCGCCGCTCGCCGAGGGGCTGGAGTCGTGCGGGATCGATCGCAACTTCCGCAAGGGCCCCAAGCCGAGCGACCACGCGCCGCTGCTGGCCGAGCTGACCGCCTAACTCGCCCCGCCAACCGTGGCGAGCGCGTCGCTGCTCCCGTTGTACATCTGGACGTGGACGGCCTTGCCGTCTCGCAGTGTCCATACCTGGCCGTCCACGCTCATGCCCCCGAGGTCCAGGCCGGTTATCGCGGCGCGTCCGTGGAAGCGAACGAGTGCCACCACCCGGTCGCCGGCGTCGATCAGCTCCTGTACCTCGACTCGGAACTCCTCCCAGGAGCCCGTGAGAGCAGCCAGCCCCGCTATCACCGCGTCGCGGCCCTGCCAGCCCTCGGCGTCCGGGAAGTTCGGAGGCAGGCGCCACTCGATGTCGGGGTCGAGCAACTCGATCGCGGCCTCGGGATCGCCACCGTTCCACGCCTCGAAGGCGCGGCGGACGATCTCGACATTCTCGCGCGACATCAGGCGCTGAGCGTCAGCTTGCGCGGGCTCTGGCGGAAGCCGAGCTCGATCAGCAGCTCGGCGGTCTGTGAGCCCACCACCGGCTCGCCGTCGAAGCGCTCGATGCCGAGCTTGGGCACGCGGCCGCGCCTGACCGCCTCGGCCAGCGCCTCCAGCGCCGGCCGCAGCCACTCCTCGTCGACGGTGCGCAGCGGCAGCAGCCCCTTACCTCCGCGCTCCAGGTAGAGGACCGGCTCGGCGTCGATCGTCACCACGTAGGCCCCGGGCACCCGCGCGGGGCGACGGTTCGAGTCGTCCTCGCGCTTGGGCCAGGCCAGCGTGGCCCCGAACGGATTGGCGGGGTCGGTCGCGGCCAGCACCAGCGCCCCGGCCGGCTCGTCGGTGCGCATCGAGCGCAGTCGCTCGATCGCGGCCGGCAGCGCGAACTGCGCGCCGCCGAGTCCCTCTACGAAGTAGCCCCGCCGCGCGGTGCCCAGCGTCTCCAGGTTGGCCAGCTCCCCATAGAGCCCGGCGAAGCCCCCCGGGATCCCCTCGGCCAGCACGGTCTCGCGGGTCACGACCCCGTAGCGCTCCAGCAGCAGCTCGGCCACGGCTCTCATACGGGGCCCGTGCGCCGGGGCACCGGCGAACAGCGAGCCGGTGAGCGACCAGCGGCCCTGCACCTGCGGCGTCGCGGGCCGCCGGCGCCGAGCGAAGCGGCGCCCGGCGTCGCGCTGCTGGCGCGCCAGCGTTAGTCGCGGCGCGCGCAGGGGGGCGAACGCGTCGTTGGTCGCCTCGCCGGCCCAGACGAGATCCCAGAGCGCTTCCTGCAGCTCGATCGGCTCGACCTCCCCCATGTCGGCGAGCAGGTCGCTCCAGAACGCCGCTCCGCTGGCGAGCCGCTCGCGCAGGGCGTCGTGCACTGGCTGGGAGGGCGGGTCGCCCTTGAAGGGCGGCGGGCCGAGCCAGCGCGCGTCCTCGCGGAAGTAGAGCGCCACGCGGCCGGAGCGCCGGCCCACGGCTCCCGCGCCCACCCACACGAGCTCGCCGCTGGCGCAGAGCTGGTCCATCCACGTCGGCGAGTAGGAGCCGATGCGGCGCGGCAGCACGTCGCGCTCCCACACCTCCGGCGCCAGCGCCAGCCCCTGTAGCGGGATCAGCATCTCGCGCAGCCGGTCCACACCCGCCGCGCCGCCGCTGTCCACGCCCTGCCACGCCGGCAGGAAGCGGGCCAGCGCGCGCTGCTCGGCCGGCTCGACCTCCTTGCGCAGCGACGCGAGCGAGGCGCGGCGCAGCCGGCGCAGCACCTCCGGGTCGCACCACTCGCGGCCGCTTCCGCCGGGGCGCAGCTCGCCCAGCACGAGGTTGCCGGCGTGCTCCAAGTCGCGCAGTACGGGCGCCAGGTCGAGCCCGTAGCGTCGCGACACCTCGGCCGTGGTGAACGGCCCGTGCGTGCGCGCGTAGCGCCGCGTGAGGCGCTCGAGCGGCTCCTCGACAGCCTCCAGGAAGACCTCCGGCAGCCCGCCCGGCGGCACCGCGCCGAGCGCGTCGCGGTAGAGGCCAGCGTCCTCGGAGGCCACCCAGCGCTCCTCGCCCGCGATCCGCATCCGGATGGCGCGCCGCTGCTTCTCCAGCTCCGCGAGCATGCGCTGAGCCGACACCGCCGGCAGGCAGCGAGCCTGTGCCTCGTCGGTCGTGAGGTCGCCGATCGCGCGCAGTACGTCGTGCATCCCGTCGGCGTTGGCGGCTTGCGTGCGCTCGCTCGTGCGCTGGAGGTCGGCCTCCACGTCGGCCAAGGCGGCCGGATCGATCAGGTCGCGCAGCTCCTCCTGGCCGAGCAGCTCGCGCAGCAGGTCGCGGTCGAGCGAGAGCGCCGCGGCGCGCCGCTCGGCGTTGGGCGTGTCGCCCTCGTACATGTAGGTGGCGACGTAGTCGAACAGCAGCGATGAGGCGAACGGCGACGCCCGCTGGGTCTCCACCTCGACCAGCGAGATCTCGCGCGTGTGCAGCCCGCGCAGCAGCTGCTCCAGCCCCGGCAGGTCGAACACGTCCTGCAGGCACTCCCGGTAGGTCTCGAGCACGATCGGGAACTGGCCATAGCGCTTGGCCACCTCGAGCAGCGACTGCGCCTTGAGCCGCTGCTGCCAGAGCGGCGTGCGCTTGCCGGGCCGCGCCCGCGGCAGCAGCAGCGCGCGCGCGGCGTTCTCGCGGAAGCGCGCGCCGAACAGCGCCGAGCCGGACAGCTCGCGCACCACCAGCTCCTCGATCTCGTCGGGCTGGACGAGCACCAGGTCCGCGGCGGGCGGCTCGTCGGCGTCGGGCAGGTGGACGATGATGCCGTCGTCGGACCAGATCGCGTCGGACTCGAGCCCGAACTCGTCGCGGATGCGCGCCGACAGGGCGAGCGCCCAGGCGGCGTGGACGCGGCCGCCGTAGGGCGAGAGGACGCACAGGCGCCAATCGCCGATCTCGTCGCGGAAGCGCTCGATCACGATCGTCCGGTCGCTTGGCAACACGCGCGT
>JAXDIH010000139.1:0-9759 GCA_034664105.1 Thermoleophilaceae bacterium
GGGCCCCTTAACTTTGTAGTCAATCGCACGATATGATGCCCTCGCATGGCGGCGCGTGATCCATTGGAGCTCCAGCGCACCGCTCTGGACCACCTCTGGCTGCACTTCACCGACATGGGCGGCTACGCGGATCCGGCCGACCTCCAGGTGATCGCCAGGGGCGATGGCTGCTACCTCGAGGACTCCAACGGCCGGCGCTACCTGGACGCGCTCGCCGGCCTGTTCTGCGTGAACATCGGCTACGGCTACGGCGACGAGATGGGCGAGGCCGCCGCCGCCCAGATGCGCGAGCTGCCGTTCGCCAGCAACTGGACCTTCGCCCATCCGCGCTCGATCGAGCTTGCCGCCGAGCTGGCCGACCTTGCGCCCGGCGACCTCAGCCGGGCCTTCTTCGTGTCCGGCGGCTCCGAGGCCGTCGAGGCCGCCTGGAAGCTAGCCCGCCAGTACCACACCGCCCGCGGCGAGCGGCGCTGGAAGGCGATCGCTCGGCGCGTGGCCTACCACGGCACCACCATGGGCGCGCTCTCGATCAACGGCTGCGCCGATCTGCGCACGCCCTTCGAGCCGCTCGTGCCGGACGCGCTGCACGTGTCGAACACCAACCGCTTCCACCGCCCCGAGGCGGAGACCGAGGAGCAGTTCACGAGCTTCCTGCTCGACGAGCTCGCGGCCACGATCGAGCAGGCGGGCCCCGAGACGGTGGCCATGGTGATCATGGAGCCGGTGCAGAACTCCGGCGGCTCGTTCATGCCTCCCGCCGGCTACTTCGAGGGCGTGCGCGCGATCTCCGACGAGCACGGCATCCTGCTCTGCGCCGACGAGGTGATCACCGGGTTCGGTCGCGTCGGCCACTGGTTCGCCTCCGAGCGCTTCGACATCCGGCCCGACCTGATCACCTCCGCCAAGGGCCTGTCCTCCGCCTACGCCGCCATCGGCGCGCTGATCGCCAGCGAGCGCGTGATGGAGCCGTTCTCCGAGCAGGGCGCCATGTATCTCCACGGCATGACCTTCGGCGGCCACCCGGTGCAGGCCGCGGTGGCGCTCAAGAACATCGAGATCATGCGCCGCGAGCGCATCCCCGAGCGCGTGCGCGAGCACGAGCCGGCCTTCCGCGCCGCGCTGGAGCCCCTGCTCGAGCTGCCGATCGTCGGCGACCTGCGCGGCTGCGGCTACTTCTACGCGCTCGAGCTGGTCAAGGACAAGCACGAGCGCATCGGCTTCGACGAGGAGGAGTGCGACCGGCTGCTGCGCGGCTTCGTCTCGCCGCAGCTGTTCGAGCGAGGGCTGATCTGCCGCGCCGACGACCGCGGCGACCCGGTCGTCCAGATCTCCCCGCCGCTCGTGGCCGGGCGAGAGGAGTTCGAGTTCATCGCGTCCACCCTCGCCGCGGTGCTGGAGGAGGCCGGCGAGCGCATGAAGGTGGCGGCGTGAGCCTGAACGGCGGCTCGAGTTACGACGCGATCGTCGTCGGCGGGGGCCACAACGGCCTGGCCTGCGCCGCCTACCTGGCCCACGCCGGCCTGCGCGTGTGCGTGCTGGAGCGACGCGACGTGCTCGGCGGCGCCTGCGTGACCGAAGAGGTCTGGCCGGGCCACCGAGTGTCGCGCGCCTCCTACGTGGTCTCGATGCTGCAGCCCAAGGTCGTCAAGGACCTGCGCCTGCGCGACTTCGGCTACGAGCCGATTCCGCTCGACCCCGCCTTCGCCACGATCGGGCCCGACCGCAAGCCGATCTTCTTCTTCAACGACGACGACGCCACCCACGCCTCGATCGCCCCCCACTCCAAGCACGACGCCAGGGCCTACCCCGAGTTCGAGGCGCTGCTGGGCCGCATGGCGGACTTCCTGCGCCCGCTGATGCTGCGCCCGCCGCCCGCGCTCGGCTCGAAGCGACCGGGTGACCTGGCCTCCCTGCTGCGCGAGGCCGGCCGCGCCGCCGGTCTGAAGCGGCGCGAGCTGCACGAGCTGTTCCGCGTGATGACGATGTCCGTGGGCGATCTGCTGGACGAGTGGTTCGAGTCGGATGCGATCAAGGGCTCGCTCGCCTCGACCGGGGTGGTGGGCGTCTGGGCCGGGCCGCGCACCCCGGGCACCGCCTACAACCTGCTGCACCACGCCCTCGGCGAGCTGAACGGGGTCAGCGGCCTGTGGGGCCACGTGCGGGGCGGCATGGGCGGCATCTCGCAGGCGCTGGCGCGCAGCGCCGAGGCGGCCGGGGCCACGATCCGCACGGGCGCCGCCGTGCGCTCGATCGACGTCAGCGGCGGGCGCGCCACCGGCGTGACGCTCGACAGCGGCGAGCAGCTGCGGGCCCCGCTGGTCGTATCGGGGGCGCACCCGCGCACCACCGTGCTCGACATGGTCGGCGCCGAGCACTTCCCCGACGAGGTCGTGCACGACATGCGCCGCTATCGCAGCCGCGGCGGGTCGGTGAAGATCAACTGCATCCTGTCCGAGCCGCCCCGGTACGAGCACGTCTCGGCGGAGGACGGGCAACGGCTGCTGCGCACCGGCATCGCGCTGTGCCCCTCGATCGGGTACCTCGAGCGCGCCTGGCAGGACGCCGTGCGCGGCCGGCCCGCCAAGCGGCCGTACGTGGAGGTCGAGGTGCCGAGCACGGTGGACCCGTCGCTGACCGACGACGGCACGACCGTGATGACGATGTTCACCCAGTACGGGCCCTACCGCGAGGAGGACTGGCCCGAGGACGGGCGCGAGGCCTACGCGCGGCGCTGCCTCGACATCGTGGCCGAGCACGCCCCCAACGTCAAAGCCGCGCTGGTCCACTACGAGGTGCTCGCGCCGCCGGATCTGGAGCGCATCTTCGGCCTCGTAGACGGCTCGATTTTCCAGGGCGAGCAGGGCCTCGACCAGATGGCGTTCATGCGTCCGTCGCCGCTGCTCGCTCAGTACGCTACGCCGGTGGACGGGCTCTACCTGTGCGGGGCGGGCACCCACCCCGGCGGGGGCGTCATGGCGGCCTCCGGGCACAACGCGGCGCAGCGGATCCTGAAGGACCGCCGGTCGCTGAAGCGAAGAATTGCCGCCCGCGTCTAGGGAAGTCGCGGCCGACGCACCCAGGCGAGTCACCCCGACCGCCACCCTGCTGGGGCTGCTGATCGCCCCGGCCGCCCTCGGAGTCTCGACGGCGGCGGTCGCCCTGCCGACGCTCTCAGGCGACCTCGGCCTGTCCCACCCCCAGGCCGCCTGGGTGCTGGCCGGCTACGTGCTGGCCCAGGCCACGTCCGTCGCTCTGTTCGGGCGCCTGGGAGACATCCGCGGCATCCGCACGATCCTGCTGTTCGGGGGAATGCTGATCGCGGCGGGTTCGCTGCTGGCGGCTGCCAGTGAGTCGTTCGCGCCGCTGATCGGCGGGCGGCTGCTGCAGGGGGCCGGCGTGGGTGCCCTGCCGGTGGCCGCCTTCTCGATCATCGGCGACCACTACAGCGGCAACGACCGCGGCAAGGCGCTCGGCGTGGTGACGGCCGTGCTCGGCATCGTGTCCGGATCCGGCTCGCTGATCGGCGGCCTGCTGACCGACGGGTTGTCCTGGCGGGCGGTGGCCGCGATCCCCGCGCTGTCACTGATCCCGATCGCGGCGACGCTGCCGCTGGCCTCCACCAGCGGCGCCGGGCGCGGGCGCCTCGACGGCGTCGGCGCCGGCCTGGTCGTGGTGTTCGCCGCCGCGCTGGTCCTGCTGCTGGAGACCCCGAGCATCGACTTTCCGGGCTGGCTCATCGCCGCGATCGCTGCCGCCGCCGTTGCCGCGGCGACGCTGCTGGCGCGCCGCGTGCGCCGCGTCCCGGACGGCTTCATCCCCGCGGCGGTGATCCGATCGCGGCAGTACGTGCTGGGCGCGCTGGTCGCGCTGTCGCTGTTCGGCGCGTACCTGGCGATGCTGTTCGCGGCTCCGCTGCTGCTGCTCGAGCACCACGACTGGAGCCCGACGCAGATCGGCCTGGCGCTGGTGCCGGCCGCTGTGATGGGAGCGGTGAGCGCGAGGGCGGTCGCTCACCTGATCACCAGGCACGACCCGTTCCGCGTGACGAGCGTGATGGCCGTGATGAGCTCCGCCGGCCTCCTGCTGGCGGCGGTGGGAGACGGCGCGCCGGTGGCCACGACGCTCGGGTTGGGACTGGCGCTGGTCGGCTTCGCGGCCGGTCAGGTTGCGCTGGTGGACCGCGTGCCGCTGATGGTGGACCCGGAGGTGCGCAGCATCGCGACGGGCGTCTTCATCCTGGTGTTCCTGGTCGGTGGAGCGATGGGGTCGGCGGCCGTGGCGGGCCTGAGCGAGCCGCTCGGTCTGGCCGGAGCTGTCGGCAGCGTGGCGGCGCTCCCGGCGGCCGGGGCGGTGCTGGCGCTGGTTACGGCGCAAACCGGCACGTAAAGCCCTGCGTACAACCCAGCATGAAACTCACCCTGACCGCCCTGGCCGTGGCGACGGCGCTCGTTCTCGTGGCCTGCGGTGGCAACGGCGGCGGCTCCGCGACCGCCGCGCCCGACTCTTCCAAGACCGTGTCCCTCGACGGCGACGTGCTCGTCGACTCGCAGGGCGCGGCCCTCTACTCCTCCGACCAGGAGAAGGGCGGCACGGTTCGCTGCACCGGCGGTTGCACGTCGATCTGGCTGCCGCTGGCCGCCCCGAGCTCGGGCCAGCCCACGGCGGCCTCGGGCGTGTCCGGCAAGCTCGGCGTGCTCAAGCGCCCCGACGGCGCCCGCCAGGTCACGCTCGACGGTCGCCCGCTCTACCGCTTCGCTAAGGACGGCGCCCCCGGGAAGGTCACCGGCGACGGCGTGTCGGACAGCTTCGGCGGCCAGCGGTTCACCTGGCACGTGGAGGGAACCGGCAACAGCACCGGCGACAGCGGCGGCACCGGCAACAGCGGCGGCAACAGCGGCGACAACAGCACCGGCAACAGCGGTGGGGCGAAGAGCTACGGCTACTAGTCAGCGCACGGTGAACGTCGTGCGCGCCAGCAGCGAGTAGCCGTCGTCCAGGAACAGCCCGGCCACGTAGCGCCCCGGCTCGAGCTTCGTGTACAGGTCCCCGGGCGCGAAGCTCACGCTGCCGTGCGGCATGGCACCCAGGTAGCTGAAGCCCAGGTAGTCGTAGACGTCGAGCGGGCCCGCCCGGAAGATCCCCACCCAGTCGAGCTTGTTGCCGGGCGCGTTGCGCCAGCGCAGCCGGATCGGCCGCCCCGCCGCGAAGCTGGGCGCCGCCGCGGCGATCCGCGGCCGCGCGCCGCGCGCCAGCACCCAGAACCGCGACGCCGCCTGGATCCGGCCGCGGCCGTCGAGCAGCGCGGCGCGGTAGGAGCCCGCCCGCAGCACGCCGGTGCCGAAGAATGCGGCCAGGTGGTCGGTGGCGTCCTCGATCGGCAGCGTGACGATCGGCCGGCTGCCGTGGAGCGCCAAGATGCCGATCCGCCGTCCGGACCCACCGGCCGTGGTGGTGTAGCGAATCGTCAGCGTCTGCCCGGCGCGCGCCACGCGCGGCGACGCGCTGACGAGCGGCGGCGCGGCCCCCGGCGACACCTCGAACGTCGACGCCACCGCGCGGTGGTCCGAGCCCCAGCGCTCGAGGCCGACGTCCACGTCGGGGCCGCCCGCCTCGCCGATCAGCCGGCTGGCCACGGTCGTCGACGGACCGCTGGCCATCACCCAGTCGATGCGGTCGAGCGTCTCGGTGGGCCGGATGAACGGCGGCGGCGTGCCGGCCGTCCAGGTCCGGCCCGGTCGCGCGACCGGGTCGGGATGGACGTCGCGGTAGGAGTCCCTGAAGCCCGCGTCGGCGAGCGCCTTCGAAACCGGCCAGACCAGCGACGGCCAGTCCAGGTGCGACGGCGAGTTCATGTCGCCCGTGAGGAACACCGGCACGCCGCGGCCCGCCAGCCCCGACAGCGGCTTCAAGAACGGCTTGATCTCGGGCAGCCGCGTCTCGCGCTCGAGCTTCAGCACCGCCCCGGTCGAGCCTCCGTCGCGCACCAGCTCCGGACCGTACGGCGTGGCCGTGAGGTGAACGTTCGCGATCGCCACCACGTGATCGAGGTCGGTCGCCACGTACGCGATCCGCACTCCGCCGACCTCCCGAGCGAACAGCGGGTAGCGCGAGATCAGGTGCAGCGTGGGGTCGTAGTACGGCATGCCGGCCGCCCTGGCGATGCGGCCCAGCCCGCCCTCGGGCTCCTGCACGCCGACGACGTCCGCGTCGGCGGCGCGGATGGCGCGCCCGATCTGCGTGAAGTCGACCTGCACGCCGCCGTACCAGATGTTGAACGTCATCACGGTGAGCGGCTTGGCCGCCGCACCGCTGGCGACGCCGAGCGCCGCCCCCAAGAGCGCGAGTACGAAGACAGCGAGCCGGCGGCTCAGCGCAGCACCAGCGAGTGCTCCGGATGCCACCCCACCCGCACCCGGTTGCCGATCTCCCAGCGATCGTCGGCGCGGGCTCGCGACGTGTTCTGCTCCAGCGCCACCAGCCGCTCGCCCGGCGCCAGCTCGACGATCACCTGGGTCGTCGTGCCCACGTAGACGCGCTCCACGACCGTGCCCTCGACGGACGCCATGCCGGGCTCGAGGTCGTCGATCCAGATCTTCTCCGGGCGCACCGACAGGTGCACCGCCGCGCCCTGGCTGCAGTCGCCGGGCAGCTCCGCCGAGCAGAGCACGCCCGAGGAGAGCCGCACGCCGCCGTTCTCCGCGACCCCGGGCAGCAGGTTCGACACACCGATGAAGCCGGCCACGAACGCGCCCGACGGGTGCTCGTAGATGTCCTCGGGCAGGCCACACTGCTTGACCTCGCCGTCCTCCATCACCGCGATCCGATCGGACATCGCCAGCGCTTCCTCCTGGTCGTGCGTGACGTAGAGGAACGTGATGCCGACCTCGCGCTGGATGCCCTTCAGCTCCACCTGCATCTGCTTGCGCAGCTTCAGGTCGAGCGCGCCGAGCGGCTCGTCGAGCAGCAGCACGGCGGGGCGGTTCACGAGCGCGCGAGCGAGTGCCACGCGCTGCTTCTGGCCGCCCGAGAGCTCGCGTGGCTTGGCGCTGCCGCGCTCGCTCAGCTGCACCAGCTCGAGCGCCTCCCCCACCCGCCGGCGGATCTCGTCCCTCGACACCTTGCGGCGCTCGAGCCCGAACGCCACGTTGCGCTCGACGGACAGGTGCTCGAACAGCGCGTAGCTCTGGAAGACCGTGTTCACGTTGCGCTTGTACGGCGGCACGGTCTCGACCGGCTCGCCCTCGAGCAGGATGCGCCCCTCGCTGGGCTGCTCGAAGCCGCCCACCATGCGCAGCGTCGTGGTCTTGCCGCAGCCCGACGGGCCCAGCAGCGAGAAGAACTCGCCGGCCTGGATCTCCAGGTTCAGCTCTCGCACGGCTGTGGCCGCGCCGAAGCGCTTGGTCACGCCGTCGAAGCGTATGGCCGAAGCGCTCGGCTCGGCCGAGTGCGCACGGATGGCATTCGCGCTCATGCTCCCTCCCTCCCGAGCAGCACGCCCAGCCCGCTCTCCTTGCGGCCGAGCAGGCGCGGCAGGAGCAGCGCCAAGCCGATCGCCAGCAGGGAGATAGCGAGCATGAACGAGCCGATCGCGTTGATCGTGGGCGTAACGCCGAAGCGGATCGCCGACCAGATGCGCACCGGCAGCGGCTGGGGCGACTCGCCGGTGGTGAAGAACGACATCACGAAGTCGTCGAAGCTGAGTGCGAACACGAGCAGCCCGGCGGCCAGCACCGCCGGCCACAGCTCGGGCAGCGTGACCAGCCTGAACGTCTGCCAGCGCGTCGCGCCCAGGTCGAGCGCCGCGTTCTCCACCTCCGGGCCGAGCGACGCCAGCCGCCCACGCACCACCACGGTCACGTACGAGATCGAGAACGTGATGTGGCCGAGGATGATCGTGGTCAGCGACAGGTTCAGCCCGATCTGCGTGAACAGCAGCAGCGCGGACACGCCGGCCACGATCTCGGGCGTCACCAGCGGGATCAGCATCAGGATGTTCGCGGCGCCGCCCCAGCGCGTACGCGCGCGGACCAGGCCGTACGCGAGCAGGGTCCCGAGCGCGGTGGCGACCACCATCGTGATCACCGCGATCTCGATGCTCGCGATCAGCGACGAGCGCAGCGACTCGCTCTCGAAGAAGCGCTCGTACCAGCGGAAGCTGAAGCCCTGGAACTTCTGAAGCGACCGCGTGGAGTTGAACGAGAACAGCACCACGAGCGCGATCGGCGCGAACATGAACAGGTAGAAGATCCACGCGAAGACGCGCAGGAAGCGCGGCCTGTCGAAGTCCTTGGGAGCCCGCGCGCTCGCCCGCTCGGACGTGACGGCGGCGGGCCTCTCGGCGACGGTGCTCACGCCACGGCCTCGCGGGACGCCTTCGCCGCCGAGCGGAGGTACATCACCATGAAGATCAGCAGGAAGCCCATCATCAGCGTGGTGAGCGCCGCGCCGAAGGGCCAGTTCTCGGCGGCGAAGAACTGCTGCTGGATCAGGTTGCCGATCATGTACTCGTCGGGACCGCCGAGCAGCTGGGCGCTGACGAAGTCGCCGACCGCCGGCAGGAACACCAGCACGGCGCCGGCGAGCACGCCCTGGAAGGTGTGCGGGAACGTGACGTGGCGGAACGTGTGCCAGCGCGAGCCGTACAGGTCCTTGCCGGCCTCGATCAGCGCCGGGTCCATCCGGTCGAGCGCCGCGTAGATCGGCAGGATCATGAACGCGAGGTAGCCATAGACCAGTCCGCCGATCACGGCGTAGGGCGTGTTCAGGAAGCGGATGTCCGTGTTCATCGCCCCGTTGAAGATGCCCTCGTCGCCGAGGATCGCGACCCAGGCGTAGGTGCGCACCAGGTAGTTCACGAAGAACGGCAGCACCACCAGCGCGATCAGCGCGTTCTTGCGGCGTCCGCCGAAGCGGGCGATGTAGTAGGCGATCGGGTAGCCGATCACCAGGCACAGCACCACGGTCGCGAACGCGTATCCCACCGAGCGCAGCAGCACGGGCGCGAACAGCGGGTCGAAGGCGTCCTTGTAGTTCTCGGGATGCCAGCCGTAGAGGGAGTTGCCGAGGTCGTCGGTCGTGCCGAACGAGATCGCCAGCAGGATCCCGAGCGGCACCAGGAAGAACAGCAGCAGCCAGATCGCGCCGGGGAACAGGAAGCTCGCCGAGAAGCGCCGCTCGCTCACTAGGCCACCTTCACCTGGGTCCAGGTGCGATCCCAGGCCTTGCGGCCGTCGCCCTCGAGGTTCTCGAACTGCTGCCCGTTGGCGAGGTCCTCCACGGTCACGTCGATGGCCGGGTCGTCCTTCACGAGGCCCGCGAAGGCCTCCTGCGCGCCCCCCTTGTACGGCATCGGGTAGCCGATCCACTCGACGTTGCTGGCCGCGTTCTCGGACTCGAGCACGTAGTCGATGAACATCAGCGCCGTGCCCGGGTGCTTGGCGTTGACGGGGATCGCGAGCGTGTCGTTGCCGACCGGGATCCCCTCCCTGCACTTCTGGAACTTGAAGTCCTCGGGGTTGTCGACCTGGTTGCGGATGTTCACCACGTCGCCGTTCCAGAGGTGCTGGATCCAGGCGTTGCCGCTGGTCATGTTCGTCGTGGTGTCGCTCGAGAAGCCGCGCAGCTTCGGCTTCAGCTCGATCAGGAAGTCCTTGGAGCGATCGAGCTCCTCCGGGTCGACCGAGTTGAGGTCGTAGCCGTTCACGAGGTTGGCCATGCCGATGCCCTCCTGGAAGTCATCCAGCAGGAACGAGCGCCCCT
>JAXDIH010000241.1:0-11070 GCA_034664105.1 Thermoleophilaceae bacterium
CGGCGGCGGGCGTTCCGGCGACGGCGGCCTGCTGGGCCGACGTTCCGAAGGCTGCGGCAGCGGCGGCCAGACCGGCCTCCTGCTCGCTCATCCCGCCCGGCCCCTGGCCGGCGAAGACGTCGTCGGAGAGGCCGTAGTCCGGCGCGTCGGCCAGATCGCCCTCGCTGACGTGCGTGTCGAGCGGCGCATCGCCTGCGTCGCGCAGCGGGAGGACCTGGCCCTCCACGCGCTTGACCGACAGCGACAGGCGGCGGCGCTCGGCGTCGATCTCGAGGATCTTGACCTTGACCTCCTGGCCCGGGTCGACGACCTCGCGCGGGTTCTCCACGTGGTGGTGGGCAAGCTCGGAGATGTGGACGAGGCCCTCGACGCCGTCGAGGATCTCGACGAACGCGCCGAACGCGACGACCTTCGTGACCGTGCCCTCGAGCTCGTCACCCACGCGGTAGGTGTTGACGACCCGCTGCCACGGATCCTCCTGCGTCTGCTTGAGGCCGAGCGAGATGCGCTGGCGGTCGCGGTCGATGTCGAGCACCTTCACCGGCACGACGTCGCCGATCGCGAGGATCTCCGAAGGATGGTTCACGTGCGACCAGGACAGCTCTGAGATGTGGATCAGGCCGTCGATGCCGTCGAGGTCCACGAACGCGCCGAAGTCGACGATGTTGGAGATCGCGCCCTCGACGATCATGCCGGGCTGGAGGCGGTCCAGGATCTGCTGGCGCACCTCCTTGCGCTCCTCCTCGAGCACCGCGCGGCGCGACAGCACCACGTTGTTGCGCGAGCGGTTGAGCTCGATCACCTTGCACTCGATCTTGGTGCCGAGGAACTCGTCGAGGTTCTGAACGCGGCGGATGTCGACCAGCGAGGCGGGCAGGAAGCCGCGCACGCCCAGGTCGATGATCAGGCCGCCCTTGACGACCTCGATCACGGTGCCCTCGACGGGCTCACCGGACTCGGCGGCGGCCTCGATCTTGCGCCAGGCCTTCTCGAAGCGCGCGCGCTTCTTGGACAGCAGCAGGCGGCCGTCCTGGTCCTCCTTGGTGAGGACCAGCGCGTCGACCTCCTCGCCCAGCTCGACCTCGTCGTGCGGGTCGACCGACTTCCGGATCGACAGCTCGCCGATCAGGATTACGCCCTCGCTCTTGTAGCCGATGTCGACCAGGACCTCGTCCTGATCGATCTGAACGACCTTGCCCGAAACCACGTCGCCCTCCTCGAAGGGGACGATGGTGGCGTCGTAGTTGGGGACGATCTGGCCGTCGACCTCGATTAGGAGGCCGCCCGAGCCCTCGACGATGTTGGGAGGTGGGGTAAGCGTCTCTGTCTCTGGCACTGCGGCGACAAGGGTAGCTACTCTGCCCGCATGCCGAAGCGCCGTACGAAAAGGGGTGCCGAACGAACCCCCCTATCGGGCGACGTCGACGTCCTGATCTGCGGCGCCAGCTTCGCCGGGTTGGCGGTCGCGCGGGAGCTCAGCGGTACCGGCGCGCGGGTCCTGATGCTGGACCGCTACGAGATCGGAGAGCGCCAGACCTCGGCCTGCGGGATCCCCACCGAATGGCTGCGCGCCATGGGCCTGATGGGCGCTCACAGGCAGACCTTTGGCGAGCTCGTGGTCCACACGCCGCACGGCACCGCGCGCATGGAGCTGCCCTGGACCTTCTCCACGTTCGACTACCCGGAGCTGTGCTCGCTGCTGGCCGACCAGTCGGACGCCGAGTTCGAGACCGCCAAGGTCAGCGGGCGCACCGGCAACACCGTGCACACCGATCGCGGCGACCTGTCCGCGAGCGTGGTGGTGGACGCGCTCGGCTGGAGGCGGATGCTCGGTAGCGGGTACCAGCCTCCGGACGCCCCGCTGTCGCGCGGCCTCGAGGTGCACCCCTGGGGCGCGGGCGAGGACCTGGAGATCTGGATCGACCGCCGCTACGTGCCGGCCGGCTACGGCTGGAGCTTCCCGGCCGGCGATGAGACGCGCATCGGCGTGGGCTCCTTCGACCCGCGCTTCCACGTGAAGGACACCACGGTCATGCTCGCCGAGGACCTGCGGCGCGACCCGGTCCGCTACCAGGGCAACTGGATCCCGCACCGCCTGCGCGACGCCACCGAGGACGGCGTCTTCTTCGTGGGCGACTCCGCCGGCCACTGCCTGCCGCTGACCGCCGAGGGCATCCGCACGGCGCTCTACTTCGGGATCGCCTGCGGCCGCGAGCTGCGCGCCGTGGTCGGGGGCCAGCAGAGCCTCGCGGAGGCGCTCGTGCGCTACGGCGACTTCTCCGCCTCCCACGACTGGAAGTTCAGCGCGATGCTGCGCGCCCAGCGCCTGGTGCCGCGCGTCCCGCCGCGCCTGCTCGCCCCGGGGCTGCGCGCGATGCAGTCGCGGCGCTTCCTCGACTGGTCCTTCGGGCACTACCTGGCGATCGCGCCGCCCGAGTTCGTGGCGGCAGGGCCGCCACCGGCGCTACCGCGCCGCGCGCCGGCCCACGCGGCCGCCTAGCGCCGCTCGTCGCCGGAGCATGCCGCGCCACTCGTGCGCGAGCAGCAGCGCGGCGATGGCCACCACGACGATCGTCAGCTCGACGATCTGCGACGGCTCGAACGCCCCCACGGCGCTCAGGAGGACGTACATCACCACGGTCGAGCCACAGACCGCCCACACGAAGTACGTGAGGCCCGTGGTGGCGTGGTTCTGCGGGACGGGTGGCATTCGTGACCTCCCAAGTGGGGATTGCCACGAGCCTATTCAGGCGTCCGGCGGAAAGGTCTCGTAGAGCGCCCGCTCCCGCGACTCGAGGCGCGGAACCGCCTCGCCCAGGACCAGGCGCTGGAAGTGATCGGACTCGGAGTGCGCGCGAGCGGCCGCCTCGTCCACGTACTGCTCGTAGAGGTAGAAGACGCGCGGGTCGTCGAGCGAGCGGTGCGCCTGGTAGACGAGGTTGCCCGGCTCCGCACGCGATGGCCCGGTCATCTCCTCGACGATCCCCGCGATGCGCTCCTCCTCCCCCTCGTTGGCGCGCCACAGCGCCGAGACGACGTAGGCCATCTCAGGAACGCACGACCAGCAGGACCCCGGCCGCGAGCAGCGCCACGCCGGCCAGCCTGGTGGGGGTGAACTCGCGTTGCTCCAGCCCCAGGATGCCGAGCCGGTCGAGCACCATCGACGCGGCCAGCTGTCCGCCGATCGTCGCCGCGGTGGCGCCACCGGCTCCGAGCGTGCGAATGGCGATCAGCACCGTCGTTACGTAGACGGCGCCCAGCACCCCGCCGAGCAGGTAGTACCAGGGGATACCGGCGATCTCGCCGAGGCGACCGAAGCCCTCCCCCGAGATGAACGTGATCCCGGCGAGCGCCAGGAACCCCACGAGGAACGAGACGGTGGCGGCCGGCAGGCTGCCGATCGTCTTGCCGAGCCCGGAGTTGATGGGCGCCTGCATGGCCACGAACCCGCCCGCGACGGCCGTGGCCAGCACCGCGATTGCCTTGCCGTCCATTACTTGGCCTCCAGCCAGTTCTCGCCCACGCCGACGTCCACCTCGAGCGGTGGATCCATCTCGAAGGCGTTGGCCATTTCGCGGCGCACGATCTCGGTGGCCCGCTCGACCTCGTCCTCTGGACCCTCGAACAGCAGCTCGTCGTGGATCTGGAGCACCAGGCGGGTGCTCAGCCCGGCGGCACGCAGCTCGTCGCGGGCGCGCACCATGGCGACCTTGATGATGTCGGCGGCGGTGCCCTGGATGACCATGTTCACCGCCAGCCGCTCCCCCAGGCTGCGCGTCTGGAACTGACGCGAGCGCAGCTCCGGGACGCGCCTGATGCGCCCGAACAGCGTGGCCACGTGGCCCTCCTCGCGCGCGCGCTCGATCGTGTGGTCGATGAACTCCTTCACCTTGGGGAAGCGCTCGAGGTAGGCGTCGATGAACTGCTGAGCCTCGTCCTTCTCGATCTGGAGGCGGTCGGCCAGCCCGAACGCGGACAGCCCGTAGACGATGCCGTAGTTGACCATCTTCGCCTTCGAGCGCGTGCCCGGGTCGGTCTTGCCGCCGAGGATCGCCTCGGCCGTGGCGGTGTGCACGTCCTCGCCGCGCCGGAAGATGTCCTTGAGCACCGGCTCGTCCGCGATGTGGGCGAGCAGGCGCAGCTCGACCTGCGAGTAGTCCGCCGAGATCAGGCGGTTGCCCGGCTCGGCCACGAAGCAGGCCCTGATCTCGCGCCCCTGCTCGGTGCGGATCGGGATGTTCTGCAGGTTGGGGTTGGTGCTCGACAGGCGCCCCGTGGTGGCGGCCGTCTGGTTGAAGGTCGTGCGCAGCCGCCCGTCGGCCCCGATCAGCTCGGGGAACGCGTCCAGGTAGGTCGACTTGAGCTTCGTGACCTCGCGCCACTCCTCGATCGCCGGAACGATCTCGTGCTCGTCGCGGATGGCCTGGAGCACGCGGGCGTCGGTGGAGTAGCCGGTCTTGCCGCGGCGCTTGCGCGAGAGGCCGAGCTTCTCGAACAGGATCGGGGCCAGCTGCTGCGGCGAGCCGATCGTGAACTCCTCGCCGGCCAGCTCCCACACGCGCCGCTCCAGCTCGACCGCTCTCTGGTTGAAGCGCTGGCTGATCGACCGCAGGCGCTCGACGTCGAGCTTCACCCCGGCGCGCTCCATCTCCACCAGCACGTCGACCAGCGGCAGCTCGATGTCGTGGAACAGATCGGTGAGGCCGTCCTCGGCGAGCCGGTCGCGCTGGCGCTCCGCCAGCAGGCGCGTGAGCACGGCGCGCTCGGCCACGCCGTTCGCGCGCTGTGCGCCGGCGCCCGGCTCGGCCGGGTGCGCAGCGTTGCTATCCACCCGCGCGCCCAGGCCGGCCTCCGTGGCCAGCTCGTCGAGCGGGTAGCCCCGCCGGGCGGGGTCGATCAGGTAGGCAGCCACCATCGTGTCGTGGGCCAGCGGCGGCGCATCGGACGGGTCGTCCGCCATCGCGATCGTCTTCCAGTCGTGCGCCACCACCGGGTGCTCGCCGCGCGCCATGGCGAACGCCGCCAGCGTCTCCGCCTCGGCCACCAGCACCTCGTCGCCGGCCCAGGCTGCCACCGTGAGCGGCCCGCGCGGCCCGCCGTCGAAGTCGAACGACCCCTGCGCCGGAGCGGCGGCCGTGACCGGCTGCTCGTCCGCGGCCACCGGCACCTCCTGCTCGACCGCCTCCGCGGCGGCCTCCTCCTCGGCGGCCAGCTCCTCCTCGAGCTCGTCCGCGGGCGCCGGCGCCGCCTCGTCCGGCTCCTCGCCCGGCCGCAGGGCCGCGATCGCCACCAGCTCGCCGTCGAGCGAGCCGATCTCGGCCAGCGGCACTTCGCGCGCGGCGACCTCCACCACCTCGTCCACACGCTCGGCCGGGGCCGCGTCGTCCTCTCCGAGCGCCTCCTCGAGACGCTCGAGCGGGGCGCGCAGCTCGAACTCGCGGAACGTCTCGCGCAGGCGCGAGCGATCCGGCTCGCGGGCGATCACCTGGGCGAAGTCCACTTCCACGTCCACGTCGCGCACGGCCGTGGCGAGCTGCTTCGAGATGCGCGCGTCCTCGGCGTGCTCGGCGAGGTTCTGCTTGCGCTTGGCCCCGGAGATCGACTCGATGTTCGCCAGCACTCCCTCGAGGTCGCCCCACTCCTGGAGCAGCTGCGACGCGGTCTTGTCGCCAATGCCCGGGACCCCCGGGATGTTGTCGGAGGTATCGCCCTTGAGGCCCACGAAGTCCGGGACCAACTCGGGCGGGATCCCGTAGCGGTCGACCACGGCCTCGCGGTCGTAGATCTTGGTGTCGGTGATCCCGCGTCCCGTGGCCATGATCCGCACGCCCGGCTCGATCAGCTGGAACAAGTCACGGTCGCCCGTTACCACCATCACGTCGATGCCCTGCGCTCGCGCCTGGCCGGCGAGCGTGGCGATCACGTCGTCGGCCTCGTAGCCGGAGACCTTCACGTTCTCGTAGCCGAAGCTGTCGACCAGCGGATGCATGTACGGCCACTGCTCCGACAGCAGGTCGGGGCGCTTGTCGCGATGGCCCTTGTACGGCTCGTAGATCTGGTCGCGACCCGACATCCCGGCGTCCCACACCACCAGCGTGGGCTTCAAGCCGTACTCGGAGATGAGCTTCACCAGCATCGACGCGAATCCGAAGATCGCGTTGGTGGGCTGGCCCTTGGAGGTGGCGATCGACTCGGGTAGGGCGAAGAACGCGCGGTAGACCAGGCTGTTCCCGTCGATCAGGAACAGCTCACGGGGCGTTTCGGCGGCCACCGCCTAACCGTATCGACGCGGCCCCTATCATCGCTGGCCGAGCCATGGCATCGCCATCCGCACAGTTCTCGCTCACCCTGCGCGTCGAGCTGCCTCAGAGGCCGCCCGGCGTGCTCGGCCGGGTGACCGCGGCGATCACCCGCGCGGGCGGGGCGATTTTGGCCGTCGACACCGTCGAGGTCCGGGGCGATCACAGCCTGCGCGAGATCACGGTGGAGTGCTCCAGCGTCGAGCACCGCGGCGACGTGATCTCGGCTGTCCAGTCGGTCAAGCTCGCGCGCGTGGTCGAGATCACCGACCGCACGTTCGAGGTGCATCGCCGCGGCAAGATCCACACCGGCCTGAACATGGCGGTCAAGTCGCGCGACGACCTCTCGATGGCCTACACGCCCGGCGTCGCCCGCGTGTGCTCCGCGATCGCGGAGAACCGGCAGAAGGCGTTCAAGTACACGATCAAGGCGAACACCGTGGCCGTCGTGTCCGACGGCACAGCGGTGCTGGGCCTGGGCGACATCGGCCCGGAGGCCGCGATGCCGGTGATGGAGGGCAAGGCGATGCTCTTCAAGGAGTTCGCCGACGTGGACGCCTTCCCGATCTGCCTGAACACGAAGGACACCGACGAGATCGTGGAGACGGTCATCCGCATCTCCCCCACGTTCGGGGGCATCAACCTCGAGGACATCTCGTCGCCGCGCTGCTTCGAGATCGAGCAGCGCCTCCAGGAGGCGCTCGACATCCCGGTCTTCCATGACGACCAGCACGGCACCGCGATCGTGACGCTGGCCGCGCTGATCAACGCCTGCAGGCTGACCGGGCGCCGGATGGAGGACCTCCAGGTGCTGATGGTCGGGGCCGGCGCCGCCGGCGTGGCGGTGGCCAAGATCCTGATGGACGCCGGCGTGACGGGGATCGTCGCCTGCGACCGCTTCGGGGCGATCCACACCGGTCGCGACGACTACGAGGCCGGCTCGATGAACGCGCCCAAGCGCTGGCTGGCGGAGAACACCAACTCGGGCCGGCGCAACGGAACCCCGCGCGAGGTGATCGAGGGGATGGACCTGTTCGTGGGCCTGTCGGGCCCGGGCATCATCACGGCCCCCGACCTCGAGAAGATGAACCCCGACCCGTTCGTCTTCGCGATGGCCAACCCGAACCCCGAGGTGCGCCCCGAGGAGGCCGCGCCGTACGTACGGGTGATGGCCACGGGGCGCTCGGACTACCCGAACCAGATCAACAACGTGCTGGCGTTCCCCGGCGTGTTCCGCGGCGCCCTGGACGCGCGGGCGACGGCGATCACCGAGGAGATGAAGCTCGCGGCCGCACGCGGCATCGCGAGCACGGTGGCCGACGAGGAGCTGGACGCGGACTACATCATCCCGAGCGTGTTCAACCGCGAGGTCGCGCGCGAGGTGGCGGCCGCCGTCCGGGACGTGGCGGAGCGGTCGAACGACCGGATCGAGGCTGAACAGCCGACCGTGGAGCGCGCCGCCGTCACCTGATGCGCCTATCGGTCACCGGAGCCACGGGCACGATCGGGCGGGCGCTCGTGAGCGAGCTGCGCGAACGAGGCGACGAGGTAACGGCCCTGTCCCGCGACGCCGAGCGAGCCTCGGCGAGCCTTGGGGTTCCGGCCGAGCAGTGGGCAGAGCCGAAGCAGGAGCCGGCGCCGGCCGCCGCCCTGCGGGGCCGGGACGCCGTCGTCCACCTGCTCGGCGAGACGATCGCGCAGCGCTGGAGCGACGACGCCAAACGAGAGATCCGGGACTCGCGCGTGCTGGCCACGCGCAACCTCGTGGCGGGACTGCGCGAGCTGCCGGCCGAGGAGCGGCCGCGCGTGCTGGTGTCTCAGTCGGCCGTGGGCGTGTATGGAGCCCGCGGCGACGAGCGTCTCGACGAGAGCACCCCGGCCGGCGACGACTTCCTCGCCCAGGTGGTCAAGGACTGGGAGGCGGAGGCCCGCGCGGCGGAGGAGCTGGGCGTGCGGGTGGTGCTGACGCGCACGGGCGTGGTCCTCTCCGAGGAGGGCGGAGCGCTCGAGAAGATGCTGCCCTTCTTCAAGCTGGGCATCGGCGGGCCGGTGGCGGGCGGTCGGCAGTACGTGCCGTGGGTCCACCTGGAGGACGTGGTCGGGGCGATGCCGTTCGCGCTCGATACGCAGGCGGCGAGCGGCCCGCTGAACGTGACGGCCCCCGAGCCGGCGACGAACAAGGACCTCTCGCACGCGCTCGGGCGCGTGCTGCACCGGCCGGCGTTCGCGCCGGTGCCGGGACTGGCGGTGAAGGCGCTCTACGGCGAAATGGCGATGATCGTGACGACCGGGCAGCGCGCCGTGCCGGCACGGCTGACCGAGCTGGGCTACGAGTTCCGCCGACCGGACCTCGAGGGAGCGCTGCGGGAGGCGACGGGGACGGGCTGACCCCCTCGGGCCCCCACGCTCGTGATCGCCGCCGTTCGCAAGCGCCCGGCCCTGGCCCTACCCCCCGCACACGCGCGGCAACTCGACCTGGGGCCGGCCGCGTACGTATGACCCCTCCCCCGGCCGGCCGCTGGTCTTGCACAGCCCGTAGCGGCCCGTCTCGGGCGAGACGGCCGCGCGGAACGGGTAGCCGACCGTCAGGCCCCGGGTGGTCTCCGAGGGCTTCACCTCGCTCGTTAGCGCCGTGCACGCCAGGACGAGCCGGCCCGCGTCGCGGCCCAGCGTGTGGCAGTCCGTGCGTCGCACCCGCGTGGCCAGCTCTCCGGTGGCGTGGCGCTCCGCGGCGTCGCGGGTGATCGCCGCCTCCACCCCGGCGATCGCGGCGCCCGAGTTCGCCGCCGTCACCCGGCCCGTCCGCGGTCGCTGCTCGGCCGCCAGGCGGGCCCGCTCGGTGGCCTGGGCGCGCTGCTCGGCCCGCCGCTGATCGGCCGCCCGCTCGCGGTTGGACTCCGCGATGCGCGGTCCGAGCACGATCGCCGCCGCCACTCCGGCCGCCAGCAGCAGCGCCCCCGCCGCCAGCACGAGCTTGCGCCTACGCGGGGAGAGCTTGCGCAGCAGGAAAGCGGGCAGCCCGAACAGCCCCGGCAGCGGCTCGTACCGGTCGGCCGGCTGCGCCGGCGGGGACATCAGAGCTCGTCGGTCGTTACTCGGCTGCGGCGGCGAGCGCTGCGGCTGACGCGCCCGACCAGCAGCGAGAGGCCGAACAGCACCATCAGGAGGATCGCGAAGAAGCCCACGATCACGAGCGTGATGATGACCATGTCCCAGAGGTCGTCGGGCTGGCTGATCAGCGCCATCAGCAGCAGCACGACCACCCAGACGCCGCCCAGCAGCACGATCAGGAAGGCCAGGCTGCGCAGGCGCTCCGCCCCCGCCTCGTTGCCCCGCCCCGCCAACATGCCGCCGGTCGCTGACAGGATCGCGTAGGCGGCCGCGGCGAGGATCAGCGGGAAGTAGAGGCCCCAGGTCAGGTCCATCTCAGCTGCCCTCTCCCTTGGCCTCGCGCTCGGCGCGCGCCTCCGCCACCGTCTTGCCGCCGCGCCCGAACGCTCCCTGCAGCTTCCAGCGCGAGTCCGCCCGGGCCGGAACGATCAGCCAGATCAGGGCGCCGACCGCGCTCAGCAGAAGCCCGAAGGCCAGCCCCACCTTGCCGCCGTAGCCCTTGCGCTCGGACAGGTACGAGGCCACGATCGCGGAGGCGAGCCACAGGTACAGCAGAAACAGTGCCTTCGCTCCCATTGCCGCGATCAGGGTCATGCGCCCAGGTACGCCTTCTGGACATCGGGGTTGTCCCGCAGCTTGTCCGACTCGTCCGCCAGCGCCACGGCGCCGGTCTCCAGCACGTAGGCGCGCACCGAGACCTCCAGCGCGTAGTTGGCGTTCTGCTCGACCAGCAGGATCGTGGTTCCCTGGCGGTTGATCTCGACGATCGTCTCGTAGATCCGCTCCACCAGCACCGGCGCGATGCCCATCGAGGGCTCGTCGAGCAGGAGCAGCTTCGGGTTGGCCATCAGCGCCCGGCCGATCGCGAGCATCTGCTGCTCGCCGCCGGACATCGTGCCCGCCTTCTGGCGCTCACGCTCCTTGAGCCGCGGGAACAGCTCGAAGACACGGTTGAGGTCCGATTCCACCTCGCCGTCGCGGCGCAGGTAGGCGCCCAGGTCGAGGTTCTCGCGCACGCTCATGCGCGGGAAGCAGTGCCGCCCCTCCGGCGACTGCGAGATGCCGAGCCGGACGATGTCCTGCGCCGGCGTCTCGCCGATCTCGCGCCCCTCGAACTGGATCGAGCCCTCGCGCGGCGGAGTGAGGCCGGAGATCGAGCGCAGCGTGGTCGACTTGCCGGCCCCGTTGGAGCCGATCAGCGTCACGCACTCGCCCTCCTCGACCTCCAGCGAGATGCCCTTGAGCGCCTCGATGTTGCCGGAGTAGGTGTGGATGTCGTCGACTTCGAGGAGCGCCATCAGCCGTTGATCTCCTTCGAGGCCTGCTTGCCCAGGTACGCCTCGATCACGTGGGGGTTCTGGCGGACCTCGTCCGGCCCGCCCTCGGCGATCTTCTCGCCGTGGTCGAGCACGGTGATGTGCTGCGAGACGCCCATGATCACCTTCATGTCATGCTCGATCAGCAGCAGCGACAGCCCCAGCTCGTCGCGGAGCTTCTGCATGAACGTCGTGAGGCTGTCGGACTCCTGCGGGTTCATGCCGGCGGTCGGCTCGTCGAGCAGCAGCATCTTCGGGTCGGACGCGAGCGCGCGCGCGATCTCGAGCCGGCGCTGATCGCCGTAGGCCAGGTTCACGGAGATCTCGTCGAAGACCTGCTCCTT
>JAXDIH010000143.1:0-4433 GCA_034664105.1 Thermoleophilaceae bacterium
CCGACGGTCGGAGCCAGCGGAGCGATCGCGGCCGTCTTAGGCGCCTACGCGCTGCTCTACCCGCACGCCCGTGTGATCACGGTGGTGTTCATCGTCATCTTCTTCACGATCATCGAGCTGCCGGCGCTGCTCGTGCTGGGCTTCTGGTTCCTCGAACAGCTGCTCCTCGGGGCGAGCGACCTCGGATCGCAGACGGCGGGTGGCTCAGGCGGGGTGGCGTACTTCGCGCACATCGGCGGCTTCCTGTTCGGGCTGCTGGGGATCAAGCTGTTCGCGAACCGCATCCAGGACGACTACCAACGCGCGCACCGTCTGCCCGTCTACTGATGGCCCGCGCCACCGTTCTGGCCGGGACAGTGGCGATCATCGTGCTGCTGATCGGGCTCACGATCGCGGCCGCCGCCGAGGGCGCGATCAACGTCTTGGGGGTGGTGGTGACGCTGCTGGTGCTCGGACTGCTGGGCTTCGGCGTCCTGGGGGCGCTGTGGTCGCGCCCGCCTGATGAGTAGGCGCGGCGGGCCGCACTTCGGGCCACGCCGTCGGCGGCGCTTCGGCCGGCGGCGCGAGCCGCGGTTTGCCCGGCGGCGGCGCGCGCGCTTCTTCGCGCGCCGGATCGCCACGCTCGCGCTGTTGCTCGCGCCGCTTGCCGTCGGCGCCGCGGCCTACCTCTCCTTCGCGTCGGACCACGCCAGCGGTGGGGCGCCGCGGCTCCCGATCGCCATGCGCACGCCGCCCGTCGGGCACTCGGACGACAAGGCGCCCGCCCCACAGGTCGCCGGCAAGCCCGTGCCCACCGTCGCGCTGGCGGGCGTGGACGCGTTCCACCTGGACCTGCGCAAGCCACCGCGCGCGGGGCTGGTCTTCGACGTCGACAGCGGCGAGGTGCTGTGGCGACACGATCCGCTGCGCATCCTGCCGATCGCCAGCCTGACGAAGATCATGACCGCGCTGGCGGTGGTCGAGCGGACGCGCGCGTCCGAGCGGGTGCGGATCACCCCGGCGGCGCTGGACTACACCGGCTCAGGCGTGGGACTGCTGCCGAAGGGACGGCGGGTGCCGCTGGAGGCGCTGCTGAACGGACTGCTGATCGTGTCCGGCAACGACGCGGCGATCGCGCTCGCCGTGCACGTGTCGGGCAGCGAGCGCGGCTTCGTCGAGCTGATGAACCGGCGCGCGCGCGACTGGGGGCTGGAGTGCACGCACTTCGTGTCGTCCCACGGGCTGGAGCCGGGCAACCGCTCGTGCGCGCGTGACCTGGCCGTGCTCACGCGGATGGCGATGGCCAAGCCGCGCATCCGCCGGATCGCCCGGCAGTCGCAAGCGGCACTGCGCTTCCCGATCAAGGGAGGCAAGCTGTACCTGAGCGGCCACAACCCGCTGATCCGGACGGGCTACCCGGGAGCGATCGGACTGAAGACGGGCTACACCGAGGCGGCCGGACGCTGCTTCGTGGGAGTAGCCCGCCGGGCCGGACGCCGGCTCGCCGTGGTGCTGCTGGACTCGCGCGACCCCGCCAAGCACGCGCCCAAGCTGCTGGACGCGGGGTTCGCGAGCGCGGGGTAGGGCGGCGCTCGCCCCGCCCCACGCGCGCGAGATTTCGCATAGCCGCGACATTCGGCACCCGCAGGTAACACGGCGAGCGGGAACCTCGAGCGATGCCCAATCCCGGCCCGCCTCGACCTCCCCAGTGCCGAGCACCAATTGTGCTACTCTCTGGCGCACAATGGCCAGCGTGGGCGTCCGTGAGCTGCGGCAGAACCTCAGTCGCTATCTCGATCGCGTCAAGGCGGGAGAGGCGCTGGTCGTGACTGAGCACGGACGCGAGGTGGCCCGGCTCGTGCCGCTCACCTCGAATGCCTACGCGGACGTGGCCGCGCGTTTCGGCGCCGACGCCCCCACCGAGCGGCTCGAGGACGTCGCCGCCCGCCTGCGCCCGGCCGGCGCGCCAGCCGGGACCACCGACGCCTTCCTCGCCGAGTCGCGCGGCGAGCACGACGGCTGAGCTCGGCCCAGACCGATGCCCGCTCTATATCTCGACACGAGCGCGCTCGGGCGGGTGCTGCTCGGCGAGCCGGACGCCGCGGCGATCGTGCGCGAGCTCGGCGAGTTCGACCAGCACCTATCGAGCCGGCTGCTCCGACTCGAGCTACGGCGCCTCGCGCTGCGCCACCAGTGCCTGCCAGACGCGGACCAGCTGCTGGCGGGGGTCGCGCTGATCCCGCTCGACGAAAACGCTCTGGCCGCCGCCGAGACGGTTCGGCCCGACACGGTTGCGACGCTCGATGCCATTCACCTGGTCGCCGCGCTGCGCTTGGCGGAAGCCGGACTGCTCGACGCGGTGATGACCTACGACGCCCGACTTGCCGCGGCCCTGGGCGAGCACGGCCTGCGCGTGCTCGCGCCTGGCTGAGCGCACCCGGCCGCCCCCGTCAGCGCGCTCTTCCGGCAGCCACCAGGGTGACGCCGGGGAACTCCAACCCCGTCGCGGTCTTGTAGGGCTCGACCGCTTCTCGCGCGCGCGTGCGAAGCGCCTCGGCGGCGTCATCGGGCATGGCCTCGAGCATCTTCGCCAGCGGGCCGGCGAGCGCGGTCGTCCGCGTCCACCACTCGTCGAACGACCCGACTCGCAACGGCACGGGCACCTCGCTGACGAGCGTGTCCTCCAGCCCCGCCTCGGCGAGCAGGGCAGCCAGCTTGTCCGCGTCCTCCAGCGAGAACGGGCCGGGGATGCCTGGGGGCGGCACCGGCACGCCGATCTGGGCGGTCACGGCGTCGAGCACGACCCCGAGCCACGGGTTGCGTGCGCGCGGGCCCCATACGGCCAACGCCACGCGCCCGCCGGGACGCAGCACGCGCCGGATCTCGCCGAGCGCGCGAGCGGGGTCGGTGGCGAACATGAGGCCCTCGCGGCAGAGAACGACGTCGTAGGAGGCGTCGGGCTGGTCGATTGCCTCGAGGTCGAGTACGCATGTGCTGACATTGCCCAGGCCGAGCGCCTCGGCCCGGCGCGCCGCGATCGCCGTCATCTCGGCGGCAACGTCGGACAGCACCACGGCCCCGTCGGGGCCGACCAGCTTCGCGGCCGCCAACCCGAGCCCGCCGGGGCCGCAGGCCAGCTCGAGCACGCGGTCGCCGGCGTGCGGTGTCGACAGCTGGAGCAGCTTCTCGGTGACCTCGGCGCCGCGCTCGTCGACGAAGTCCGCGTGCTCGGCCCAGCCCCCGGCAACGCCTGCCCACATGGCATGCAGCTGTGGGCGGATATCGGGTCGCTCGGCGGTGCTCCCGGCTTCCATGACCTACCTCCTATCGGGGCTTCCAGCTATTCGCTACTCGTGGTGAGTAATGAATTCTGTGGCAGAATACTCAAATCGCCGAGCCTGTCAAGACCCGGGCGTACAACTCGCCGCGTCGGCGCGAGCAGGCGGCGGCGACCCGCCGGGAAATCCTCGTGGCGGCGCAGCCGCTCTTCGAGCGTCAGGGCTACGCGGCGACCACGATGGCGGCGATCGCCGCGGAGGCCGGGGTGTCGCTCAAAACCGTCTACGTGGCGTTCGAAAGCAAGAGCGGGGTGCTGCGGGCGCTCTGGCACCTGCTCCTGCGCGGGGACCAGGACGATGTCCCGGTCATGGACCGGCGGTGGTACCGGGAGGTGCTCGAGGAGCCGGACCCGGTGCGCCAGCTGCGCCTCAACGCGCGCAACGCGCGGGTCGTCAAGGAGCGAGCCGCCCCGCTGATGGCCGTCATCCGCAGCGCGGCGCCGACGGACTCGGACATCGCGGCGCTCTGGAGCCGGATCCAATCGGACTTCTACGACAACCAGCGGGCCATCGTGCAGGCCCTCGTCAAGAAGAAGGCGCTACGGCGAGGCCTCGACGTCGACAGCGCCAGCGACATCCTCTGGACGCTCAACCACCCGGACCTGTGGCAGCTGCTGGTGGGCGAGCGCGGCTGGACGCCGGAGCGGTGGGAGCAGTGGTTCGGCGACACGGTGCTCGCGCAACTGCTGCGGGATTAGAGGCGCTTCGTGATGGAGCCAGCCGGGATCGAACCGGCGACCTCCGCCTTGCAAAGGCGGCGCTCTCCCAGCTGAGCTATGGCCCCGTAGGGCAATGGTAGGCCAGTGATCGGCGCGGGCCCTTGGCGTATATGGACAGATGTCGAGGTTCTGGGCTCTGGATTTCAGCTGCCCCTGGCGGGGAGCCGAAAAGCTCATTAACGACGGCACGGAGGGTTCCGTCGAAATCAAGGCGGCGCTTGGCGCCGCTGGATCAATGCGGCGCTGGGCGCCGCTTGGGTTGCTTTAGCGCGTGGGTCGCGGGGGCGGGCGACCCTCGCCGCAACTCCCCCGGGGCGCGGCGGCCGCGTCGACTCCCTCGGCGCGGGCGCCGCTCCCTTTAATCGAAGTCGAAGTCGCGCGGCGGCTTCTGCTCGAA
>JAXDIH010000153.1:0-8205 GCA_034664105.1 Thermoleophilaceae bacterium
GACCGACATCAAGCTGAAGAACTTCATCGGGCGCGGCTCGGGCGAGTCGGTCCAGATGGCGTTCAGCGGTCAGGGCTGGGTGCTGGTGCAGCCGAGCGAGGGACGGGTGCAGGCGGCGACGAGCGGGGGCTCGGGCGGAGGCCTGCTGGGCAACCTGACGAGCTGAGCCCGCGCCAAGCGGGTGGCGCCGCGGCGCGAAGCCAATCTTCACCGGGGAACCGGGGGCGCGAGCCCCCGGAGGTTCACTTCAGTTTCTGAAGCATTGCGGTAACATCGGTCATATGTCGGATCCCACGTGCCCGGTCTGCGCTACCGCCGACATCATCTGCGGCAAGTGGACCATTCTCGTCATCCGCGACCTCGCCGAGGGCCGCAGTCGCTTCTGCGAGCTCGAGCGTTCGCTGGCCGGAATCAGCCCGCGCACCCTCTCGCTGAGGCTGCGCGGCCTGGAGGAGCAGGGCGTCGTCGAACGGCACACCTACCCGGAGGTGCCGCCGCGGGTGGAGTATTCGCTCACCACAAAGGGTGAGGCGCTCGTTCCGCTGATCGACGACATGCGCCGCTACGGCAGCGAGTGGCTCGGCGTGCGTGACTGCGTTCCGGCAGAGGCCGCAACAACGGCTGGGCCGGTCGGCGCCGCGGCGTAGCCCGGCGCCGCTTGGTCCAGATACCAACCGAACGCCCGCTCGACCAGCCGGCCGCGGGCGAACGCGCGCAGCCCCGCCGTCAGCAGCCGCGGCGGCAGTCGCGGGATCAGCCACTGCAGGCGTAGCGCCAGCCCGTACGCGCGCGCGTGCGACGCGCTGAACCGCGCGTACGCGCGCAGCGCCTGCTCGGGTGACCGCTCGCCGCTCAGCACTCCGCGCAGCTCCCGCCCGCAGGCGATCCCGAAGTAGAACGCCGTGCGGATGCCCTCGCCCGACAGCGGGAAGCAGTGGCCGGCCGAGTCGCCGACGAAGAAGACCCCATCCTGCGCCGCCCGGCGCAGCCGGTGCGGGAACCAGTTGCCCTGGTAGCGGACCGGGGCGCGCCCGAGCCGCTCGGCCAGCTCCACCGTCGGGTCGCGCACGTGGTGGCGCGGCTCGTAGGAGCCCACGCCCACGCGCTGCTCGCCGCCCGCGGGCACGCTCCACCCGTAGCCGTGGCGGACCAGCGAGCGCTCGATCCAGACGTCGAGGTCGGCGCCGCCGCCGTCCGGGTGCACCTCGAGCCCGCGCGACAGCGGCGCGTCGGGCGGCTGGTTGCCGTCACGCGCGAGCACCCGCCGCCAGCCGAGGGCGTCCACGACCAGCGGCGCGCTCAGCTCGCCGCGGTCGGTGACCACCAGCTCCCCCCGGCGACCGGACACCGTCGCGATCTCGAAGCGGGCGTCGCACTGCTCGAACAGCAGGCGGCAGAGCTCGGCATAGTCGAAGGCGGCCCAGCTCCACGGGAGCCGGTAGCGCACCGATCCGTGCGGCGTGTGGAAGCTCATGCAGGGGAGCCGCTGCTTGATCGCGCCGGTCAGCCCCATCGCCTCGAGCCAGGGCAGCGGCGCCGCGCAGGCCGAGGTCGCACGCTCGCCGATCTCGTAGCGATCCACCAGCAGCACGTCGGCGCCGCTGCCGGCCAGCTCGCGCGCCACCGCCAGCCCGGCGAAGCTGGCGCCGCACACGAGCACGTCCGCCGAGGTCTGGACGAGCGGGCTGCGCTCGGTCCCGCGCAGGGTGGCGCGGCGGGTCATGTCCCGGCCCGCAGGCCATGGGCCACGGCCCCGGCCAGCTCCCATGGCGGCAGGCTGACGCGGCGGTGCAGCACGTCGAAGTCGAGCCGCTCGGTGCGGTCGAGCACCGACAGGTAGACGCTGCGAGCCATGCTCATCCCGCGCTGGACGCGTGGCGTGACCACGTCCGCGGCGCCTGCTCCCTGGCGGAACAGGTCACGCGCTCTGGCCACCTCGACCTCGAGCAGCCGCCGGAAGCCGTCGGTCGGCCGCCGCTGGGCGATCTGCTCCGGCGACACGCCCGGCAGGTAGACGCGGTCGAGCTCCCAGTCCTCGCGCACGTCGCGGATGAAGTTGGTCAGCTGGAAGGCGAGCGCCAGGCTGGCGAAGGCGTCGTGGCGGTCGGCCGGCGCGCCCAGCAGCACCGCCAAGATGCGGCCGACGGCGCCGGCGCTGCCCTGCATGTAGCTCTCCAGCTCGGTCCAGGACGCCATGCGCACCGGGGCGCAGTCGATGCGCATCGAGTCGAAGTACGAGTCGAGCAGGCCGAGCGGCAGCTGGTGGCGGCCGCCCGCGTCCACCAGCGCCGCGATCGCCGGATCGCGCGAGGGCTCGCCGGCGAGGGCGTCGTGCAGGCGCTGCTCGTAGCGGTCGAGCTCGGCGCGGCGCAGCGCGGGATCGGCGGCGCGGCCGGGCCCGTCGACGATCTCGTCGGCCGCCCGCACGAAGGCGTAGAGCGCGTGCACGGCGAGCCGCACGTCAGGCGGGAGGCGCCGAGTCGCCCAGTAGTAGGTGGGGTCGTGGCGCCGGTGGACGCGTCGACAGTGGGCGTATGCGGCGTCCATCCTCCGGGAGGATCGCGCATTGGCGGGGCGAATTCGCGCCTTATGCGCAATCGTGCTCTCTACGGTGCGCTGCGGGACTTCGCCCTCGAGGCCGCGGCGCTGCTCACCGACGACCTGCGCGCCGGGGCTGAGGTCGAGTTCGACGTGCTCGACCAGGCCGGCCGGCGCGGTCCGGCGCTCTACCAGTACAAGCCGCGCACCGAGGCGTTCCTCGCGGAGCGCTGGGCGCGGCTGCGCGTGCTGGACACCTGCGCGCGCGCGTCCACCGAGCTGGGCAGCGGCGCTGCGCTGTGGCTGCGGGTGAACGGCGGCGCCACGAACCTGAGCGGCGAGCAGGCCGAGCCGGCGCTGCGCGCGATGCTCGAACGCCTGTACGAGGACGCCACCAGCTTCGGCTTTCCGGAGGAGCGGTTCGAGCGGGTGTACCGCGAGGTGGAGGCCACGCTGTACCGCGACGCCCAGGCGGCGCGCGTGGTGGCGCCGCTGCGCGGGGTCGCGATCGAGGCGGCCCGCATCGAGCTGGGTGATGGCCTGTCGCTGGTGCGCGGGGAGTCGGCCGACGCGCCCGCCGAGGCGGTCTGGCCCGAGAACGGCGACGGCGAGCCGGCGGTGCTGTGCGTGCTCGAACGCGACGTGACCGCCGACGACGGCATCACGGCCGACGAGGCCGAGGCACGCTTCACGGCGCTGGTCAGCGCGCTGCGTTTGTGGGCGCCGGGGCGGATCGGTCTCGGGGCGCCCGGCTGGCGGCGCACCGACGAGGGACCCTGGCAGCCGCTGCCGTTCGGCGGCGGGGCTGGCGACCCGGCCGGCGGCTGGTTCCTCCCGAGCGGGGAGGAGGCCGGCCTGCGCGAGTTCTTCGCGGCGATCGACAGGGCCGATCCACCGCAGCACGTGGCCTGGGCGCGCGCCCGCTTCGAGATGGGCTGCGAGCGCTCCTCCGACGCCGAGGCGCTGTCGGACCACCTGCTGGGCCTGCGGGCGCTGCTGGACGCGACCAGCGACGCGGGCCAGGCCAGCCTGGCGCTGCGCGTGGCGGCGCTGTGCGCCGAGGAGGGTCGCCGCCGGCTGGTGCAGCGGCGCGTGGAGTCGGCGATCGCCCTGGAGCGGTTCATCATGGGCGGCGGGCCGCGCGGGTGGCCCGAGGGCGACTCCCCGCCCGAGCTGGTCGGCGAGGTCGAGGGGCATCTGCGCGCGCTGCTGCGCGACGTGCTCTGCGATTACCTCGACAGCGACCTCAAGGGCGTGGCCGACGACATCCTGCTCGAGACCAATCCCGAGCCGTTCATGGAGATCGAGGCGAGGGATCTGCGGGTGCCCGAGCCCGCGGCGGCGGCGCCGCCGGCCCCGGAGCCGGAGCCGGAGCCCCAGCCCGAGCCGGAGCCGGACTCGGAGCCCAACGAGGACACCGCCGAGATGGACGCGGTGTCGGTGCAGCCGCAGCTCGAAGGGGTCACCCAGTCGGCGGACTGGGGCTTTGAGGATCCCGAGGACTACTCGGCGCCGGTCTAGTCGAAGAGGTACTCGTCCATCCGCCGCAGGCCGTCCAGGTCGTGCACGTCGTCCGGCAGGTGCGGCACCTCGATCAGCGGCGTGCGACCGAGCCGGCGGCGCAGCAGGTCCAGGTTGGCCTGGTCGCGCTCGGCCAGGCGCCGGGTGGCCTCGTAGCTGTCGATCACCTTCGCGGCGAGCTCCCCACCGAGCAGCTCCTCGAGCTCGCGCCGCTTAGCCGGGCCGCCGCCCTGCTGCACCCGGTTGGCGATCACCCCGGCGAACGGCAGGCCGGAGTCCTTCAGGCGGCGATGGAAGTAGATCCCCTCGTCGACCGCCTCGCGCCGCGGTGACGTGACCAGCACGAAGGCGGTGCTGCGCTGGCCGAGCAGCTCGTTCACCCGCCCGGCGCGCTCGCGGAAGCCCTCCGTCATGTCGCCGAACGAGCGGAAGAACTCGCCCAGGTCCTGCAGCAGGTCGATGCCGGTCGCTCGCTTCATCACCGAGAGGGCCACGCCGGTGCCCCGCCCGAGCACCTTCAGCCCGAAGCGCCCCGGCGCCATCAGCAGCTGCAGCGAGCGCGAGTCGATGAACTCCGACAGCTTGCGCGGGGCGTCGAGGAAGTCGAGGGCGTTGCGGGTGGGCGGGGTGTCGAGCACCAGCAGGTCGTAGCGGCCCTCCTGGCTCAGCTCGTAGAGCTTCTCCATCGCCATGTACTCCTGCGACCCCGCGAGCGCGTTCGACAGCTCCTGGTAGATGCGGTTGGACAGCACCGCGTCGCGCGTGCGTTCGTCCGGCGCGTGCCACTCGATCAGGTCGTCGAAGGTGCGCTTGGCGTCCAGCATCATGGCCCAGAGCTCGCCGTCCACGCCCGCGTCCACGCGGCGCTCCTCGTTGCCGAGCTCGCGCAGACCCAGCGCGTTCGCCAGCCGGCGCGCCGGGTCGATCGTCAGCACGGCCACCTTCTTGCCGCGAGCCGCCATGCCGAGCGCGATCGCCGCCGACGCGGTGGTCTTGCCCACCCCGCCGGAGCCCGCGCAGATGCAGACCTGCTTGCGCTCGAGCCAGTGCTCGATCACAGCGCCTCCTCCAGCCGGTCCGACAGCAGCTCCAGCTCGCGCCGCTGCGGCTCGGGCTCGAACAGGTACGGCAGCGTCGTGACCGGCGCTCGCACCTCCGCCCGCAGACGCTCCAGCTGCTCCCGATGCCCGCGCGCCCGTTGCGCCTCGACCAGCGCAGCGGCCACCGCGGGCCCGTCGTGCGCGCGCAGGCGCTCCAGCTCGCGCGCGTCGAAGCGCTCGGGCAGCACGGCGTTGGCCACCACCTGGTCGATCTCCAGATCGAGGTCCTCGGCCAGCCGGCGCTCCAGATCCACCGTCTCGTTCACCGGCATCTCCTCCGGCAGCGCCACCGACAGCACACCGGTCGCCGAGCGGTCGCGCAGGAAGCCGTCGATCGACGTGGCCTGGCGTGCGATCGGTCCCACGCGCGCGATGTTGGCGTAGGTGCGCGGCGCGCGCAGCAGCGCCAGCGCGTGACCGGTCGCCGGGGCATCCATGATGACCGTGTCGAACGACGTGCCGCCGGTGCGGCGCCGGTCCTGCGCCAGGTCCCAGACCTTGCCCATCGTCACCAGCTCGGTCACTCCGGGTGCGGCAGCGGTGAGGTAGCCGAACAGCCGGCTGTGACCCAGCAGGCCGGCGAGCGCGCCCGACTTGAGCTGGTGGCGCAGCCACTCGTGCATGGCGCGCTCGGGCTGGACCGACACCGAGAACAACCCGGGCGCCAGCTCCACCTCGTCGTGCCCCACGTCGTGCACGCCGAACAGCCCGGCCAGCCGCTCCTGCTGGGCCACCTCGCAGACCACCGTGCGCTTCCCGCGCCGCGCCGAAAGCAGGCCGAGGGCGGCCGCGACGGTGGTCTTGCCCACACCGCCCTTGCCGGTCACCACCACCAGCCGCTTGTCGAGCAGCGCGGACATCGAGCGGACGCTAGCGTGACGCCAAGTGACCGAGCTCGAAAGCGCCATCCACGCGCAGCCGGACGAGCTGCGTCGGCTCGCCTCGCTCGACCTGCCTCCGGCCGCCAAGCGGCTGGCCGCCGGGGAGCGCGTCTGGCTCGTCGGCACGGGGACCAGCTGGCACGCCGCGGAGCTGGGGGCCGCGATGCTCGGCCGGGCAGGGGTCGATGCGCGCTTCGCCACTTCCAACGAGTTCGTCCGCCGCGCGCCGCTGCGCGCCGGGGATGGCGTGATCCTGATCTCGCACACGGGCGAGACCGCGTACGCGCGCGCCGCCCGGCAGCGTGCGCTGGACATGGGGGCCGAGACCGTGTCGATCACCGCCGCCGGGAACGACTGGCCCGAGGCGATCGAGACCGGCGCGCGCGAGCGCGCCGAGACGTACACGCGCAGCTACACCTCCGCGCTGGCCGTGCTGGCGCTGATCGCGGGCGAGCTGGGGGCGGGGGGCCTCGGGCCCGAGGCGGTGGTGGCGGCCGCGAATGCCACCGAGGCCGCCCTGAGCGCCCCGGACGACTTCCCGCAGCCCGCCCGGCTGACCGTGCTCGCCGGCTTCGGCCCCGATGCCGTCACCGCGCGCGAGGGTGCCCTGAAGCTGCGCGAGGCCGCTCGGCTCCCCGCCGAGGGCTACGACGCCGAGTATCTCCTGCACGGCAACGCCGTGCCGCTCGGCGACCAGGACGCCCTGATCGTGCTCGGCCGCGACGCCGACGGCTTCCTGGCCCAGCTCGCGCAGGCCGCGCGCGCGGCCGGCGTGCCGACCGTCGAGCTCGAGCAGCCCCAGCCGGCCGACGAGCTGATGGCCCAGATACCTCTCACAGCTCGCCTGCAGCTGCTGGCGCTGCGTCGCGCCGAGGCCGGCGGGCACGACCCGGACAAGGTCATAACCGGCCCCTGGGACGACGAGAAGCTCTGGGCGACCGGGGGCCCATAGCGCCTCGGTCGGAAGGAATCATCCTTCCACGTGCGAATACGCCCTTCGTAATGGGACTACTTCGGAGGCTCATGTGACCGTCGCGGCCAAGGTCATAGCGTTCACCAACCAGAAGGGCGGCGTGGCCAAGACGACCACCACCCTCAACCTTGCTGCGGCGTTCGCCGAGCGGGATCACCGCGTTCTCTGCATCGATCTCGACCCGCAGGGCAACCTCACCATGAGCCAGGGCATCGATCCCGACACGCTCGAGGTGTCGATGTACGACGTCCTGGTGCACCAGGTCTCGATCCGCGAGGTGATCCGCAAGCGCGAGGTGGACATCGCGTGCGCGTCGATCGACCTGGCCGGAGCGGAGATCGCGATGTCCACGATGATCGGCCGGGAGCGCGCCCTGAAGAAGGCGCTGGCGCCGATTCAAGAGGACTACGACTACATGTTCATCGACACTCCGCCGAGCCTCGGGCTGCTCACGATCAACGCCCTGACGGCCTCCCAGAAGGTGATCGTCCCCGTCCAGTGCGAATATCTCTCGATGCGTGGGCTGATTCAGCTCCAGAACACGCTGTCCATGGTTCGCGAAGAGCTCAACCCGGATATCGAGATAGAGGGCATCCTGCCGACGTTGGTGGACAACCGCACCGTGCATGCCAAGGAGGCGATCGAGATCCTGGAGGAGAACTTCGGGGATCGCGTCTTCACCTCGCGCATCAACAAGACGGTCCGGTTTGCCGAGGCTCCGGTAAAGGGGATGTCCGTGCTCAAGTACGACCCCGACGGCAAGGCGGCATACGCCTACCGGCAACTGGCGGAGGAGGTCCTGGCGAATGGCAAGCGGTAAGAGGGCGAGCATGCGCGAGGGGCCCCTGGCCCAGCTGTTCCGTAAAACGGAGGACGACGCGACGCCCGAGGCAAGCAGCCCGGAGTCGCAGGCTCCCAGCGAGCCTCGCACCGGCCGTCCGCTGCCCGAGGACGGGCCCAGTCCCCAGGCCACCCGGCAGGTGCCCGAGCCGCAGGCCCAGGAGGAGCATTCCGAGGACCGCTCGTTCGAGCAGCGCGCCACCGAGGCCGCCCGCCGCGCCGAGGAGCGCGCGCGCCGGCGCGAGGAGGAGTCGCACCGCGAACGGGGCTGGAGCCGCTACGAGGGCGTGCCCTCGCCCGAGGAGCGTCTGCGTTCGGTCTTCTCCGCGGACATCCCGGAGAACATCCTCGA
>JAXDIH010000051.1:0-3442 GCA_034664105.1 Thermoleophilaceae bacterium
GCGGTGGCCGCTTACGTGGGCAACCCGAACGCGCACAACCTGTCGTTCCTCACCTACGGGCCGGTCGTCCTGCGGGCGCTCGGCACCCAGAACATCTACACGGCGTCGACGGTCGACCAGATGCCGAAGCAGGTCAGCGCCGGGCTGATGTTCGGCACGATGCTGTCGGTGCCGGTGCCCGACGTGGACCGCACCGATCACCTGCTGATCCTCGGCGCCAACCCGCTCGTGTCCAACGGCAGCCTGCTCACGGCGCCCGACATGCGCGGACGGCTGCGGCGCATCGGCGAGCGCGGCGGCAAGGTCGTGGTCATCGACCCGCGGCGCACCCGCACGGCCGACGAGGCCGACGAGCACCACTTCATCCGGCCCGGCGCCGACGCGCTGCTGCTTGCGGCGATGGCGTGCACCCTGGTCGAGGAGGACCTGGTCGATCCCGGCCGTCTGCTGCCGCACCTCAACGGGTTCGAGCAGGTCACGGCGCTGGTGCGCGACTTCACCCCCGAGCTGGTCGCCGCCGCCTGCGGGATCGAGGCCGAGCAGATCCGGCGGATGGCGCGCGAGCTGGCCGCCGCGCCCCGAGCCGCCGTGTACGCCCGCATCGGCACCTGCACGCAGGAGTTCGGCACGCTGGCGAGCTGGCTGGTGGACGTGCTGAACGCGCTGACGGGCAACCTCGACCGCGAGGGCGGCGCGATGTTCCCGCTGGCCGCGGCGGGGCAGCGCAACGCGTCGGGCACTGCCGGCAGCGGCAAGGGCGCGCGCTTCGGACGCTGGCAGAGCCGCGTGCGCGGGCTGGACGAGATGTACGGGGAGCTGCCCGTGGCATGCCTCGCCGAGGAGATCGAGACGCCAGGCGAGGGCCAGGTCCGCGCGCTGGTCACGGTGGCCGGCAACCCGGTGGTCTCCACGCCCAACGCGGAGCGGCTCGAGAGCGCGATCGAGGGCCTGGACTTCATGCTGGCGGTCGACATCTACGTCAACGAGACCACCCGCCACGCCGACGTGGTGCTGCCCGGGCCGGAGCCACTCGAGAAGTCCCACTACGACCTCGCGCTCTACCAGCTGGCCGTGCGCAACGTGGCGAACTACTCGCCGCCCGTGCTGGAGGCCACCGGCCCGGCCGAGTGGGAGGTCTTCCTGCGGCTGGCCGGCGTCCTCGCAGGCCAGGGCCCGAACACCGACATCGAGGCGCTCGACGAGCTGGTCATCTCGACGATCGCCCAGCGCGAGGTCGTCGACCCCGGCTCGCGCGTGGCCGGCCGCGAGCCCGCCGAGCTGCTGGAGGCGCTGGAGCCGCGGCGCGGTCCCGAGCGCGTGCTCGACTTCATGCTGCGCGTAGGGCCCTACGGGGACGGCTTCGGTGCGGAGCCCGAGGGGCTGACGCTCGACGTCCTCGAGCGCAACCCGCACGGCGTGGACCTCGGTCCCCACCGCGAGCGCGTGCCGGATGTGCTGCGCACGCCGTCCGGGCGGATCGAGCTGGCGCCCGAGGCGATCGTCGCGGACGTCGAGCGGCTGCATGGCCTGGTAGCGCGCGAGCGCAACGGCGGTCTGGTGCTGATCGGCCGGCGCCAGCTGCGCTCGAACAACTCCTGGATGCACAACCTGCCGGCGCTGGTGAAGGGCAAGGACCGCTGCACGCTGCACGTCCACCCCGATGACGCCGAGCGGCTCGGGCTCGAGGAAGGCGGGCGCGCTGTGGTCAGCTCGGCGGCCGGCCGGATCGAGGCGCCGGTGGAGCTGACCGACGGCATCATGCCGGGCGTGGTTTCGATCCCGCACGGGTGGGGGCACGACGCGCCGGGCGTGAAGATGGGCGTGGCCAGCCGCCACGCCGGCGTGAACAGCAACGTGCTCTCCGACGAGTCGCAGGTGGACCCGCTGTCCGGCAACGCGGTCCTCAACGGCATACCGGTCGAGGTCCGGGCGGCGGTGCCCGAGGCCGTGCCCGCCTAGATCGGCGAGAGCATCGAGCCGCCGCAGTTGCGGCAGGTCACGTTCGCCGTGTCCGACATGCGGGCGATCGTCGAGTGCGCCCCGCAGTTCGGGCACTCCGAGCGCAGCTCGAAGCGGCGCAGGCAGTAGACGCACCGGTAGCGGCCGGGCAGATTGGTCCCGCGCAGCCACGGCTCCCCGCAGGCGGGGCAGTCCGGTCCCAGATTGGTCTTCTCCTCGCTTCCCAAGGGCAAGGGCGTACGGTATCCGGTCGCCCCGGCAACGCGTGCGGGCTCAGCTCTGGCCGCGCCCCGCGCGGCCGCGCAGCCACGCCACCGCCTCCATCGGGCGCCCGCCGGCCGGCTGCACCTCGATCAGCTCCAGCGCCCCCTGCGCCGCCCCGTACAGGAGCCGCCCCTCGCGCTCGACCAGCTCGCCCGGCTCGACGTCGTCGACGCCCGCGACCAGCGCCGCCCGGCGCACCCCGAGCCGCTCGTCGCCGTCGAGCGGCACGTAGGCGCCGATGTGCGGCGTCAGCGCCCGCACGCGGCGTTCGAGCTCGTCGGCCGCGCGGGCCGGGTCGAGCAGGCGGTCGCCCGGCTCGATCTTCTCGGCGTAGGTCACGCCCTGCTCGGGTTGCTCGCGGAAGGGCGGCTGGGTGTCGAGCGCCTCGATCATCAGCTCGCCCCCGAGCGCGGCCAGCCGCGGCGCCAGGCTGCCGTAGTCGTCGTCGGGCGCGATCGGCTCGGGGCGCTGAAGGCCGATCGGCCCGGCGTCCAGCTCGGCGGTCGGCCGCATGATCGTCACGCCGGTCTCCTCGTCGCCCGCGTCGATCGCGCGCTCGATCGGCGCGGCCCCGCGCCAGCGCGGCAGCAGCGACGGGTGCACGTTGAGCATCTCGTGGTCGGACAGCAGCGGCTCCTTCACGAGGGCCCCGTACGCGCAGATCAGGACCGCCTCGGGCTCGGCCGCGGCGATCGCCGCGCGCGCCTCCTCGCTGTTCACGTCGTCGGGCTGGATCAGCTCCACGCCGAGCAGGGCGGCGCGCTCGGCCACGGGCGGCGACTGGAGCTTGCGTCCGCGCCCGCGCGGGCGGTCGGGCCGCGTGACCACGAGCACCGGCCGATGCGGGGTGGCGGCGAGGCGCTCGAGCACGTCGACCGCGAACTCGGACGTGCCCAGGTAGACGGTCCGCATGGCGGCGAGCCTACGCTCAGCCGGCGATCAGGACGTGCAGGGTGCGCGGGCCGTGCACGCCCTCGACCCGGTTGAGCTCGATGTCCGAGGTGGCGGACGGGCCGGAGATGAACGTGAGCGGGCGCCCCTGCCCCACCGCCTCCTCCAGCCGCTCGACGGCCTCGGGCACGAGGTCGCAGATCGCGCGCTCCGAGATCACGCAGAGGTGGTAGTCGGGCACGAGCGTGAGCGCGCGCCGGCCCTGACGAGCGCCGCCGTCGAGCACGATCGTGCCGGTCTCCGCGATGGCGAGCGCGCAGCCGGTGAG
>JAXDIH010000053.1:0-6604 GCA_034664105.1 Thermoleophilaceae bacterium
GGGTCGAGCATCGAGTACTCGGTGGCGGTGGCCCGGTAGAGGCGGTGAAGGGCCGGTGGCTGCACGTCGTCGACCGTCCACTGGCGCGCCACGTCCGTCATCGACCGACGCGAGAAGACCTCTATGCCGTTCTCGAGCTCCGCCCCGGTCAGCTCCTGCGCGACCCCCGAGATGTACACGGCCTGGGCCTTGCCGATGGGCGTCCGCGAGTCGAAGATGACGATGCTGACCTGCCGGCGCGCGGCGACGTTGCGCGAGTGCGTCGCCTCCGGGGACGAGACCCAGTAGTAGTGCGTGTAGGCGCCAACCGCGTAGTAGACGGGTGAGACCCACGGTCGGCCCTGCTCGTCGGCCGTGCCGAGCGTCATGTAGACGTTGGAGTCGATGATCCCGCGGGCGATCGCGGGCAGGGCCTGGGTCGGCATCGCTACTCCTGCCCAGCGGGCGCCGGCTGATACTCGGGGGGCTCCAACGACACGTGCACGCGGTCGGGGTCGATGCCAGCCTCCCGGCAGAAGCCGTTGCGCAGGGTGTTCGCGCGCATGACTGCCGCATCTTCGTCGTTCGACTCGAACCGATAGCGCACGCCACGCTCGTCCTCGATCAGCTCGGCATCGGGCAGCGTCCGCTGCTGATCCACGAAGCGGCGGCGATCGTCCTCGCGCTGGCCGTCGTCCCAAGACACGAACCTGAGCCACACATCAATCGAGCGCATTGGCTGGAGCCTACGTGCCTCGCACGCATCTACGAGACCTCGTACACCTCGCCCGCCGGGGGCGCCAACACCCGTTCGGCCATCTCGACCTTGAGCACGTCGAGGCGCCGCTCCTGGTCAGCGTTGCGCTCGTCGGTGCGGGCGAGGTCGACGAACTCCTCGGTCACGAAGCCCTCGCGCAGGGCGAGCGTCACGTCCGTGTCCCGATAGCCGAGGCGGAACACGAACCGCTCGCGGGTCCGGCCGCGCTCGGGCCGGGCCAGCCCTGGGTCGACTCGAAACCGGTCGCCGGTGACGGCACGCGTGACCAGCTCGAAGGCATCGCGGGCGCCCGGGCCGCCGAACGCGGTGCCCACGACGATCTCCCGGCGCTCGCATGGACCGTCCGGGCCGAGCAGCGGGAGGGCGAGCTCGAGGACCTTGAAGGCGTGGGCCACTCCGCCGGGCGAGCCGGGGCCGTGGTAGCGCATGAGGTCCTCGAACGAGAACTCGAGCAGGCGCCCTTGGTCGACGACCTCGATCACGGCAGGACCCTCAGCCCCAGGACGCCGTTGCCGTCCACGAGCGGCACGTAGATCTGGCGCCAGCCGGGTCCCGGCACCACCAGGTGCGCGCCGCGCAGGGCGGGCACGACGCCGCATCCCTGCGCCCCGTTCGCGTTCAGGCAGCCGCGCGGCCCCTCGAGCTGCCGCAGGCCCCCGGACGCGGGACCGCGGGCGAAGATCGCGAGCGACCCGGTCGGGAACTCCGACGCCACGACGGCGCGCCGCCCGCTCGGGTCGATCGCCAGGAAGTGCGCGCCCCGCAGCCCCCGGCCTCGGGCGCAGCCCGAGCTGCCGTCGGCGTTGACGCAGCCGGCGCGGCCGGGAGGCTGGGTCAGGGAGCCGTCGCGCCGGTCGCGGCGCAGCAGCACCACCCCCGACTGGCGATCGATGGAAAGCGACACGCTCACGTAGAGGTCGTGCTCACCCGGACCGAGCGTCAGCGCATGTGGTCCGTGCAGGCCACGGACGTGCGCGCAGCTCGTCCGGCGCCTCGACGTGAGGCAGCCGCGCCGGCCCGGCAGCTGCGCGATCGCGCCGCTGCGCGGGTTGCGGCGGAAGGCAGTCACGGCTCCGTCGAGCCCGCCGACGTACAAGCTCCTGCCGGAACGGGTGATCGCGGCGCCGCGCGTGGCGCCGAGCCCGCGGCCCGGCGCGCAGCCCAGCGAGGGCAGGCCCTCGCGTGCGCACCCCCGCGCACCTGACGGCTGGCTCACGGCGCCGGTGCGCGCGTCGCGGCGGAAGACGGCGACGGCGTTGCTGCGCCCGAGCAGGTACAGCGAGCGCCCCTCGGGTCCGGCCGTGATCCACAGCGCCGCCCCCACCGCCCTGCCGTCGGCGCATCCCTCCTGCCCCGACTCGGTCACGCAGCCCAGCGGTCCGTCGAGCTGGCGCAGCCCGCCTGTTTGCTCGTCACGCGCGAACACGGCGAGCCCGCCGGCGCCGGCCACGTAGACGCTGCGACCGTCGGGGCTGAGCGCGAGCGCGCGGGCGCCGGCGAGGTTGCGAGCGGGGGCGCAGCCGTCGGCGGGCGTGCCGCCGGCGCAGCCCAGCGTGCCGGCAAGCTGGCTCAGGCCGCCCGTGCGCCGATCGCGCCGGAAGACCGCCACGGCGCCGCCGTCGCGAACGGCGGCGTAGGCGAAGCGGCCGTCGGGGCTGAGGGCCAGGCCGGACACGCGGTCGAGCGCCCGGCCCGCCTGGCACCCGGCCGTGCCGCCCTGGGTGACGCAGCCGTCCCCTCCGGGCAGCGGCTCCAGGAACGGGCCCAGAGCGAGCGCCACACCGACCGCGAACAGGGCCGCAATCACCTACGCCACGATAGCTCCAGGGCAGGTGAGCCCCGGCAACCAGCGAAGTCCCCGGCATGCCGTACGTCTACCTGCTCCGGTGCGCCGACGGCAGCCTCTACTGCGGCTGGACCACCGACGTCGAGCGGCGCCTGGCAGCCCACCGCGCCGGAACGGCGAGCCGCTATACGCGCAGTCGTCTCCCGGTCGAGCCGGCGGCGGTGTTCGAGGTGGCCGACCGGTCGGCGGCGCTACGCGAGGAGGCGCGCATCAAGCGGCTGCCGCGCGCGGCCAAGCTGGAGCTGGCAGCATCCGCGGGCGCGTGACCGAGCGAGGCCCTACGGCTTCACGTAGTCGTGAACCGGGTGCTCCGTGATCGTCGGCTGGGGCCCGGCGGCGGGGTCCATCCCGGAGACCTTCTTGATCGCCGGGAAGAGCCGCTCCTCGCGGAAGCGGTCGTTTGCCTCGGGCGACTCCCAGAGGTTCGTGATGGTCCACTTGCCGTCCACCCAGCCGGCCCAGTGGAAGATCAGGCCCGGCGGCGGATCGCTCAGGCCCACCTCCGCCTGGACCGCGTCGTACATCTCCGTCCCGACCCCGTCGGGGAAGTCGGTGGTGACAATCGCTACCGCCATGCGTTCCTCCGTTTCGTAGTCCTACCCCACCATCGCCTCGGCGCTCACCAGCGCCGCCGCATAGACCGGGTCGCGCAGCAGGGCCTGCCGGATGCCCTCTCCGAGGATCCCCGCCTCACCGCGTGACGCTCCCAAAACGGTCCAGGTCGACTCCTTGCCCTTGCGGTCGCGTCGGCGCGCCGTCAGCCCGCCCGCCCCGCGGTACAAAGCGATGTTCACCCCGCTGGCCGTGCCCAGCTCCACTCCCGCCAGCCCCGGCACCGACATCGTCGGGTCCGGCTCCAGCTTCACCGCCACGTCCTGGCGGCGCCCGTGTGCCTTGCCGTGCAGCGAGCCGTCGGCGCTGACCAGCGAGCCGGGGTCCCACCCCAGCCGTGCCGCCAGCCACCCGCAGAACAGCAGTGCCGCCACCGCCGAGCTGGGCGAGTGGCGCACCGTCACCGAGTCGATCCGCCCCAGCTCCTGGCGCCACTTGGGCGGGTCGAACGTCGACGCCACCCGCTCGCGCCACGGCGTCGAGCGCAGCCACGCAAGGTCGACCACGTAGGCCTCCTTGGCCAGGTCGCGCGCGCGGTCGACCGCTGCCGCCGGGTCGAACTCGTTCACGGAGTCGACGAGCACCACCTGCGAGAGGTGCAGCAGCGCGTCCACCGCCTCGGGGTGGCCGTGAGGCGACCACGTGACCGTCGCGATGTCGGTCACCACCAGCGGGTCGACGATCGAGTCCAGGTGCTCCAAGTGGCGCGGACCCAGGTCGAGCACGATGCGCTCGCGCACGAGCGCCGGGTCGCCCGGCGCCGGCGCCGCGTCGGTGACGATCGCCACGGTCGCGTCGATCGTCGTCCGCCCCTCTTCCACCGCGCACAGGATCAGGCGCGAGGGGTGGTAGCGCCCCACGCGCTCGAGCCGGTTGAGGATCTCGCCGCGCCACTCGCGGTCGACCACGACCACGAGGTTCAGCACCCGAGCGGGCGTGCAGGCCCTGTTGCGCGCGTATTGCTCCTGGAGCAGCTGGTGGAGCGCGGCGTCGACCGCGCTAGGCGTCGTGTCCTGCTCGCTCCAGATCCCGCCGGCCTCGCTGACGGAGGTCAGATCGCCCGCCACCTGTGACCCGGCTCGAGCAGCTTGTTCGCCTCCTCGGGGCCGGCGGAGCCGGCGGGGTACTGGACCAGCGGCGGATAGTCCTTGCCCCAGGACTCGAGGATCGGGTCGATCACGCGCCACTGGGCCTCGACCTCGTCGTCGCGGGTGAACAGCGTGGCGTCGCCGCGCATGGCGTCGAGGATCAGGCGCTCGTAGGCCTCCGGCGACTGCGACAGGAACGCCGTGCCGTAGAGGAACTCCATGTTCACCGGCCGGATGCGCATGCGCGAGCCGGGGATCTTCGCGCCGAGCGACAGCGACACGCCCTCGTTCGGCTGCATCGTCAGCACCAGCTGGTTCGGCTGCACCCCCACCGACCCCTCCGACTCGAACGCCAGGTGCGGCACCGGCTTGAGCGTGATCGCGATCTCCGTGACCTTGCGCGCCAGCCGCTTGCCGGTGCGCATGTAGATCGGGATGCCGGCCCAGCGCCAGTTGTCCACCTCCAGCCGCAGGGCGGCGTAGGTCTCGGTCTCGGACTCCGCCGGGACGCCCTCCTCCTGCAGGTACCCCGGGACCTCCTTCCCCTCGGCCATGCCCGCCGTGTAGCGGGCGCGCACCGTGCAGTCGGGATCGACCGGCTTGATCGCGTGCAGCACCTTCACCTTCTCGTCGCGCACGTCGTCGGCGGTGAACGTGACGGGCGGCTCCATGCACAGCAGCGTGAGCAGCTGCAGCATGTGGTTCTGCACCAGGTCGCGCAGCGCGCCCGAGCTGTCGTAGTAGCCGGCGCGGCTGCCGATGCCGAGGTCCTCGGCCGCGGTGATCTGGACGTAGTCGATGTAGTTGCGGTTCCAGATCGGCTCGAACATGCCGTTCGCGAAGCGGAACGCCAGCATGTTCTGGACGGTTTCCTTGCCCAGGTAGTGGTCGATGCGGAAGACCTGCGACTCGTCGAGCGTCGACAGCACCTGGCGGTTCAGCTCGAGCGCCTCGGCCAGGCGCGTGCCGAACGGCTTCTCGATCACCACCCGCACCTCCGCCTCGGAGTGCCTGCTGAGGCCGTGCTCGCCGAGCTTGCCGACGATGACCGGGAAGAACGACGGCGACGTGGACAGGTAGAAGAGCCGGTTGAACGCGATGCCGGCTTCCTTGTCGAACTCCTTGAGCTGCTCGTCGAGCCGCTCGTAGACGGAGTCGTCGTCGAAGGTCCCAGGCACGTAGCGCACCTGCTCGAGCAGCTTCTCCAGCACCTGCGGGTCGGGCTTGCGGCGCGAGTACTTCTCGATCGACTCGCGCGCCATCGTGCGGTAGTCCTCGTGCGCGATGTCCGACCGCGAGACCGCGATCAGGTTGAAGCGCTCCGGCAGCGCGCCCTCGTGGGCGAGGTTGTAGATCGCCGGCAGCAGCTTGCGGTGGGCGAGATCGCCCGTGCCGCCGAAGATCACCATCGTGGTCGGGTGGATCGGGAGCCGCTCCAGGCCCTCTACAAGCGGGTTCTCCTGCTCGGCCACCGCCATCGCGCTACTCCGCGTGTGGCTCCTTCTGGGCCACTGGGTCGACGGCGTGCACCGCGTGCCCGCCGAACTGGTTGCGCAGCGCGGCGTTGACCTTCGCGGCGTAGGCGTTCTGGCCCCGCGAGGAGAAGCGCTCGTACAGCGAAGTGGTGATCACGGGCGTGGGGATGCGCTTGTCGATCGCGTCCTCCACGGTCCAGCGACCCTCACCGGAGTCCTCCACCCAGGGCTCGAGCCGGGCGAGGTCGTTGCCCTCCAGCTCGAAGGCGCGAGCGGCCAGCTCGCACAGCCACGAGCGCACGACCGAGCCCTGCATCCAGAGGTGGGCGATCTTCGCGTTGTCGAGCTCGTACTCGGAGGCGTTGAAGAGCGAGAAGCCCTCGGCGTAGGCCTGCATCAGCCCGTACTCCACGCCGTTGTGGACCATCTTCACGTAGTGCCCGGCCCCGGTGGGCCCAAAATGCCCCCAACCGGGTCCGTGCTCCTCCGTCGGCGCCGGCGCCAGCACATCGAGGATCGGGGAGAGGCGCTCGACCGCCTCGTCGTCGCCGCCGACCATCATGCAGTACCCGACCTCGAGGCCCCAGACGCCGCCGCTCACGCCCACGTCCACGTAGTGGATCCCCTTCTCGCGCAGCTCCTCCTGGCGGCGCTTGTCGTCGGTCCAGCGCGAGTTGCCGCCGTCGATGATCGTGTCGCCGTCCTCCAGCAGCCCGGCGAGGGTCTGGACGGTCTGCTCGGTGGGATCGCCGGCGGGCACCATGATCCAGACCGAGCGCGGCGCCTCGAGCTTGGAGACCAGCTCCTCGAGCGACGACGCACCGGC
>JAXDIH010000069.1:0-61334 GCA_034664105.1 Thermoleophilaceae bacterium
GCCCACGAGTACTACGCGGGGGTCATCTACGACGGCATCGCCAAGAAGCCCACCTTCGTCTTCTCGGACATGGGCGGGATCGACATCGAGGAGGTCGCGGAGCAGCACCCCGGTCACATCGGGCGCGGCCACTTCTCGACGATCCTGCCGCACATGGACTTCAACGCGAAGGACGCGATCGCCTCGATCGGCATCACCGGGTCCGAGCTGAACCGCCTCACGCCGATCCTGTCGAAGCTGGCGAAGCTGTTCGTGAAGTACGACATGACCCTGGCCGAGATCAACCCGCTCGCCCAGCTGGCCGACGGCACGTTCGTCGCTGTCGACGCGCACATGGACATGGAGAACGAGGGCCGGCCGCGTCAGAAGGCGCTGCTGAAGGACCTCGGCGTGGGCGACGAGGAGACCCGCGAGGCGCGCGAGCCGACCCAGTTCGAGATCGACGGCGAGAAGGTCGACTCGGTCGACCATCGCGGCGTGGCCGGGAACGTGACCGAGTTCGACGGCAACCTCGGCCTGGTGATCGGGGCGGGCGGCGGGTCGCTGACCCTCTTCGACGCGGTCCGGCGCTACGGCGGCAAGCCGGCCAACTACTGCGAGATCGGCGGCAACCCCTCCGTCTCCAAGGCGAAGAACCTGACCAAGCTCGTGCTCTCGAAGCCGGGCGTGGACAAGATCGCCGTGATGATGTCGATCGTCTCCAACACCCGCGTGGACATCGTGGCGCGCGGCGTGATCAAGGCATGCCTCGAGCTCGGCTTCGACCCGTCCGAGAAGATCGCGGTCTTCCGCATCCCGGGCGCGTGGGAGGAAGAGGGCTTCAAGATCCTCGACAAGTACGGGGTCGAGTACTTCGGGCGCGAGGTCTCGATGCACGAGGCCGCCAAGCGCGCCGTGGAAAAGATCGGCGCCGGGGCACCCGCATGAAGGCCCTGATCGACCAGGACACGACGTTCATCGTCCAGGGCATCACCGGGCGCGAGGCCGTGAACCTCACGCGCGAGTGCCTCGACTACGGCTCGAAGATCGTCGGCGGAGTCACACCCGGACGGCGCGGCCGCGAGGTGCACGGCGTACCCGTGTTCGACTCGGTGGCGCAGCTCTGCAGCGAGCTCGGGACGGTGCCGGACGGCAGCGTCGTCACCGTTCCTCCCGCCTTCACGAAGGACGCCGTGTTCGAGGCGATCGACAACGGCATCGAGCTGATCGTGATCGTGACCGAGCGCATCCCGCGCGGCGACGTGGCACAGATGGTGGAGCTGGCCTCGCTCCGCGGCGCCCGCATCATCGGGCCCAACTGCCTGGGCGTCATCGTGCCCGACGTGATCAAGATGGGCGGTATCGGCGGGCCGGCCAAGGACGCCGCCAAGGCCTACTCGCCCGGCCAGGTCGGCGTGATCTCGCGCTCGGGCGGCATGACCACCGAGATGTCCTCGACGCTGACCGCCGCCGGCCTCGGCCAGTCGACCGCCGTGTCGATCGGAGGCGACGCGATCATCGGTTCCTCGTACGCCGAGCTGATGCCGCTGTTCGAGGCGGACGAGCAGACGCAGGCGATAGTGATCTACACCGAGCCCGGCGGCCGCATGGAGGCCGAGCTGGCCGAGTGGGTGCGCGCGAACGACTCGCGCCTGCCGATCGTCGCCTTCATGGCGGGCCGCTTCATGGACGAGATGCCGGGCATGAGCTTTGGCCACGCCGGCACGATCGTGGAGGGCAAGGAGGACACCGCGGCCGAGAAGATCGCCCGGCTCGGGTCCGCAGGCATCACCGTCGCCGAGGAGATCTCGCAGATCCCCGCGCTGGTCAAGGAGAGGCTGGGGGTGGCCGCGTGAGCGAGCGCCACGCCATCTTCATCAACGTGGAGGTCGAGGAGTCGGTCCGCGACGACGCCGAGCTGGCGCGCAAGCTCGAGGAGGCCTGCCCGGTCGACATCTTCGCGGCGACTCCGGCGGGCGTCGAGATCGTGGAGGAGAACCTCGACGAGTGCGTGCTCTGCGAGCTCTGCCTCGACGCGGCCCCGCCCGGCGCCGTGCGCGTGGTCAAGCTCTACGACGGCGGCGCTGCGCTGGAGCGCACCTGACGAACCCCGCGATCACGCCCGAGTTCTTCCGCCAGCACATCGGCGGGAGCTTTCCGAGCAACCTCGGCATCGAGGTGATCCGCATCGAGGACGACGAGGTCGAGGGGCGCATGGAGGTGGACGAGCGCCACCTCCACCCCGGCGGATACGTCCACGGCGGCGTGTGGGTCGCCTTCGCCGACACGGTCGCCGCCTGGGGCACGTTCCGCCATCTGCCCGCCGGCCATCACTTCACCACCGCGGAGCTGAAGGCGAACGTCTTCGCCGCGGGGCACCCCGGGGACGTGCTGCACGCGGTCGGGCGCCCACTGCACGTGGGACGCCGGACTCAGGTCTGGGAGGTGCGCATCCGCCGCAACGACGACGCGCGGAATGCGGCCTTCTTCACCTGCACCCAGATGGTCGCCGCCGGCTAGCGCCGTCCGAGCAACGGGAAGCGCCGGCGCGCCATCTGGTGTTCGCTCGCCTTGAGCTGGGCGCGCAGCAGGTGGTGCTGTGCCTCCAGGGCGCTCGACGTGGCGCGCGCCTCGTCGGCCGATCCCTCGGCCTGCTGGCGGGCCGCCCGCTCGCGCTTGAGGTTGGCCTCGAGCCGCTCACGCGTCCGCTGCTCCTCCTCCAGCGCCTCGCGCGCATCGCGCGAGGCGTCGCGCTCGCGCCCGAGCGCCGCGCGCATCTCCTCCAGCTTGGAGCGGAGGATCGCCAGCTGGCCGGACTGCTGTTCCAGGCGGCTCAGCAGCGTCCGGGCCGACACGTCCTCGTCGCGTGCGGAACTGGCCGCCCGTGGGGAGCGCTTCGGCTTCTGGGCCCCGCCGGTCGGCTTTTTCTCGGCATCCTGCACACGATCTTGCACGCGTTCCACAATAGCCCGAGTTTGCCGCGAGCGCGAAAATCTCCTGCGCCGATGGCCAGCTGGCCGGCGGTTGTCACGCAGGGCCCTCCTAGGGGCCGATGGAACCAGATCCGAGGGCGTCGGCGAGCCATTCGAACTCGGCCACGACCCCCTGCTCCACCGTGGTCGCGGGGGTGAAGCCGAGCTGTTCGCGGAGGCGCGTGGTGTTCGCCTCCGTGTCGCGCACGTCGCCGTGCTCGCGCTCGAGGTAGTGGACGTCGAGCCTGCGGCCTGAGATCTCGCCGATCAGGTCCAGCACCTCGCGGATCGACGCCGGCGCGCCGCCTCCGACGTTGAAGATGCGGTCGTCGCCCAGCTTCGCGACGCCTGCCGCATGGGTGGCGGCGACGACGTCCTTGACGAACGTGAAGTCGCGGCTCTGGCGGCCGTCGCCGAAGATCGTGATCGGCCGGTCCTCCAGGGCTGCCCTGCAGAAGATGTGGAACGCCATGTCGGGCCGCTGGCGCGGGCCGAAGACGGTGAAGTAGCGCAGCGAAACCGCATCCACGTTGAAATTGGCGCGGTAGAGCGAGCACAGGTGCTCGGCGCTCAGCTTGGTCTGGCCATAGGGCGAGAGCGGGTGGGTGGGCGCCTCTTCCGGCGTCGGCCGCACCTCGGCGTCGCCGTACACCGACGACGAGGAGCTGTAGACGATGCGCACGTCGTCGCGGTCCTTCAGCGCCTCGAGCAGGTGCTGCGTGGCGATCACGTTGTTGTGCACGTAGTTGAGGTAGCGGGCACCCCAGCTCGACCGGACGCCAGGCTCGGCGGCGAGGTGGTAGACGACGTTCGAGTCGGCGGTCAGCTCCGCCAGGTCGCCGCGCCCTAGGTCCACCGGCACGAACTCGAAGGCGTCCCAGTCACCGATGTGGCGCAGGTTGCGCAGCTTCTGGGCCCGCCCGTAGTTGTCGTTGAAGCAGTCGATGCCTACGACGGAGTGGCCCTCTTCCAGCAACAGCTCGGTCAGGTGCGAGCCGATGAAGCCCGCGCAGCCGGTGACAAGTGCACGCATTCGATGGATCCTCCAGTTGGTCCGACCAGGGTAGGGGCGTTTCGACCGGCTCGCCAGCGGCCAGACGAACGTACTAGGGGGCCGCCGCCCTAGACCCGCGCGCGCTGGCGCTGGATCACGTTGCCCAGCAGCGTCACGACCGCCCGGTCGCCGGTGACCTTGACGTCGCCCCGGTCGTAGGCCTTCGCCCACTCCTCCAGGGTCCCTTCCTGCGCGAGCTCGTTGAAGCTCGGGCGGCTTATCGAAACGTCGATGCGCGCGTCGCCGCCGGGGTCGCGGTCGACCTTGGGACCGGGGAGCTCCACGCGCCAGATCGGGCCGTCTCCCCCGCGGGCCCGCAGCTCGAGCCGAACGACCAGCTGGAGCTTGCGCAGGGCCGGCAGCTCTTCGTGCAGGCGCTCGACCGCCTGTGAGATGAGCAGTTTCGTCTCAGCAGCCGACACCCTCCGTACTCTAGTCCGAGATCCTGGCGCGCTGGGCGATTGCCTCAAGCGAACACCAGTCCGCGCCGATGACGGTCCCAGTGTCCACGCGCCTCATCCCGCTTCCGGGGGTGTCCGGTGAGGAGTTCGCGGCCTGGCGCCGGCTGGCGGCGCGGGCGGTCGAGCCGAATCCGTTCTTCGAAGCCGACTTCATCCTCGCGACGGTCCACCGGGCCGGCGCCCGCGGCGCTCAGCTGCTCGTGGTCGAAAGCGGCGACGACTGGATCGCCTGTCTGCCCGTGAGGCGGCGCGGGGCGGCTCCGCTCGGCGCGCTGCAGAGCTGGTCCGACGAGTACTGCTTCCTCGGCACGCCGCTGATCGACCGCGACTTCGTCGAGGTGGCCGTCGAGCAGCTCTTCGGCGGTGCCCAGGAGCGCCAGCCCCTGCTGGTGCTGAACCGGCTGGGTGTCGACGGCCCGATCGCCACGAGGGTGCAGGAGCTGCTCGACTCGAGCTCGTACAAGCTCGTGCTCGAACGCCGCTTCGAGCGGGCCGGCATCATGCGCCGCTCGGACGACCAGCAGCTCGAGCTGTCCTCGAAGGAGCGCAGCGAGCGGCGCCGCCTGCAGCGCCGGCTCCAAGACGAGGTCGGCGCCGAGGTGGGCGTGCGCGACCGCTCCGGCAGCCCGCAGGCGATCGAGGAGTTCCTGAGGCTGGAGGCGGGCAGCTGGAAGGGCAAGAGCGGCACCGCGCTCGCCTCGCAGCCGGCGGACGAGAAGTTCTTCCGCGAGATCTGCACGGCCTTCGCCGACGCCGGCAGGCTCCGCGTGCTGGAGCTGAGCCAGGACGGCGGCACGCCGCTGGCGCTCTCGTGCGACCTGCTCGCCGGGGACACGGTCTTCTGCTTCAAGACCGCGTTCGACGAGGAGCGCCGGCGCAACGCGCCCGGCATCCAGCTTTTCTACGCGAACCTGGACGACTTCTTCGAGTCGCGCAGCGAGCGGATCCTCGACTCGTGCGCGGCCGAGGACAGCCCACTGATGAACAAGCTGCTCCCGGACCGGCGCCGGCTCGCGACGATGGTGATCGGTCCCTCGGGTGCCCGCGGCACCATCGCCCGCGGCGCCGCTCGCGCGGTCGCCGGCATGCACGCGCGCCGGCGCGCCCGCGCTGCCTGAACGGGCCTCAGATCTTGTTGCGCTGGAGCAGCTTCTTGCCGATCACCATGCGCTGGATCTCGGAAGTGCCCTCGCCGATCAGCAGCAGCGGCGCGTCGCGGTAGAGCCGCTCGATCTCGTACTCCTTGGAGTAGCCGTAGCCGCCGTGGATGCGGAACGCCTCCTCGACGACCTCCTTGCCGGTCTCGGAGGCGAACAGCTTCGCCATGCCGGCCTCCATGTCGGAGCGCTCGCCGGCGTCCTTCATGCGCGCGGCCTTGAGCGTGAGCAGGCGCGCGGCCTCGATCTTGGTGGCCATGTCGGCGAGCTTGAACTGGATCGCCTGGTGCTGGGCGATCGGCTTGCCGAAGGCCTTGCGCTCCTGTGAGTAGCGCAACGCCAGCTCGAGCGCGCGCTGGGCGATGCCCACCCCGCGAGCGGCGACGTTCACGCGGCCCACCTCGAGTGCGTCCATCATCTGCGCGAAGCCCTTGCCGAGGCCGTTCTCCTCGCCGCCCAGGATGCGGTCCGGCGAGCTGATGTAGCCGTCGTAGATCAGCTCGGTGGACTCCACGCCCTTGTAGCCCATCTTCTTGATCTGCGGCGGAACGGTCAGGCCCTTGAAGTCGCCGGTGTTCTCAGCCGCGCCGGGCTCCTTCTCGGTGATGAAGCAGGTCATGCCGGTATGGGGCGGGTCCGCCCGCAGGTCGCTCTTCATCAGCACGAAGACGACGCCCGACCTCAGCCCGTTGGTGACCCACATCTTCTGGCCGTTGAGCTGCCAATAGCCGTCGTCGAGCTTCTTCGCCGTCGACTTGATGCCCTGCACGTCCGAGCCGACCTCCGGCTCCGACAGCGAGAACGCGGCCCGCAGCTCGCCGGTGGCCATGCGGGGCAGGAAGTTCTGCTTCTGCTCGTCGGTGCCGAACTTCATCAGCAGGTAGGAGCCGATGAAGTGGGTGTTGACGATGCCCGAGACCGAGATCCACCCGCGCGAGAGCTCCTCGACGATCATCGCGTAGGTGGTGAGGTCGAGGCCCATCCCGCCGTACTCCTCCGGAATGGTGACGCCGAACAGCCCGAGCTCCTTCATCTGCTCGACCAAGGCCTCGGGGAACGTGTCCTCGTGGTCGTGCTCCTCGGCGATCGGGAGGACCTCGTTGTCGACGAACTGGCGCACCATGTCGGTGATCGCCTTCTGCTCGTCCGTCTTCTCGTTAAGGGTCGCGGCTATCGCCATCGCGTCGGGCAGCTCCTGCGTCGTTTGAATGCCGTTGACTCGTGAGTCAACGCAGACTACCGCGACGGGCGGAGCGGGTCTTAGTAGCCGCGCGGGTGGCGCGCCACGAAGGCGTTCGACTTGCGGAGCGTGCGGCTCCAGCGCGGGCCCGTGCCGGGACCCGGTGCGTCGCGGTCGCGCATCGAGGTGTCGAAGCGCAGTCCGGCCACGACGACGTAGGCGTGCCCGCCGTGCGCGTAGACCGTGATCCAGCTGCCGGGACCGTCCTGGCCCCAGTCCATCAGCGCGCCGGAGGGCAGCGGTGAGCGCAGGAAGCGCCCACCGAAGAGCGCGTACGAAACCGCGCCCGAGCAGTCATAGCCGCGATCGAGCCGGCGGCTGGAGAACGGCCTGTGCCCGCCGCCGTAGACGTAGGGCTTCTCGACGAGGCGGTTGGCCGCCTCGATGACCTGCTTGACCCGGAGCGGCGCGGACGCCGGGGCGATCACGCGGCCGTCGACCAGCGTGGCCTCCTCGGGCGGCGGGGGCGGCGGCTCGAAGGTGGCGCCACCGCTGGTGGGGCTCTTCTCTGCCGACGCCGTCCCGGCGAGAGCCAGGAACAGGCAAGCTAGCGCCAGGGTGGTGACGCACAGCAGTCTGGTGGGGCGAACGGAGGGCGGCATTCTCTTTCGAACGCCTGCGGGGTTAGCTGACGGGCTCGCGCTGAAAGAGCTTGCGCGCCTCCCCTCAAGGAGGTTCGCCCCAGTGGTTCACACCACCTTGGTTCCCCCGCTCCGCTTCACAGCGGACTCGGCGTGACGGCGAGGCTACCAGATGTTTCGGAAATGTTTCGAACTCATTGAGCTCGTGCGTATCTACACGAGTTCGGGCTCGACCGCCGAAGTCCTTCTCGCCGCGCGCGGGTCGCGCGGCGCGCGCTCGACGCCCTCGAGGCGCAGCAGTGCCCAGGCGATCAGCGCGATCAGCGCCGCCGCGATCGCCGCCACGGTCACATAAGCGCCGAGCGTCAGGCCGCCCGCCACGCCCTCCTTGCGCTCCCGCTGGAGCAGCGCGAGGTCCCGCACGAAGGGCCGCTCGAAGCTGGCCGTGGCGGGCACCTCGGGCGCCGGGATGGCGCGGTCGCGCGGCAGGTAGATCGGCACGCCCACCAGGGAGTCGCCGGTGTGCACGCGGATCAGCGCCTTCCAGCCGCCGTGCACCGGGATCGGCTCGGTGGTGCGGTATACGCCCGGGCGCACCTCCTCCAGCTCGCTGACCACGCTGCCTCCCCCCTGCCACGCGGTGACGTTCGCGAAGTGGGCGCCATCCGCTGAGTCGGCGGGGCTGAACCGGATCGTGGCGTCGACCGCGCGCTCCGGCCCGGGGCGCGCCTCGGTGAGGCTCACGGTGGCGCGCTCGGGTCCGTCCGAGGAGATCGGCAGCCCCCAGCCGATCACCGCGACGAGCACGAGGAAGCCGGCCAGCGCGGCGCGATGCGCGCGGGGTCCCAGGCGCAGGCGCGCCGGGCCGATGCCGCTGGCGCCCGCGACCGGCCGGGCCAGCGCGCCGCCCACGAAGCCGCCCACCGCCCCGGCGGCCACCGCGGTGACGAAGCCGGCGATGGCCGCCTCCGGCAGCAGCGACTCGGTCCACGGGATCGGCATCCAGACGTGGCTCCAGCCCCACTCGGCCGCCAGCCCGACGGTCCCGATCATGGCGCCCGCGAGGGCGCCGGTAGCCACGGGCGAGCGCGCGCGGGAGCGCGCGAAGACCGCCTCCACCGCCAGCGCCTCGACGATGTAGAGCGGGAAGTGCGGAGTCGTCTGGTCCCAGACACCGCCGACCATCAGCGCCAGGAAGCCGCGTATGACCACGAAGCCGAGCACCGCCTGCAGCGCGCCGCCGCGTCCGAGGTAGACGCGCGCGGTGACGAGGCCGATGCCCGCGGCCATCATGACCAGGATCGGGTGCAGGACCTGGCGGAACTGCGGCACGCCGAAGTCGAACTCGCCCTGGAACGTCGACAGCGCAACCAGGAAGCTGCCCGCAAGCAGCCCCCGGCGCAGCACCAGCAGCAGACGCGGGCGCTGGCGCTCGGGGTCGCGGCCGAGATTGCCGATCGCCTCCGCGAGCAGCGCCATGGCGCCGAGCGTGGCGAGCGAGCCGCCTCCGATCAGCATCAGGTGCGTCGGCCCCCAGAGCGTCACGTCCTGCCCGAAGAGGCGGTGCCAGACGTCGTCGAGCGGGAAGCCCGTCAGCGCGAAGGCGCCGCAGGCGGCGATCAGCACGCCGCCGACGGGCATCCACCAGCCGCCGCCGAGCGCGACCGCCGTGCGACTCGGCCGCTCCCGGGCGAAGGCCGCCGTGAGCACGCCCGCGAGCAGCACTCCGTAGAGGCCGATCAGGATCAAATAGTGCGCCGGGTTTGCGAGCGGGCCCTCGTCGCGGCCGTTGTCGATGTGCAGGGAGATGTCCCAGTACATGCCGGTCACCGCCGTGAGCAGCGAGGCGCTCAGCAGCATCGACGGCAGCGCGGCCCAGGCGGGCAGCCCGGTCGCGCGCTCGGCGAAGCGGCTGGCCCGCCCCAGCCAGTCGATGCGGCCGCTGCGGTGCCCGGCGATCAGCAGCGCGATCAGCGCCGTCGCGACCACGGCGGCCGCCGTCGCGCCGAGCGCTTCCCCTATCGCCGCGCCCCCCGCGGGCTCATCGCCGGTGGCCTGGGCTACGAACGTCATCGTGTCCATGTGACAGTCTCCACCTCGCATCGACCGCTTCTCGGTTGACTGCGTGATTCCCGGCGAGCTAACTTACTGAACATTCAGTTAGTCGTCGTGACGACCCTCACAGTGTCGAGCCAACAGCAGTGAGCACTACCCCACGCAAGCGCCTGACCGGCGAAGAGCGGCGTGTCGCGATCCTGGACTCCGCGCTGGCGGTGTTCGCGGAGCGCGGCTACCACCCCACCTCGATCGACGACATCGCCCGCGAGGGCGGCATCTCGAAGGCGCTGATCTACGAGCACTTCGCCTCCAAGCAGGACCTCTACGCAGAGCTGCTCGAGCAGCACGCCGGCGAGCTGTTCGCGCGCCTGGCCGAGGCGATCGCCGAGGCCGGCACCGCCGGCTCCGCGCGGCTCGCCGTCGGGCTCGACGCCTTCTACGGCTTCGTCGAGGACCACCGCGTCGCGTGGCGGATGCTGTTCCGCGAGGCAACCGACCCCGAGGCCGCCATGGTGCTCGACCGCGTGGTGGCCCAGGTGACCGCCGTGGTCGCCGCGCTGATCGCCGAGGACCCCAGCTCGCGCAAGGGCGGCGACGACGACGCCACGCGCCAGCAGGGCATCCAGGTGCTGGCCCAGATGCTGGTGGGATCGGTTCAGTCGCTGGCCAACTGGTGGTCCGACCACCAGGAGCTGCCGCGCGAGCGAATCGTCGAGATGACAATGGACTTCGCGTGGCTGGGCCTCCACCGGCTCAGCCGCGGCGAGCGCTGGCCGACGGCCGCTCAGTGAACTTCGCCCGCGACGTCGTCGACGCCGCCGACCCGGCGCGCCTGGCACTGGTGGCCATCGCCGAGGACGGCGAGCGGCGCGAGATCTCCTTCGGAGAGGTGGCCGACCGCTCTGCGCGCCTGGCCGGCGCGCTGGTCGCGCGCGGGGTGAGGCGCGGCGACGCGGTGATGACGCTGATCGGGAACCGGCCCGAATGGGTCTACGCGATGGTGGCCTGCTGGCGGCTCGGCGCCGTGGCGCAGCCCTGCACCGAGCAGCTGCGCGCCGCCGACCTGCGCGCCCGCGTGGACAAGGTCGAGCCGGGCGCGGTCGTGGCCGACGCCCGCAACGTCCAGCTCGCCGTCGACGCAGGCTTCGACGGCCCGCTCATGGTGGTGCCGGACGAGCGGCTCTTCGAGGAGGCCGAGCCGGCCCCCGCGGCCGACGTCGGCCCCGACGATCCGGTCCTGATCGTCTTCACCTCGGGCACGGCCGGCGAGCCCAAGCCGATCCGCCACGGCGCGCGCTACCTGGACGGCCAGCGCGTGCAGGCCGAGCACTGGTACGGCGCCCGCCCGGGCGACCTGTGCTGGTGCACGGCTGCGAGCGGCTGGTCGCTTTCGGCCCGCAACGCCTTCGTCGCGGCCTGGCTGCGCGGCGCCGCTGCGCTGATCCACCACGGGCGCTTCGACGCCGGCGAGCGAGTCGACCTGCTCGAGCGCGAGCGCGTGAGCGTGCTCTGCATGTCGCCCACCGAGTACCGGGCGATCGCGAAGCGCGGCGAGCTGCGTCCGATCCCCACGCTGCGCCACGCGGTGGCCGCCGGCGAGGCCCTGAACCCCGAGGTGGTCTCGACCTGGGCCGAGGCGGTCGGCGTGTCGGTTCACGACGGCTACGGCCAGACCGAGACCGGACACCTCACCGGCATGCCGATCGGGCTGCCCGTCAAGCCCGGCTCGATGGGCAGGCCGCTCCCGGGCTTCAGGGCCTACATCGAGCACGGGGAGCTGGTAATCGACCCGGCCAGCGTGCCGACGTTCTTCATCGACGGCGAGCGCGACCAGCCCTGGCGCACCGGCGATCGCGTCGCAGAGGACGAGCAGGGCTACCTCTGGTTCGAGGGCCGCACGGACGACGTGATCATCTCCGCCGGCTATCGGATCGGCCCCTTCGAGGTGGAGTCCGCGCTGGTGGCCCACCCGGCGGTGGCCGAGGCCGCCGCCGTGGCCGCGCCCGACGACGTGCGCGGACAGGTGGTGCGCGCCGTGGTTGTGCTGCAGCCCGGCCACGAGCCGAGCGACGCCCTGGCGCGCGACCTGCAGGACCACGTCAAGGCGGAGACGGCGCCCTACAAGTACCCCCGCATCGTCGACTTCGCCGAGGCGCTGCCGAAGACGCCCAGCGGCAAGATCCAGCGGGCGGCGCTACGCGAAGGGGTCCAGTGAGGCCAGGTAGCGCCGCAGCAGCGGGTCGGTCACCCGCCAGCGGCCGCGCGCCTCGTGCTCCACGATGCCGGCGTCGCGCAGCAGCTTGAGCACGCGGTCGCGTACCCCCGGATGCAGGCGCCGCGGCGGAGGCAGGTCCGACGCGACGGCGCGCGCCACCAGCAGCCCGTGCTTGTGCAGCAGCCGGATGCGCTCCACCACCTGCTCCATCGTCGGCCGGTCGCCCTCCAGCGCCCGGTCGTAGCCGACCTGGACGATGTCGAGGCCGATGTCGCGGGTGTCGAGCTCGAGCGAGACGAGGTGCGTCTGCTGGGCGATCCGCATGGTCGCGCGCGGATGGCCGCCGCCCAGCTCGACGATGCGCTCGAGCGCGGCGTCCGCGGCCGCGCAGTCGTCCTCGGCGAAGCGCTCGCGCAGGCCCGCGAGCCACTCCTCCTCCACGATCGGCCGCAGCGCGTAGAAGCTCCCGAAGCCGCTGAACGCGCGGCGCGAGGGCGCGAACAGGTCGCGCATCACGTGCTCGATGCTGCCGGCGAACAGGTAGCTCACGGCCGTCGAGCGCTGGAAGATCGCGCGCATGCGCTTGGTCACCGCGTCCGGGTCCCCGTACGGGCGCCGCGCCGAGGCCACCTCCTGGAACTCGTCGAAGAACAGGATCAGGCGGCGACCGTCCGCCTTCGCCACCCGCTCGGGCAGCTCGAGCGCGAGGCCGAGCGCCCGCTCGGGGTCCTCCGCCGCGAGCCCGGGCGTGAGCGCCACCTCCACCCCCTCCCCCAGCTCCCCGACCAGCCGCACCACGGCGCGCGCCTGCGCCGCCGAGAGCGCGGCGCGCCCGGCGCCGCGGACGCGTCGCAACAGCCTGTGGGCGGCGGACCGGTTGGCGATCACGGCCGCGGCCACCGCCTCGGCCAGCTCGGCCGCCTCCGAGACCCTGAACAGGTCGATCTTCGCGACGTACACCCCGCGCCGCCGCGCCCGCATCAGGGCCGCCTCGCACACGCTCGTCTTGCCGGTGCGCCGCGGGCCCGCCACGATCAGATGGGTGCCGGCCTCCAGGCGGGTCGCGATCTCACGCACGTCGTCGCGCCGGCCGATCATCTGGCTGGCCGGTATCGGGGAGTCGGTCGGGAAAAGGTCGCCGCTGGCTTGCCGCATGCCCGGCAGTTTACACGTTAATTGTGTAACTGATCACATCAGCTGTGTAAGGCTGCTGGCCGGTAGCCTCAATGGCGATGCCCAACCACCTCGCTAACGAGACGTCGCCGTACCTGCTCCAGCACAAGGACAACCCGGTCGACTGGCACGCCTGGGGCGAGCAGGCGCTCTCGCGCGCGCGCGAGGAGGACAAGCCGATCCTCCTCTCGATCGGCTACTCCGCCTGCCACTGGTGCCACGTGATGGAGCGCGAGTCGTTCGAGGACCCCGAGACCGCCCGCGTGATGAACGAGCTGTTCGTGTGCATCAAGCTCGACCGCGAGGAGCGGCCGGACATCGACTCGATCTACATGGAGGCGTGCCAGGCCATGACCGGGTCGGGCGGCTGGCCGCTCAACGCCTTCCTGACCCCCGAGCAGGTGCCGTTCCACGCGGGGACCTACTTCCCGCCACAGCCGCGCATGGGCATGCCGAGCTGGCGCCAGGTGCTGGAGGCGGTGGCGCAGGCCTGGGACGAGAAACGCGACGAGATCCGCGCCGGCGGCGAGCGCATCGCGGAGCGCCTCAAGGGCGGCGCCGCCCTGCGTCCCTCGGAGCAGCCGCTCGACCCCGCGGAGCTGGACGCCGCCGTGGACGCCCTGCGCTCCCAGCACGACCGGGCCAACGGCGGGTTCGGCACGGCGCCGAAGTTCCCGCCCGCCTCGGCGCTCGAGTTCCTGCTGCGCCGCGGCGAGACCGACATGGCCTCACACACCTTGCGGGCGATGGCCTCAGGAGGGATGTACGACCAGATCGGCGGCGGCTTCTCGCGCTACTCGGTCGATCCCTACTGGCTGGTCCCCCACTTCGAGAAGATGCTCTACGACAACGCGCTGCTCACGCGCGCGTACCTGCACGGATGGCAGGTGACCGGCGACCCGCTGTTCCGCCGCGTTGCCGAGGAGACGCTCGACTGGGCGCTGCGCGAGATGCGCGCTCCCGAGGGCGGCTTCTACTCCGCCCTCGACGCGGACTCCGAGGGCGTGGAGGGCAAGTTCTACGTGTGGAGCGTCGACGAGCTGCGCGCGGCGCTCGCCGGCGAGCCCGACGCCGACGAGGCGATCGCCTGGTTCGGCGCCACCGGCCGCGGCAACTTCGAGGGCAGCAACATCCCGGTGCGCGGCCCGGGCGACCCCGACCGGCTCGACGACTGGCGCCGGCGCCTCTACGAGGTGCGCTCGCAGCGGGTCTGGCCGGGCCTCGACGACAAGCGCCTGGCCGCCTGGAACGCGCTGATGATCTCGGCGCTCGCCGAAGCCGGCGCCGTGCTGGAGCGCAGCGACTACCTGGACGCGGCCGCCCGGGCCGCCGAGTTCGTGCTCGGCTCGATGCGCGACGCCGACGGGCGCCTGCTGCGCACGTGGAAGGACGGCCGGGGACGGCTGAACGCCTACCTGGAAGACCACGCCTACCTGCTGGAGGCGCTGGTCACGCTCTATGAGTCGAGCTTCGAGCCGCGCTGGTTCGACGAGGCGCGCGCGCTCGCCGAGACGACGATCGAGCGCTTCGGGGATCCCGAGCACGGCGGCTTCTTCGAGACCTCGTCCGATCACGAGCGGCTGCTGGCGCGGCGCAAGGACCTCGAGGACCACCCGATCCCGTCGGGCAACTCGAGCGCGGCCTACGGCCTGCTGCGGCTGGCCGCGCTGACCGGCGACCACCGCTACGAGGAGTGGGCCGTGGGTGTGCTGCGGCTGCTCCACGAGCTCGCGGCCCAGCACCCGCAGGCGTTCGGGCACCTGCTCCAAGCGCTCGACTTCCACCTAGCGGCGGTGAAGGAGGTGGCGCTCGTCGGCGACGACGCGAGCGCGCTCGAGCGCGTGGTGCGCGGCGCGTTCCGCCCGCACGTGGTGGTGGCCGGCGGCCCCGCCGACGGCGTGCCCCTGCTCCAGGACCGCGGTCCCGTCGACGGCCGCGCGGCGGCCTACGTGTGCGAGCGCTTTGCCTGCAAGGCCCCTGTGACCGAGCCGCAGGAGCTCGAACGGCTGCTCTCCTAGCAATCCTCGGGCTGGCGTTCGGCTCCGCCGCGCCCGCCCACGACGTCGCGGTGCGCATCTCCTCCTGGGGCCCGCGCCCCGCGGCGAGCACGGGCGAAGCGCGGGCCCACCGTCTGATCGCCCGTAGCTTCCGCCGCGCCGGCCTGCGCGTGGCCGTCCAGGAGTTCCCCGTCCCGGGACGCGGCCGCTCGCGCAACGTGATCGGGACACTCGACACCCCCGCGACCTGCCTGCGCATCGTGATGGCGCACGGCGACACGACTCCCAACGCGCCCGGCGCAAACGACAACGCCTCCGGACTGGGCGTGGTGGCCACGCTCGCCCGGCGCCTGCGCGCGCTCGACCCGCCGTGCGACGTGTGGCTGGTGGCAACCGGCGCCGAGGAGCGCGTCTACACCGGCTCGCCCGACCACCTCGGCGCGCTCGCGCTCGCGCGCCGGGCGCGCGCCCGCGGCGGCGTGCGGCGGCTGGAGTGGGCGCTGTCGCTTGACGAGGTCGGCCGCGACCGCCCGTTCTGGCTGCGCTCGCCGGTCTCCGGACCGCGTCCGGGTGTCGAGGGCGCGCTGCTGCGCGCTGCCCGGCGCGCCCGCGTGCCCGTCAGCTGGGTGCGCGACGAGAGCAGCGGCAACTCCGACCACCGCGAGTTCGAGCTGCTCGGCCTGCCGGGCGTCAAGCTCGGCGTGGGCGCGGGCGGCGAGCCCTGCCGCCACAGCCCGTGCGACCGGCCGGAGCGGCTCGACCCCGTCTCGCTGCGCCTGGCCCGCCGGCTCGCCGAGGAGGCGCTCAGAGGATCGACAGGTAGCGGTCGAGCTCCCACTGCGTGACCTGCACGCGGTAGTCCTCCCACTCCTGGCGCTTGATCTCGATGTAGCGGTTGAAGATGTGCTCGCCGAAGGTGCGCAGCACCAGCTCGGACTCCCCGGTCAGCTCGATCGCCTCGCCGAGCGTCTCCGGCAGCTGCTCGATGCCGAGCCGCTTCCGCTCCTCCGGAGTGATGTGGTAGAGGTTCTTCTCCATCGGCTCGGGCAGCTCGTAGCCCTTCTCGATGCCCTCGAGCCCCGCCGCCAGCAGGATCGCGAACGTCAGGTACGGGTTGCACGCGGGGTCGGGGCAGCGCAGCTCCATGCGCGTGGCCCGCTCCTTGCCCGGGTGGTAGAGCGGCACCCGCACCAGCGCCGAGCGGTTGCGGCGCGACCACGCGCAGTACACCGGCGCCTCGAAGCCCGGCACCAGCCGCTTGTAGGAGTTCACCCACTGGGCGAACACGGAGGTCATCTCGCGCGCGTGCTTGAGCTGGCCCGCGATGAACGCCTTGCCGATGTCGGACAGGAAGTACTGGTCGTTGGCGTCGTAGAAGGCGTTGCGCTCGCCCTGGAAGAGCGACTGGTGCGTGTGCATGCCTGAGCCGTTCTCCCCGAACAGCGGCTTGGGCATGAACGTCGCGTGCCAGCCGTACTTCATGGCGTACTCCTTGACCGTGATGCGGTACGTCATGCAGTCGTCGGCCATCTTGAGCGCGTCGGCGTAGCGCATGTCGATCTCGTGCTGCGACGGCCCCACCTCGTGGTGCGTGTACTCCACGTGGATGCCGAGGTCCTCGAGCGCCAGCACGGTCTCGCGGCGAACGTCCGAGCCGGCGTCGAGCGTGGTGAGGTCGAAGTAGCCGCCCTCGTCGAGGATCTCCGGGGTCCCGCCGTTCTCGACCTTGGAGTTGCGGAAGTAGAAGAACTCCAGCTCCGGGCCGACGTAGAAGTTCGTGAAGCCCATCGCCTCGGCGCGATCGAGCGTGCGGCGCAGCACCTGGCGCGGGTCGCCCTCGTAGGGCTCGCGGCTGGGGGTGACGATGTCGCAGAACATGCGCGCCACGCCGCGGTCCTCGGGCCTCCAGGGGAGCACGGCGAAGGTCGAGGGGTCGGGCATCGCGATCATGTCCGACTCCTCGATCGCGTTGAAGCCGGTGATCGACGAGCCGTCGAAGCCCATCCCGCCCTCGAATGCGTCGTCGAGCTCCTCGGCGTTGACCGAGAAGCTCTTCAGCTGGCCGAGGATGTCGGTGAACCAGAGGCGGACGAAGCGGATGTCGCGATCATCGACGAACGCCTTGACGTCGTCGGCGGTCTTCGGCTGGTCGGCCATGGAGCTCCTTAGTGAGTCGGTTGGCGCGTCGACGCGGCGCCTAGGCTAACGGCGCGCCGCGCCTCGCGCTCACCGGCTCAGAGCCAGCTGCGAGCCCAAACCTTGAGCGAGCGCACCGCCGGCTCCAGCGCCCGGCCCTTCACGGTCAGGCGGTACTGCACGCGAACCGGCACGTCGTCGATCACGCGGCGCTCGACGATGCCCTCCGACTCCAGCTCCTTCATGCGCTCGGAGAGGAGGCGGTCGGAGAGGTCGGGGACCAGCACCTTGACCTCGGAGAAGCGCAGCGGGCCGTCCATCAGGACGAACACGATGGCGCCGGTCCAGCGCTTGCCGATCAGCTCGACGGCGCGGTGATATGCGCTGCAGCAGCTCTCGCGCTGCGCCGCAACGGACTCCTCCTCCGCTGTGGCCTGCTCGGAGGCCATGCGCAACATCGTAGACCCCTAGGCGGCAACCGAGAGCCGAGACTCTTCGCTCGAGCCGTCCAGGGGCACGTCGCCGGCCCGTGTCACCAGGTTGCCGAAGGTGGCAAGCGCGACGTGGGCGACCGTCTCGAGGATCTGCTCGTCGTCCCAGCCGGCCTCGCGGGCCTCCTCGTGCTTGTGCCGCGGCGGCGCGCCGTCGGACTCGAGCAGCGCCTTCACGAACTTGAGCAGCACGGACTCGCGCTCGTCGCGCGAGTCGAACTCACGCGCGAGGGCGATCTCGTCGAGGCCGAGGCCCGCGTCGCGGGCCGAGCGCTGAAGCGTGTTCAGCCCGTACTCGCTGCCCTGATGCTCCGCCACGGCGAGCGCGATGCGCTGCTGGGTCGCGTACGGAAGCGAACCGTGACGCAGCTCCGAGCGGAAGCGCGCGTAGGCGCGCAGCACCGCCGGCGACCCGGCGAGCACGCCGATGAAGTTGGGGAGCTGGCCCCCGCCGGCGAGTGCGCCCTTGAGAATCGGAACGCTGCGCTCGGGCGCCGTCAGCTCGTCGTGGACCTGGAACCTGCTCTCCTTCGTCTTCATCACCGCTTCACTTTCTGCTCATGACTTACGGCCGGTAAGTATAAAGCAAAAAGGCATGAAGATCAGGCCAATTGCGCAGGCAAGCGCACGCCAAAACGGCGCACAGCGCGAAAAATCGCCCGCGGAGGCTAGGCGTGCGCGGTGCCTGCCGCCACGGCGACCAGGAACAGCCCGAGCAGGAAGGCCCAGAGCGCGATCCGGTCCGGCTGGGCGAGCTGAGCGTCGACGACCCCGCGGCGGCGGCGCGCCGGAGTCGGGTGGCCGGTGATCGTGATGGTGCGGCGCTCCGCCACGGCCTGGGCAGGGGCGTGGCGCTCGAAGCGGCGCGGCTCCGGCTTGGTGGCGTCCTCGGTGGGACGCAGCGGGACCGGCTCCGCCACGGGCGTATCCGGCTCGGCGGGGTCGGCGGCCTCCACGGCGGCGGCAGCCTCTTCCTCGGATGAGCGGACGAACCGGCCACCGTCGCGGCGCTCGGCGGCCTCGATCTTGCGCTCCCACTGAAGTAGGACCGCTTCCCGACTCATTTCGTGGTCATCCTCCCGCAAGGCGCGGGCACCGGCTGAATGCATCGGCTCTCTCTCTGTTCGCCTGCGGGGTTAGCTGACGGGCTCGCGCTGAAAGAGTCGCGCTACGTGCGCCCGAGTGGCCCTTTCCGACCGCCTCTCGCGTCCGCACGATTCGCCCCTGGCCATGTGGCCATCTGGGTCCCCCACGCCCCCTTGCCGGGCAGGGCTTCGGCTTGGATCGACGCGGCCATGCTATCAGCACAGCGCATGCTCCGGACGGAAAAAGCGCCGCAAGCAGCGCGAGTTTCCGTAACCGCGGGAGGCGGGCCTAGCGGCCCGCGACGCGAGCCACGTAGCGAGCGACGGCCTCGGCGTCCTCGCCCTGGAGGAGCCCCGCCGGCATGCGGTCCTGGCCGGTGCCGCCGTTCTTGATCGCGTTGAGCACCCGCTGGCGGTCCAGACCGCCGAGCTCGTCGAGGTCGGGGCCGGTGACTCCCGTGGCCTGGACCGCGTCGAGGTTGTGGCAGCTCTTGCAGGTCGAGATGAAGAGCTCCTTGCCCTCCTCGTCGCTCGCGGACGCCTGCTCGGTGCGCAGGCTGCCGACGCCGCCCTCCGACTCGCCGCGCGCGGCGATCACGGCCGCGGGCACCGCCACGCCGAGGCCGACATAGAGCAGGACGATGGCAACCGTGAACGCGCGCCCGCCGCGCGTCAGATAGGCCTCACGCGCCGCCCCGGGACTGCCCGAGAAGGCGATGAACATGACCACGATGCCCAGGGCCAGGAACGGCCCGATGACCAAGAGCACTTCCATCGAGGGCGGCACTCTACCTGCCGCGCCCACGGACGCTTTGCGACGGTCCTACGCCGACTCGGCCGCGGCGCGCCGGGCGCGCTTCCAGCTGCCGTACGCGGCGAACACGTCGCCCAACGCCGGGAGGTCGTCGTCGTCCGAGGCGCGCTGCTGGTAGTCGACCATCAGCAGGCGCTCCGGGCGCTGGCCGGCGTCCTCGGCGACCTGGCGGATCGCGCGCCGGACGTCGTCCTTCGAGACGTCGGCCTCGCCCCCCGCCCGCTTGGCCTCATGGGCGAAGACGCCGGCGGCGCTGCCGCGCGCGCCGGGCTCGGCTGACGGCGTGGGCCGGCCGCGCCCCACCCCCACCAGGAGCCGGCAGTGCGGACAACGGCGCGGCTCCCTCGGCCAGTCCTCCCCCACCCGGCGTTCGATCAGCAGATGGCAATGGGGGCAGTACCCATCTTCTACTGATTTCGAGGTGGTGCGCGCGGCAGACGGCAATAGGTACTCCTGGCCCTGCCGGTCTATTCGCCAGGACGCCCCTGGACCAAACCAGAACTTTTTGGCCACGGCGGCCCCGCTGACGGTTGGCCGCAGCGCTGACGCAGAGGTGCCCGCTGCGGTGCCGCTCATTCGGGTGCCGGGGCCGAACACGGCGCTCGCCGCCTTCTCGTGCCGGCGGTCCGGCGGTCCGGCGGTCCGGCGGTCATCATCCTCTGGGGCTTCCCCGGCCGCACCGACGACCTGTGGGCCTGGACGACGCTCCGTTCCAAGCGCTGGCATTCATCGCCGACCGGGTGCTCTCGGCCGCCGTCGCCGCCGCGATGCTCGTCGCGACCCTGATCCACTGGGACAAGTTCAGCCACGGCGACGCCCCCGTGCTCGCCGCGATCGCGCGCGGTCGTCTTCCGGCGAAAGCCTGGCGGCCAAGCTGGGCGTGTCGCTGCTGCTGCACGACTGACGGCCGGCGCGCCGCTCAGGCCACGGCCACGTCGGGGTGTCCTCGGGCGTGTCCTCACGGATGTCCCGCCCGGCCAAATAGAAAGGGCCCCCGGCGGGGGGCCCTTCCCTTAGCCAGCCGATAAGCCGGATTCTGTCTCGAGCAGCCATCCATCTCGCCCGGCGTGGTCATGGACCGTGCCGGACCGGGCTCTCGCCCTGCGGCCTACCTGGAGCTCGGCGGGCAGCGTCAGCGCTCCTGCTTGGCCTTGCACCGGGTGGGGTTTGCCTGGCCGCCGCGTCACCGCGACGCCGGTGCGCTCTTACCGCACCATTTCAACCTTGCCGGCACCGGGCTCACGTGCGGCCCGGCGCTTAGGCGGTCTGTTTCTGTGGCACTGTCCCGCGGGTTTCCCCGGGTCGGCTTCCCCGACCACCCTGCCCTGCGGTGTCCGGACTTTCCTCGAAGGGCCGGTTGTCTCTCCGACCTCCCCGCGGCTGCTTGGCTGGCCCATCGATTCTAGAGCGGCGCAGGGGGTTTGGCGACCCCGCCACACGATGGGCTGGGCGCTTTTTGGGTTCATATCGACCCATAAGTCGCCCCACCCCCCCGGGGCGTGCAGGGCGGGCCGGGGGCGCGGGCCGGGAGGGCGGGCCGGGGGCGCGGCCCGGGAGGGCGGGCCGGGGGCGCGGGCCGGGAGGGCGGGCCGGGGGCGCGGGCCAGGCGGATGCGCCAGGCGGATGCGCCAGGCGGCCCCGCCGCCCGTTGCTAGCTCAGCGCGGTCCCGCACCCGTTGCAGCGGCCCAGGCCGTTGTCCAGGTGCATGTCGGCGTGGCAGACCGGGCACTCCGCCCGGCCGGCGCTGTTGACGGAGCGCCATGCGCCCTCCAGGCGCTCCTCGAGCGTCATGCGCGGACCCCCCGCGGCTGCGCCCATCCGGGCCTGCGCAAACAGGTGAAGCGGCGATTCGAGCAGCGCGGGCGTCATGAGACCCTCCTGCACACCCCGACCACGCGGCCCAGCAGCTGGACGTCGGTGGTCAGGATCGGTTCGAAGGCGGAGTTCTCGGGCTGCAGGCGCACGTGGTCGGCCTCGCGGAAGAAGCGCTTGACGGTCGCCTCGTCCTCGACCAGCGCCACGACGATCTCGCCGTCGGTGGCGGTCTCCTGCTTGCGCACGATCACGTGGTCGCCCTCGAGGATGCCGGCGTCCTTCATCGAGTCACCCTTGACGCGCAGGATGAACTCGCCCTCCTCGCCCCCGGCGATGCCGGGCACCGGCACGTACTCCTCGATGTTCTCCTCGGCCAGCACCGGCGAGCCCGCGGCCACCTGGCCGACGACGGGCAGGCCGACCGTCTTGACCGACTGGCGTGCGCGGTCGACGAGCACCTCGATCGCGCGCGGCTTGGTCGGGTCGCGCCGCAGCAGGCCGAGCCGCTCGAGGTTGCCGAGGTGCGCGTGCACGGTGGACGACGAAGTCAGTCCGATCGCCTTGCCGATGTCGCGCACGGTGGGCGGATAGCCGTGGTCGCCCACGTAGCGCTTGACGAAGTCGAAGATCTCCTGCTGTCGCTTCGTGAGGTTCAGCTCGACCATTCAGACGCTCCCTGGTGCCGGTTCCTGTGCCGTAATCCGAACATGTGTTCGCAGAGTACCCCGGGGGGCGGACGACATCAAGCGGCGGGCGCCGGCGCCCGCCGGCGGGCCCACGCGCCGCTCTATACTCAGCGCTCCACGCGCCTGTGGCGGAATTGGTAGACGCGCAAGGTTGAGGGCCTTGTCCTGCTTACGCGGGGTGGGAGTTCGAGTCTCCCTGGGCGCATAAGAGAGCTTTACGTCAGGACCAGAAAGGTCCCCGAGACGGGTGATGTCCGCCCTCGGGCGGTTGGCGGGACGGATGACGCCAAGCGCCTCGCCGGAGTCCCTGAAGGCTTTCGATGGCCTTCTCGGCGAGCTCCTACCCCCGGCCGGTCACGCTGTTCCAGTGGGGACGACGCGCGGCGGATCCTTGAGATCCGGGTCTCGTCGGCAAAGTACATACACTTCGTGATAGGCTCGCCCGCGATCTGAACCTCAGAAAGGTGTGGGCATGTCGACAGAGACACGGGGAAACCACGATGCGGAGCAGATTTCGGTTGATCTCCTCGAGGAGATCATGGGGAGCTTCAACGCTCGGGACCCCGAGAAGATCAGCGCTCACTTTGCCGAGGACGCCGAGTTCATCATGGCGAGCGGGAGCAGCCCTGACGGAAGGATCGTCAAGGGCCGCGACCAGATCCGTGACGTGCTCGCGAAGCGGTTCGAGCGGATCCCGGACATGCACTGGGAGACCGTCTACGACTACGTGGTCGGCAACCGTGGGGTCTCCGTCTGGCACGTCACGGGCCACGCGGACGACGGAACGGTGCTCAACTACCGCGGCTGCGATCTGTGGGAGTTCGAGGACGGCCTGATCGTCCACAAGGACACCTACTGGAAGATCGTCAAGCAGTAACCCGTCTCTCAGCGCCCCAGCGACGACCCTGCTGCATACAGTCAAGGGCCGCGCTGGCGAGCCCCCGCTCAGTGTTTCGCCGGCGCGGGTGCAGCGGACGCCGCATCGAGGCAGTTGAGCGCTTCCTGCAGGGTCTGCGTCACCGCCACGCGGCAACCCCACACGAATGGGCTGCCGCCGAACCTCCCGCGCGCGGTGCGGGGCGCCATCGGACCGGGAACCACGTACGCCACCCCGCGGCACCAAACGCCGACGCTGCGCCGGTTTTGTCTGATCCACTCCAGAGCCACGCTCCGGACCTCGCCGTCCTCGACCGCTGGATCCAGCACGATGATCAGCGCGAAGGGCTCCTCTCGTTCCGTTGCCCGCCGGACGAGCTCGACGACATGTGCAGCATCCGGCTGCCAGCGCGACACCGTCACGACCCAGGGATAGACAGGCGCCGCAGCGGCGACGCCCGCGGTCGTCCCCTCGGATCCCGAGCCCGGGCGGACCGGGACGGGGTTGCGCTGGACCCGGCTCAGATCTTGGAGGACGACGATGACGGGCTCCTTTCGTGGGGCGGCGGGACAGACGCGGTTCGAAAGCGAGCCGTCATTCGGCTCCACCGCCGTTTTCCGGGCCTCCGCTCGTGGAGCCGGCGCCGGTCGACGCCACCGGGGCGCCCGTGCCCCGCGTGGTGACCGCCTCGGGCGTCGCGGACTCCACCATGAGCGAGAGCACCGTTCTGATCGGCACGGGCTCGTGATGCGGATCCATCAGCGCAACGAGCGTGAGCGCGGTGCGCGCGAGGTGGCGCGCAAGCAGGTCGCCGGCCGCGGACGCATCGCGCCGCTCACACGCCGCGACGATGGCCTCGTGCTCTGACCCGGTGGCGGACCAGGCCAGCGGCTCGCTCGTGATGTAGATGTGGCGGTAGCGATCCGCCTTGTCCTGCAGGCTGGCCACGACCTCCGTGATGGCATCGCCCGCGTACGCGATCAGCCTCCTGTGGAACTCGCGGTGCGGGGCATGCCATGCCTCGACGTTCCGGGCCGCGCGATAGCTCTCCATCGTGGTGAGCAGTTCGTGGAGGTCGCCGATATCGCCCTCGGTCAGCTGGGGCACCGAGAGGCGAATCGCGACCGCCTCGAGCGTCAGGCGCATGGTGTACAGCTGCTCGAGGTCGGCGACCGATACCTCCGACACCCGCACCCGCTGGTTCGGGACCGAGCGGATGAACCCCTCGGACTGCAGCATCCGGAGCGCCTCTCGGAGCGGAGTGCGGCTGACGCCGAACTGCTCCGAAAGGCTCACCTGTGACAGGACAGCGCCTTGGGGCAGCCGTCCCGACACGATGGCGTCGCGTAGCTCCGTTCGGACGACTTCGACGCTGCGTGCGGACCGGGCTCGTGCTTCACTGGCCATCGCTCACCTCTGAGCGCTCACAGCACGCTGTCGGGTACTCAACACTCGGTCGGGAACAGTGTATGCAATTTTGGACATCCATCCACTTGGGGGTTAGCGCTTGGCCCCTGGGCCGGAGCTCTGCGTAGGGGGCAGCTCGCCGCCCAGATATGCGAAGACCACGGACGGATCGTCGGTGAGCGTCTCCGATGGGCGTTCCAGGATGATCTCGCCACGCTGAAGGACGTACGCGCGACCCGTCAGCTCGAGCGCCAGGAACGCGTCTTGTTCGACGAGAAGCATTCCCATCCTGCGGTCATGACAGATCTTGCGAAGCAGGTCCCCCATCTCCTCGACGAGCCGCGGTGCGAGACCCTGCGATGGCTCGTCGAGCAGGACCAGGGCGGGGTCGGACATCAGGCCCCTGGCGATCGCGAGCTGCTGCTGCTGGCCGCCCGACAGGTCACCGGCAGGCTGCTTGAGCTTGTCGCGGAGTGCCGGGAAGACCTCGAGGCTGTAATCGAGGTCGCGCGCGACGGCCTCCGCGTCGCGGCGAAGCCGGGCCCCAAGGAGCAGGTTTTCGCGGACCGACTGGCTGGCGAACACCTGCCGCCCCTGCGGGACGTGTGCGATGCCGCGTTGAAGCACGTGCGGAGGATCAGCGGACGTCAGGTCGTGGCTGCCGAATGTGATCTTGCCGCTGCGCGACTTGTGGAGGCCCGAGATCGTCCGCAGGAACGTGGTCTTCCCCGCGCCGTTCGCGCCGAGGAGCGCAACGGCCTCCCCGGCATTGACGTGCAGGTCGATGCCGTGGAGGACGTCGGCGGCGCCGTACCCGGTGGTCAGTGCCTCGACGCGGAGGTCGGCATCGCGATCGACCGGCTCTCGCGACCCGAGTCGCGGGAACAGCCTCGAGAGCAGCGGGCCGCTCATGAGGGGACACCTCCCCGGTCGGCCAGCCGCGCGGCGAAGCGCTCGCCGAGGTAGGCGGCCACGACCCTCGGATCCCGCTGCACTTCGGCAGGAGTGCCCTCGGCGATCTTGCGGCCTACGTCGAGCACGACGACCCGGTCGCACATGGGCATCAGGAACGACATGTCGTGATCGATGATGAGAATGGTCAGGCCGCGCTCGCGCAGCTCGAGCAGGCGCTCCTGGAGCCGCTGTGTCTCGACCGTGCTCAGGCCGGCGGCCGGCTCGTCCAGCATGATGACTTCCGCCAGCCGCGTGGCGAGGACGCAGGCGAGGCCGAGGTTGCGCAACTGGCCGTAGGAGAGATCCGACGCCGGTACGTCCGCGACCTCGGAGAGCCCGAGGAACTCGAGGACGTCGTCACCGCTCTCAAGGCCGTAGCGGCTCGCACGACTGTCGGACCTCGAGTCGGACACGGCGAGCAGCTCACAGTGTTGCCGCGGCGTGAACTCCTCGAACGACATCGATTGCTGGAAGGTCCGTACGACCCCGAGGCGCGCCCTGCTCTCCGGACGGGTGCCGTCGATGTCTCGCCCCTTCCAGATCACCCGTCCGCCGGTGAGCGACAGGAAGCCGGAGACGCAGTTGACGAGCGTCGTCTTGCCGGAGCCGTTCGGCCCGATGATGCCCACGACTTCCCCACGCGCCACGTCGAAGGAGACGTCGTCGACCGCGGCAACGCCGCGGAAGGACTTCCTGATGTTCTCGAGCCTCAAGATCGGCTCGGCCGGCGCGTCGCCCGGCGCGTCGCCGGGATCGGGCCGCGAGTCGTACCGGGGGCCGGACTCCCCGCCGCCGCCCGAGGCGACCATGGCCGGGCTCGGAGGAGGCGCTGTCGCGCCTGGGGCGGGGATCGCACGCCTGGCGACCGCGGAGGCAAGTCCCATCAGGCCGGTCGGCGCGAGCAGCATGAACGCGACGAGAAGGATCCCGAACATCATCTCCTGGCGGGTCGGGTCGTCGAGGCCGAATGGCTCGAACCACGTGGGCAGGAAGACGACGAACCAGGCGCCCAGCGCCGGTCCCGCCGAGGACTTGACGCCGCCCATCACGACCATGAGGAACACCGAGATCAACGCGAGCGCGTGGAAGAGCTCGGGCGTGATGGCCTTCAGGTGAACCACATACAGGTGGCCTGCCAACCCGGCTATGGCCGCCGTGAAGGTGAAGACCGCAAGCTTGTAGTTGAACGTGTTGAGGCCAAGCGACCGCGCCAGTGACTCGTTGTGCCGGATGGCGACGAGCCGGTGACCGAAGCGCGAGACCGCCAACAGGGCGACGCTCGCGATCGTGAGGAAGAGAAAGGCCAGCGTCAGGTAGTAGCGGCTCACCGCCGAGTCGAACTCGAAGCCGAACACCGTCGGCGTTGCCGAGACGAACAGTCCTAGCGGGCCGTTCGTGAGCCCCTCCCAATTGCGCATGGTCAGCACGATCAGCTCGCCCAGCGCGATCGTGATGATCAGGAAGGCAAGCCCCGTGGTGCGCAGCGACAGCGCTCCCATGACCGTTCCGACGGCCGCGGCGGCGACGACGGCGAAGACGAGCCCCAGCTCGAAGCCCACGCCGAGCTTCTGCATCGCCAGCCCGCCCGCATAGGCGCCGACGCCGAACAGCGCACCGTGCCCGGCGGAAGGCAGGTCCAGGAAGCGGAGCAGCACCCCGATGCCGTACGCCAGCGTGGCGAGGATGGCCGCCGAGGTGCCGAGCGAGACCAGGGACGTCGGAGCGCCCCATACGAAGCGCAGATCGACGGGCGACGCCGGAAGGAACACGATCGGGAGCACGGCGAGCGCTGCCAACCCGAGCGCCCTGACGGCGACGGCACGCCCGGGCCGGTGCCACTTGGGCCGCCGGAGGGTTTCGGGCTCAGTACTCACGCTTGCCGCCAAACAGGCCGTTCGGCCGCCAGACGAGAAGCACGGCCATCGCGATGAACGCGTAGCCGTCGCGCCACTCGGACCCCACGCCGTACGCCGACCCGAGGGACTCCACGACGCCCAGCGACATTCCGATGATCAGCGCTCCCTCGATGCTTCCAAGGCCCCCGATCAGCGCGACGGCGAGGCCCTTGATGACGTATGGGGTCCCCGTGTACGGGTTGAATGTGAACAGGGCAGCGAGGAATGCGCCCGCGATGCCCGCCAGAAACGCCCCGAGGAAGAACGCGGAAGAGATCGAGCGGCCCACGTTGACCCCGAGCAGGGCTGCGGCGTCACGGTTCTCCGCGGCAGCCCGCATGGAGCGGCCGACGTCGGTGCGGCGCAGGATGTAGTAAAGCGCCGCGACGCCGGCCGCGGCCACCCCGAGCGTGACCACGCGGTCCCAGGGAATGCGCGTGCCGGCCAGCTCGAGGACGTCCGGTACCGGACTTGAGACCTTGCGGTCGTCCGACGACCAGATCTCGGTGAAGAGCCCCTCGAGCGCGATCACCAGGCCGAGGGACACGATGAAGCCGTTCTCCGGCCGGTCGAGCGTCGGACGGAGCAACGCCCGGTCGACCAGCACTCCGAAGAGTCCCACCAGGACCGGGACGATCACGACCGCGAGCCAGAACGACAAGCCGGCGGAGACCAGTGCCCAGGTCAGAAAGCTTCCGAGGACCAGGAACTGCCCGTGAGCGAAGTTGATCAGACGCGAAACGCCGAAGACGAGTGTGACGCCGATGGCGACCAACACGTAGATCGAGCCGACGGACAAGCCGTTGACGAGGTGCTGGAAGAACTCGGTCATCGAATGCTGAGTCGGAGGACGGCGCGCCCCCCGGGCGTCCACCCCCGCCGCAACTGGCGGCGGAGGTGGGTCGCCCGGCAGGCAGACGCGGCTCGGCTCACTCTGCCGACCTGCATCTCACGTGCTACTTGCCAACGTCGATCGGCCCGTAGGTTTCCGTCGGCTCTTCGGAGAACCCGGACTCGAAGACACTCGCCTCCATGGTCTCGCCGCCCTTGTCGAACAGGAGCGTCGACTGGGCGAGGTCGATCGAGTGGTTCTCGTAGCCCTTGCCGGGGCCGAGCGGGCCGTCGTACTGCGCGTCCTTGAGCGCGGCTGCGATGGCCTCCGGCTCCAGCGACTGCGCCTCCTCCACCGCCGCGGCCACGACCATGATCTCGCCGACGTAGCCGAGCGTCGCGATCGACTGGATGTAGGTCTCGCCCTTTGCCTCAGCCTCGATCGCCTCGATCGCTGCCAACGTGTCTTCGTCGGTCGGCATCCAGCCCTCGCCCCAGCCAAGGGCTGTGTGGGTCGAGATCACCGGGTAGCCGCTGTGGTCGACGCCCTCGAGGTCGCTGGGCATGATGTCCGCCGCGGAGATGATCGGCGCGACATCGAGCTCGGCCGCCTGCTCCGAGGCACTCTGGACGACCTGCGGGTAGTAGCCCAGCCAAACGATGTCGGGCTTGGCCGCCTTCAGCGAGGTCAGGTAGCTCGAGAAGTCACCCGTCGCATCGGGCGGGTGCACCTGCTGCGCCACGTACTCGAGGCCGTACTTCGGCCCATACTCCTTGAAGGAGTCGCCGAAGGTCCGCCCGTTGGCATCGTCGGGAACGAGACCCGCGATCGTCTTCGCCTCCGGGAAGTACGACTTCATCCGCACGAGGTAGGACTCGACCAGCTGCTGATAGGTGAGGAACTCGAACGCCAGCAGCGGATGGGCCTCGGCGTCCTCCGTCAGCATCGCTCCGGCCACCCCGCCGTTGCCAAGCGAGAGGATGCCGGCCTGACGATAGATCTCGTAGGCACCCTCGAAGCCGATATCGGGCGTGGTCGTCCAGAGGATTCCCTCCTCGACGCCTTCCTGCGCGCACTGCACGCCGTAGGTGACCTCAGTGCGGTTGTCGCAGATGACGAGCTCGAGCTCGTACGACTTGTCGCCCACCTTCACCCCGCCATCTGCGTTGATCTTCTTGACGGCGGCGGTGGCGCCGAAGATCCGTGACTTCCCGTAGAGCGAGCCGGGACCGCTCTGCTCGAGGTTGAGACCGACCTTGATCGTCCCGCCGGCGGTGTCCGCGGCAGCCTGGTCGGGTTCGTCATCACTGCCGCCTCCGCAGCCCGCGAGCACCACCACGGACGCCAGGAGGAACGCCGCGATGCGGCCGAACCTCCTATTTGAATTGCGACCTGACATGTATGTGACCTCCTCCTCGTGGGCTAGCGCGGCCCGCGCGCTTGCGGTACTTCGACGTCCGACCCGTCAGCACCGGATCACTGACGGACGCCTCAAAGCAATGGGTCAGGACTCCCTCCCTGAGCGTGCGACACCGACGCCTCAGTCGACGCAGTCGAGTCGCGCGTGACGGGGTTGGCAATGGAGCCGACTCCCTCGATCTCCACCTCGACCACGTCTCCGGGTTGGAGGTAGATCGGCGGGTCTCTCCTGAATCCGACTCCCTCCGGCGTGCCGGTGGCGATGATGTCCCCCGGCACCAGGGTCATGAGCTGACTCACGAAGGAGACGATTGCCGTGATCGGGTAGATCATCGAGGCGGTCGTAGCGTCCTGGACCGTCTCCCCGTTGACGCGGGTCTGGAGCCGCAGCTGCTGCAGATCGCCGACCTCGTCGATCGTCACGAGAGCAGGCCCGCAGGGCGCGAAGGTGTCGATGGCCTTGCCGGCCGTCCACTGGCTCGTCCTGAGCTGCAGGTCGCGCGCGGTGACGTCGTTGAAGACCATGCAGCCGACGACGTGCTCGAGGGCTCGATCGGGGCTCACGTTCTTGCACCGGGCACCGATCACGACCGCGAGCTCGCCCTCGTAGTCGACCGCCTTCGCGGCGGTGGGCACGACGATCGACGCGCTCGGCCCCACCAGCGAGGTGCGGAACTTCGTGAACAGGTTCGGCGACTCAGGCACTCCCTCGCCGAACTCATCCGCGTGAGCGCGGTAGTTCAATCCGACGCAGATGATCTTGTCCGGATCCGTCACCGGCGGCCTGAGCTCGAGGGTCGAGGCGGGACGCCCCTCACCTCGCTCAGCGGCCGCGGAGGCCGCGACCTCGAGGGCCCGCAGCGCTTCCGGCCCCAGCTCCAAGATCGCCTTGGTCGAGCCCCAAGCGGCCTTCGCACCGTCCACCGCCATGCCGGCCTCGCCCGCGACCTCTGCCGCGTCGAGGACGACCGAGTCGACCAGCACACCGGCCCTGGAGCTGTGGGCCGATTCGTAGGTGACGAGCCTCATGCCGGCGCTCCGCTCCCGACGACGGCGATCGCGTCGACTTCGTACACGAGGCCCGGCTCCACCAACGCCGGGATCTCGCACGTGGAGCTTGCCGGCACGTGCGCGCCGAAGAACTGTTCGCGCACGCCGTTCACCAACCGGCGGTCCTGCATGTCGGTGAGGTAATCCGTGACCTTCACGACGTCCGCGGTGGTGGCGCCAACGGCTTCGAGAGCCCTGCCCACCCCGTCGAACGCCGCGCGCGCCTGAGCCGCGGGATCGCCGGGGTGAAGTGCTCTCTGGTCGAGGCCTACGGCCGCCTGACCGGACACGAAGACGAGCTCGCCGGCGCGAACGACGTCGCAGTAGTGGCTGAACGGCTCGGCGACGCCGGGGAGCATCACGCGCTGCTTCTCCTCGTGGAGGACCGCGATGCACTCGACCTCGTACAGCACGCCGTCGACCCCGAGTCGTGGCACCTCGCCGATGAAGCTCGCGGGCCGGTGCTCACCGAAGAACTCCTGGCGCGCGACGTTCACCAGCGGACGATGGCCGATGTCCGTGACGTAGTTCTTGACCATCACGACGTCCGCGGCCGTGCCCCCGACGAGGTCGAGGCAAGCCTGGACGCGCCGGTAGGCGATCCGCGCTTGCTCGGTCGCGTCACCCGGCGCGAGCAGCTCCTGTCGCGGGCCCAGGGCGGCCATGCCCGAGATCCACACGAGGTTGCGCGCCCTCACCACGTCGGATCGGTGCCCCAGGGCCTCGTCCCCGCCAGGGAGCATCAGCCGCTCCTTGGCGCCGCCGACCACCGCAACCGCGTCGACGTCGCAGAGCAGGCCGTCGACGGCGAGGTGCGACACCTCGCACGTGAAGCTCGCGGGCCGGTGCTCACCGAAGAGCTCGCGGCAGCCGGCGTCGACCAGAGGCCGATCATCGACGTTCGTAAGGCGGTTCGTGACCTTGACGACGTCAGCCGGCGTCGCGCCGACGAGCTCCAGCGCGCTCCGGAGCGCCGCGTACGCGCTCTTGGCCTGCGCTCCAGCCTGGCCTGGCGCGAGCACCTGCCCGTCGGCGTCGACGGCAGCCATCCCGGTCACGAACACGAGGTCGCCCACTCGCACCGCGTCGCAGTGGTGGCAGAACGGCTCGCCGCCGTCGGGCAGCATCATTCGCTGGGCTACCGGCACAACGTCCCTTCCGTTCGGTGGTGCAGTCCCTAGCGGGATGCGTCGCTTTGGCCCATGGCGTACACGCCGGTGCCCGCAGCCTTCTCGCGCTGCTTGATGTCGCCTGCCAGGCTCTTTCCGTCGTCGCCGTTCCAGGGCAGCGGGTCGAGGCCGCCGGCACGGTGCTCCACGTCGCCGTAGACGGTCTCGAACGTGAGCAGGCCCCCCGTCCCGTAGATCTGCGCGGGCTGGAACGGTCGAAGCTCGACCTCATCTTCGAAGTGCACGAGGTCACCGTCCTTGATGACAGCGACGATGTTCTCCTTCTCCTGGAGCACCCTGACGTCGCGCACGGGGTCGCCGTCCACGACGATGATGTCGGCGAGCATGCCCTCGGCGATCACACCGAGCTCACCGTCGAGGCCGACGGTCATCGCGACGTTCTGGGTCGCGGCCTGGATCGCCTCGAGGGTCGACAGGCCCGCGTACTCGACGAGCAGCTGGAGCTCCCTGGCGTGCCACTCGCCGCAGGGCGTGATGGCAAAGCCCGACTCGGACCCGACGCCGAACTTGACCCCGGCCGCTCGCGCGAGCTGATAGCTCTCGCCGGAGGCCTCCATCATGCCCGCACAGCCGTCACGGAGTCCGGGCGGAACCCCCACGTACTCGCCGAAGTCGGAGAGGTTGGCGAGCAGCGTGAGGACGGGAACGAGCAGGATTCCAGACTCACCGAATTCGCCCGCGGTCTGCTCGTCCATGATGTTGCTGTGCATGATCCAGTCGACGCCGGCCTGGACGGCGGCGCGCGTCTCGTCGTTCCCGCGCGCATGGATCGTGACCCGGCGCTTCATCTGCTGGGTGAGCTCCGTCACCATCTTCATCTCGTCGCCGGTGAACGCCTGGAACTCGCCGAACGGGCTGTCGGCCATCTTGATGAAGTCGACGCCGTTCTTGATCTGCACGCGGACTTCGCGCTTCATCTCGTCGGGCGTGTTGGCCAGGCAGCCGATGCTGCCGTCGGGCACGCCGACGGTGTCGGGGTAGTAGTCGCCGATTCCGTTGCTCGTAGACATCTGCCGGCCGGCCGTGAAGACGCGCGGCCCCTCGACGAGCCCCTCCTTGATCGCCTCCCGGACACCCACGCCGATGTAGTAGCTCGAACCGGGCTGTGACATCGACGTCACGCCGGCGCGAAGAACGCTCTTGGCGGATGCCGCGGTGCGAAGGGTCCGAAGCTCGACGCCGGTGTAGAGGTCCATCTCCTCCTGCGACTGCCCATGCCCGAAGCTGAGGTGGCAATGTGCGTCGATCAGGCCGGGCATCACCGTCTTGCGAGACGCGTCGAGCACCTGCAGGGTGTCGCCGCGGGCCATGATCGACTCACGGACGTGCTCCTCCTTGATCCCGCGTTCCACGGAGTGGATGCGGTTGCTCCGCACGAGGACGTCGGTCTCCGGCTCCGGCGGGTTCGCCGCGCCGTCCACGACCGTGCCGTTGGTGATGAGCAACCAGCTTTCCATCGTCCCCTCCTCAGCTGTCATGCGGGTTCGGGCGAGATGCGTGGACCAGACGCGTGTCGTCATCAACACGGTGCGGCTGGCCTGAAAAGTATATACAGTCTGAAACGCGCGTGTCAATCGAGGCCCCTTGCTGGCTCCCCGGAAACCGAGACTGCACGCTTCCTAACTCGGCTTCAGTTGACGCGAGCCACATTCGCCACCGTGGCGACCGCCTCCGCGACCACCTCGGGCGCCTCGAACGGCGCCGTATGGCCAATGCCTGGGATCTCGACGTAGCTGGCGTTCGGCAGCAAATCGGCGAGCTCTCTGGAGACGATCGGCCGCATGCGGTCGTCCAGTTCGCCGGCGACGACGACGGCGGGAGCAGTCACGGCCGACAGGAAGGGACGCTGATCCTCGGCGGCCGAGATCGCTTCGCAGACGCGGACGTAGTCATCGGGGTCGTTCGCCTCGACCATCGCGCGATAGCGGGGCAGTAGCTCCGGATGAGCGGCGATGCTCGCCTCGGACAGCGGCGGGTTCTTGCTCCAGCGCTCCTCCACCCAGGACTCGAACCCGAGCTCACGGATCCCGTCGATGGATCCCTTCAGCCGCTCGCCCAGACGACCGATGAACGCCTCCCCGTTGACGAGGACGAGACCGCCGACGTCGTCGGGGCGCATCAGCGCGTACGCGAGCGCGATGTTGATGCCGAGCGAGTGGCCCACCAGCACCGCACGGCGAGCCGCCGCCGCATCGAGCACTGCGGCAAGGTCACTGGCCCATCGCTCCAGCGACAGCTCGGCCCGCTCGGTCTCCCGCGTCTTGCCGCATCCGCGCAGGTCGACGTTGATGACACGCCAGTCGTCCTGAACCAGCGGCATGAGCTCCGACCAGACCACCGTGGAGCCCCCGAGCCCGTGTATCAGGACGAGCGGCGGCCCATCCCCCGTTACCTCGTAGTGCAGGCTGCAGCTGTGCACACTTGCAATCGCCTCGGTCGCCATTCGCTTCCTTCCGTAGCTCGGGACCTACGTCGAGTAGGGCAGCCGAACTGTAAGGCGTCTGGGGCAAAGCAGCAAGGGACGCTGCACCGTGGCGTCTGAGCGGGCTTCGCCAGGCCTAAGCCGCCCCTGGCAACAGCTGCATACAGTCAGTCGAGCCGTGCCGCCCCTCCGTTTCGAGGACCGAGCAACTAGGAGGCCTGCTCCAGCGCCGGCGAGAACCTGAACGCCTCGATCATCGCGCGGTAGCCGCCGGCCCAGTCGCTGTCCGCCGGGAAGGCGTACAGGATCGGCAGGTCGGTCCCCCATGACACGACCTCCTCGTACTGGCGCCGGCAGTCCTCGGGGGTGCCCACGATCGTCAGCTCGTCCAGCAGCCGGTCCGAGACGAGCTCCGCGGCCTTGCCAAGCCGATCGTCCGCGAGGATCGTGTCGACGTCGGCCTTGGTGTCGCCCGCCGGGGCGAGCTTGCGAATCTCCGCCGCCTCCTCGAATCCCATCGACTCGACGAAGTCCTGCACCGCCGGCAGGTGGAGGTAGTAGTCGACGAGGTACGCCCGCATGGCCATGCGGGCCCGCTCACGATCCTCGCTGACACAGCTGAGGATGAGGTTGCCGAGCTTCACGGCTCCGGGATCCCGCCCCGCCTTCTCGGCCGCGGCGCTCGTCACCGCGCGGATGTGGTGGGTCGCCTCCTCGCCCGCCAGGAACGTGAATACGCCGTCGGCATGCCGTCCCGCGAGCCGCAGCATCTGGTCGCCCCCGGCGGAGATCCAGATCGGCGGCGGACTGGTCGGGTGGATCTTGAGCTTGACGTCGCGCAGCTGGAAGAACTCGCCGTCGAAGTTCAGGTAGCGCTCCTCCATGGCGAGCCGGACGACCTTGATGTACTCGGCCAGCCGGGCGACCTCGCGATCGCTCGGGAGCCCCCAGCGCTGCTTGGCGAAGCGGGCATCGTCCCCGGTGAGCACGCCGGACTTCCGCTGCATCGGTCCGGTGCCCAGCCCGATGTGGAACCGCCCGGGCGCGACCAGGTCCACCACGGCGGCGGTCTCCGCGCACAGCAGCGGGTGCCGCGTGAAGTACCTCGTGATGCAGCTGCCGGTCTCCAGCGTGGTCGTCCCCTGGGCGATCAGGAGGTCGTAGGCGAACGAGTCGTATTCGAGCTCGATCATCCACGCGCCCTCGAAGCCATTCGCTTCAGCCGCACGCGCTATCTCCACCACGTCCATGGGCCCGAAGTCCGGATCCACGTCTGCCAGGAGACCGATCGACGGCGCCCGGGACAGCATGCTACGAGGGATCCTCGTCGACGAAGGCCTTGCCGACCTTGTCGAAGTCCCCCTCCGGGAAGATCACCAGCACCGAGACGCCCTCGTCGCCGGTGTCGGTGCAGTGCGGCGTGCCCTTCGGGACGTAGATTGCCGTCCCCGCCCCGAGCCACTCGACGCGGTCGCCCACCGTCATCTGGCAGCGCCCGTCGAGGATGAAGTAGACCTCGCCGACGTTGGGGTGGACGTGCTTGGGATGGTGCTGGTTCGGGCCCATCCGGAAGTTGCTCACGAACAGGTCGGGGCTGCCGTTGATCGCGGCGCTCACGAGCACACGTGCCGTGCCCTCGTCGTGGTCGACGGTCAGGGTGCTCACGGGCACCGGGGTGACGTCCGCGATGTTCGTCATCACGACGCTCGGCTCCGGGTGGTCGGCCATCGGTCTCCTTTGTGTCTAGGCGCCGGCGCGCACGTGCGCGAGCTTGCCGCCGGCGATCGTCGCGTCCACTTCCAAGCTGCGCAGTTCGTCGATCTCGAGGTCGTGCGGGTCGCGCCGCAGCAGCACCAGGTCGGCGAGCTTGCCGGTCTCGAGCGACCCGCGCCGCTCCTCCTCGCCCAGCGCGAGGGCGGCGTTGATCGTGTGCATCTCCAGCGCGGTGTCCAGCCCGACGGCTTGCTCGGGGTCGACGATCTCGCCGAAGAACGTCTGGCGCCGCAGGCAGCACCAGATGCTGAAGAGCGGCCTCGTCTGCTCCTGCTCGGCCCCGATGAAGACGTCGGAGCTGGCCGAGATCGGCCAGCCTTCCTCCAGCAGGGTCCGGAACGGGAACCGCCCCCGCTGCCCGGCCTCGCCGAGGTAGATCGGGAACAGGTCTCCGAAGTTGTAGAGGAACACCGCCTGCGGGATGGGGATGATCCCTGCCCCCCGCCAGGCCTCGAGCGTGTCGGGCTTGGTGACGAAGTTGCCGGCGTGCTCCACGCGCGTGCGCAGCCGCTCGTCCTGCGGCGGTCCGACCGCCATGACCGCCTCGCACACGGCGTCCTGGGCGCGCTCGCCGTTGGCGTGCACCGCCAGCTGAAGCCCGGCGGCGTTGGCACGCTCGAGGAAGGAGCGCAGCTGGTCGACGCTCAGGTCGACCTTCCCCTTCGAGCCCTTCTCGAGTGCGTAGGGCTCCAGGTACTCCGTGCGCGTCGCGGCGTTGCGGGACGAGTAGCCGCCGTCGGCGAAGACCTTCAGCCCGCGGACGTGCATCCACTCGCGTCCCGAGCGCAGCTCGAGGTGCCGCTCCCAGTCGCACACCTGATCGACCGTCAGCGTGCCGGGCGCCCAGAGCAGGACCGAGGTGCGCAGCGGAGTCTCGCCGGAGGAGATCAGCTCGTCCATCAGCTGGAGCCCCTCCAGCGAATCGGAGATCTCGCCCACCGAAGTCACGCCGTGGCGGGTGAAGAGGTCGTGCAGGCCAGAGCGCAGCGACTCGCGCACCTCGTCGCGGGTCGGGACCGGGAGCGGCAGCGCCTTGTCCAGCTCGCTGATCACGCCGGTCGGCTCGCCCGCGGAGTCGCGCTCGATCACCGCCCCGCCCATCATGCCGCTCTTGCCCGCGTACCTCACGACGTCCGAGGTCTCGAACGCGCGCGTGTTGAGCACGCTCGTGTGGCCGCCGGCGCGGATCACGATCGAGATGTCGCGACTGACCGAGTCGAGCTCTTCGCGCGTCGGCATCCGCTTGTCGGCGAGCTTCTGGTTGTAGAACAGGTTGGCCTGGCCGACCAGCCATCCCTCGCGGGCGCGAGAGATGTTGTCGCTCAGGGTCTGGAGGACCTCCTCGACGTCCTTGCACCCGGGCACGCGGCAGTCGACCGTCTCGCTGTGCGCGCGCGCCGACGCCTCGGCGTGGGCGTGCGCGTCGATGAAGCCCGGCAGCACCGCGCCGTCGCCGAGGTCGAGCACCGTGGTGGCCTCGTCCTCCTGGACCTGTGTCAGGAGCGCCGGGCCGCCGACGTCGACGATCGTGTCGCCCTCCACGACCACGACGCGCTGCGGCTCGCCGGAGTCGGCCATCGTGAGCACACGGCCGGCGACGGCCCAGCGCGCTCCGCGCTCGATCGCCGGTTCGAGCTCTCGGATGATCATGCTTCCCCTAGGCGCCCGTGGACGTCGCGCCGACCTCCGGTCGCGAGAGCGAGTTCTCGAAGTTCGGCATCACCTCCTGCGTGAACAGGCGCATGCTCCCCATCATCTGCTCGTGGCTGATGAGCGGCAGCGCCCAGTACTTCACGAGGTGCTCGATGCCCAGCTCCTGCTCGAAGCGCTTGAGCTGCGCCGTGACGTCGTCCGGGCTCCCGACGAGGCACCAGCCGCGGCTGTTGAGGAAGTCGTACCAGTCGAGCTCGAGGTCGCCGTCGTTGACCTGCTCGTCGCGAGCGAGGAACGCCTTGTGGCCGCCCCACTGGGGGGTCAGGCCGAGGATGTGCTCCATCAGCAGGTTGATCGAGGGCCGCATGACGGCCTCGGCGGCCTCGGAGGTCTCGGCGACGAAGACCGGCCGCATGATCCCGAAGCGCCAGCTGTCCCCCGGATGCGACGGGACGAAGGCCTCGCGGTGCGCCGCCGAGGCCTGGCGGGCCGCTTCGAAGGACTGCCCCCACGTCAGCACGCCGAGCCCCCGCTTCGCGCCCTCGACGGCGGACGACACGGAGTCGGCCATCACCCAGCTAGGCGGAGACGGCTTCTGCAGCGGCGTCGGCAGGACGCTCAGCGCGATCATCTCGCCGTCCTCGGCGAAGTAGCGCCGGTCGAGCTGGTCGGACGGCGTCAGCTGATCGCGCCAGCCGGGCCGCGGCAGCCGGTAGAACTCGCCGTCGTGGCTGAACGGCTCGCCGCTCCAGGCCTTCCTGATGATGTCGTACGACTCCCACATCAGCCCCTGGTTGCGCCGCACGTCGCGCCGGTCGCCGTCGTGGTTGAAGTTGCCGGCGTTGCGGTTGTTGAGCCCGCGCATGATCCCGAACTCGAGCCGGCCGTTGCTCATGTGGTCGAGCATCGCCGCGTCCTCGGCCACGCGGATCGGGTGCCAGTCGGGCAGGCAGACGCCGCACTGGCCGAGCCGCAGCGTCGTGGTGCGGGGCGCCATGAACGCGCCGAACTGGATCGGGTTCGGCGGCGTGGGCTGGGTCCAGCCGTCCCAGAAGAAATGGTGCTCGGCCGACCAGACGCACGTGAACCCGTTCTCCTCTAGGAACTCCGTAGTTTCGATCCACTCGTTGATCGGCGGGTAGCCGCCGATGTCGCCCGAGTGGATCAATAGCCCGCTGTCGAATCGCATTAGTAGATCTCCTGGATTGCTAAGGAACTTCGTCTAGGTGGGGCTCGCGCGAGCTGAAGAGCGCCTCTTGGAGCACCTCGTCGGTGATCGCGCCGCGCTCGTCCCACTGGTGCGTGATGACGCCGGAATCGAGCATGTACGCGCGGTCGGCGTGCTTGACGATCTCGCCCGTGTGCTCGCCGACGACCCACAGGATCGCCGTGCCGGAGTCGCGCACTGCGGCGATGTGCTCCGCGAGCTGCTTGACGAGCGAGGGAGCGAGGCCGCTCGTCGGCTCGTCGAGGATCAGGAGCTGCGGCGAGAGCACCAGCGCGCTCGCGAGGGCGAGCATCTGGCGCTCGCCGCCCGACAGCGTGCGCGCCCGCTGGCTGCGCCTCTGCGCGAGCCGCGGGAAGAACTCGAGGACCTCGTCGATCCTCTCGTTGACCTTGCCGCGGTCACCTCCCGCATACGACACCTCGAGGTTCTCCACCACGGTGAGCGGGCGGAAGACGTTGCCCTCCTGGGGCACGTATCCAACCCCGAGGCGCGGGAGCGCGTGGGCCTTCGCCTCGGCGAGGTCCTCGCCGCGGAGCTGGACCGAGCCGCGCTCGAGCGGCAGCAGCCGGCAGATCGCCTTGGTGAGGGTGGTCTTGCCGGCGCCGTTCGGGCCGAGCAGCGCCACCAGCTCGCCCTCGTCGACCGTGAGCGATACGCCGTGGAGCACGGGCATCCCGTAGCCCGAGACGAGATCGTCGACCGCCAGGAGCGTCATGCGACCTGCCCCAGGTAGGTCTCGAGTACGCGCTTGTCCTTCGCGACCTCGTGGGGCTTGCCCTCCGCAAGCACCTCACCGCTCGCGAGGACCCAGACCCGGCTGGCCGTGTCGAGCACGAACGACAGGTTGTGGTCGATCACCGCAATCGTGATCCCCTCCTCGTTGAACTCGCGGAGCAGCGTCGAGAGCTCGGCGATGCGATCGGGTGCGACGCCCGCCGCCGGCTCGTCCAGAAGCAGCGTCTCGGGCTTCCGCATCAGCTGGCGCGCGAACTCGAGCAGCTTGGCGTCGCCGGCCGAGAGCTCCTCGACCGGGATCGAGGCGAGATGGGCCAGCTCGAGCCGCTCGAGCAGCTCGGCGGCACGCGCGGCGACGTCGTCGAAGCCCTTGCTCGGGCGGCGCACGCCGAACGCGGCGAGCACGCGCTCTGACTCGTCGCTCGCGCCGGCCGTGAGCAGGTTCTCCCAGACGGACATCGTGCCGAAGCCGGCCGGAGTCTGGAACGTCCGCCCGATCCCGAGCCTCGCGATTCGCCAGGGCGACAGCCGGTCGATTCGCCGCTCGCCGAGGAGGATCGCACCCTCGTCGATCCGGTCGAACCCGGTGATCGCGTTGAAGAGCGTGGTCTTGCCAGCGCCGTTCGGCCCGATGATCGCCGTGATCGCGCCGGCCTCCACGGTGAGCGACAGGTTCTTGAGCGCCGCGAGCCCTCCGTACGCCTTGCTCACGTCGTCGACGACGATGCGCATCTAGTGCCCCCCACCCGCAGCATCGCCCTGCGGCACCAGCGTGCGCGGAGGACCCGGCGGCTCGGCGCCCCCGAGGCCGGTCGGCCGCGCCACCGGGTAGTCGCGGCGCGCCGGCAGCAGCCCCTCGGGCCGGAACCGCAGGATGGCTATCAGAGCCACCCCGATGATGATCGGGTGGAACGAGGCGATCAGGGTGGCCTTGTCCGCGTCCACCTGAAGGAAGTGGGTGGCCTCGGTGACCGACATCAGGATCAGTGCCCCGAGCAGCGGCCCGCGGAGGCTCCCGATGCCTCCCACCACGAGCGCCGTCCAGGTGACGAACGTGATGTCGGAGACGTACAGGTGGGGGAAGATGCTGCGGATGTACCAGACGTAGATCGGGGCGATCATGCCGATGATCAGGCCCGCGAGAACGAAGGCCTTGAGCCGCTGGCGGGTCACGTTCTTCCCAAGCGCGAGCGCCGCCGCCTCGTTGTCGCGGAGCGCCCGGAGCGCCCGGCCGAATGGCGATTTCGCCGTCTGCCTCAGTACGAGGTAGACCGCGATCACAGCCACGACGACGATGCCGAGCAGGACGAAGTTGTAGTCACGCCCGGAGACGAGGTCGTCGAAGGGCCGCTCGAGTCCGCTGATGCCGCTCGAGCCGCGCGTGATCTCGCCCTCGTTCGTGATCAGGTGCCTGATCACCTCGGCGAACGCGAACGTCGTGATCATGAAGTACTCGCCTCTGAGCCTGAGCGAGGGCAAGCCGATCATCGCGGCAACAACGGCGGTGATGAGCCCGGCGGCCACGACCCCGGCCATCATCGGCAGCTCCGGCGCGAACGACACCTCCGGAATCTCGGCCGTCAGGATCACGAACGAGTAGCCGCCCACGGCGAACAGGCCGGCGGTCCCGAGGTCCCAGAGGCCGGCCCAGCCGGCCTCCAGGTTGAGCGCCATGGCCAGCGCGCCGTAGATGCCGGCAAGCGTCAGCACGCCGGTCACGAACAGCACCCAGCCGGGCATCAGGCGACCTCCTCCTTGCGGCGAGCCACCGTGAAGAGGCCCTCGGGACGCAGGAGCAGCGTGATGATGATCGCCGCGAACGCGACCGTGAGCCGGTACTCCGTCGGGATCACGAGCGTGCTGAGGTCCATGGCGAGCCCCAGCAGCAGGCCCGCGGCGATCACTCCGTAGATGTTCCCGAGCCCGCCAACTACCGCCGCGGCCAGGATCATCAGGATGTTGGCCCAGCCGATCTCGGAGTGAACCGTTCCGAGGACGCCGATCAGCACGCCGGCCAGGGCCGCGAGGCCCGCGCCGATGAACCAGACCACGCCCGACGTGAGGCGCACGCGTACGCCGCGCACCTCGGCGAGCTCGGGATTCGCCGCCACCGCGCGCACCCAGGTGCCCAGCGTCGTCCTGGTCAGGAAGACGTGGAGCAGGATGACGCTCGCGGCGGCGATCCCGATGACGACGAGCTCGCCCACGGTGATGCTGGCCGAACCGAGGTCGATGTTCTTCCCGAAGTTGACGGGGTAGGCCCGAACCGCGGGGTCGAAGACCACCTGGTTAATGCCGTACAACGCGTACGCCAGTCCGATCGACGAGAAGAAGAGCACCAGCGCCCCTCGCTCCCTGACCGGGTCGAAGACGAGGCGGGCGACCACGACGCCGAGCACCGCCACCGCGACCACGGCCAGAAACCCGGCAAGGAACACGCTCACACCCCACGACTCCATGAAGAAGAGCCCGAGGAAGGCGCCCAATGCCAGGTACTGGCCGTGCGCGATGTTGACGAACCCCTCGGTCTGCCGGACCAGGGCGAAGCCGACCGTCGCGACGGCCAGCGTGCTCCCCGTCAGGATCCCGAAGACGATGTTCTGCATCAGCTGATCGCCCGCTCTCGACTAGGGCTGGAGCGAGGTGTCGACCTCGAACGTCCGAGTCACCTTCCAGTCGCCGTCCTCCGGCGTGACCTCGGCGTACAGGGCCGCGACGCTTCCGTGCTCGTCGAAGTCGATCGTGCCGGATGCGCCCTGGTACTCGATGTCGTTGCCGGCCCTCAGCTCCTTGATGCCGTCCGCGTACGACTGCACGACCTTGCCGGGCGGGTTTGCCACCTCGGCCAGGTGATCCCGAATGGCCTTGCCCTCTGCCTTGCCGGCCGCCTCCGCGGCGAGCGCCAGCACGATCAGCCCGTCATACAGCGGGGGCTCGTTGAAGGCGGACGAGGGACTCTCGTTGAGGATCGCCTCATACGCCGCGGCGAACCGCTTGTAGGCGGGGCTGTCCTCCGGGAAGGCCTGTCCGACGCCGAAGACCTTGCCCTCGAGCGCTCCATCGCCGAACTTGGCGACCTCCGGCGAGATCCAGTCCGGCGGCGCGAAGAACGTCCCGCCGTAGTTGCGTCGCTGCCATTCGTTGAAGATGCGCAGCGCGGGCTCGAGACCGGAGGCCAGGAAGACCTGGTCGGTATCGCCGAACGCCTGCTCGAGCTCAGCCTGGAACGTGCCGGCGTCGCCGCCGAAGTTCACCCGCTGCTTGAGGTCCCCGCCGCCCTTCTCGAAGGCCGACTCGAAGATGTCGCTGATTCCCTCCGTCGTCTCGAGGCCCTGCTCGGTCATGATCGAGGCCTCCTTCGTGTGCTCCAGCGCGATCTGCGCAAGAGCCACGCCGATCTGGTTGTCGCCGCCGATCATGCGCCACACGTAGTCGCCCCCGCGCTCGTCGAGCGTGGGCGTGCCGCAGACGGAGCAGATGATCGGGATCTGCGCTTCCGCGGCCGACTCGAGCAGAGCCACGCCGCCGTCGCTCTCGACGCCCTGCACCGCCACGACCTTCTCCACCTCCGCCAGCCGCGGCCAGCGCGCGACCGCGCCCTCGAGGTTCGACTCGCTGTCGGCGACCACGATCTCGAGCGGCCGGCCGAGGATGCCGCCGGCCTCGTTGATCTCGTCGGCGGCCACCTGCGTGGCGGCGACGTACTTCTCGCCCCATGGCGCGTAGTCGCCGGTGAGCCCGGTGAGGAGCCCGATCTTCACGGCCTTGCCGGAGGCCTTGCCCGCATCGGCGGTGGTGATGCTCTTCGACGCCGAGTCGCCCTCGGCGTCGCTGCCGCCGTCGTCGTCGCCGCCGCACGCCGCGAAGACCAGCCCCGCGATCACTACGAGCAGCGCCGACAACAGCCTCAAACTCATCCCCGACCTCACAGCTGGCATTGCCTCTCCTTAGTTGGACTCAAGTGACAGACGGCTGTATCTCGCTCATCGCCCGCGCCGAGTTGAAGTCGCGGGCTCGCCGTGCAACATGGCGGGGAGCAAGGGCTTGTAGTGCAGCGGGCCGAGGTGCACGAACGACTCGCAGCGCTCGACTCCCTCGATGGCCCGGACCTGTTTGTCGATGACCGTGCTGAGCTCGTCGACGTCGACGCAGAGGGCCTCGGCGAAGATGTCGTAGCGGCCGGTGCAGACCGCCACGTAGCTGATCGCCTCGATCTCGGACAGCGCGTCGGCGACGGCGGTGAAGGTGTGTGCCGGGGCAACGGTGATCGCCAAGCGCGCGATCGTCTCGAGTCCGTGACTCAGGGGATTGGTGATCGCCATGACGCGCAGCGCGCCCGATCCCTCGAGGCGCTTCAGCCGGCGCCGCACCTGCGTCTCGGACGTGCCCACCTGCTCGGCGATCTCCTTGAACGGCAGCCGGCCGTCGGTGCTGAGCGCGGCCACGATCGCACGGTCGAGGTCGTCGATCGACATCTCCGGCGCGACGTGGGTCAGCGCCGCCCCCCGGTCGGGAACTCGGAAGGCGGCCTCCTGGTAGTGCACGCGCAGGTATGGGAAGACCTCCGCGTGCTCGATCCCGGGCAGGACGCGGATGACCCCCTCGACGGTCGCGTGGAGCTCGCCGAGATCGCGGCAGAGCACCTGCGCCCACAGGTCGAAGCGGCCAGCAGTGAGGTTGACGTAGTCGATCTCGTCGAGGTCCGCGAGGTCCGCCGCGATCTCGGCCAGCGGCCGCCCGCGCGCACGCATGCCGACCATCGCGAGCGTGCGGTAGCCCAGGACGCTCGGGTCGCCGACCGGAATGATGTAGACGACCCCGCTCTCGGAGAGCTCCTTGAGGCGCTTCTGCACCTGGCGTTGCGGAATGCCGAGCGACCGCGCGAGCGAGGCATACGACCGGCGGCCGTCCACCTGGAGCATCCGGATCAGGTCGCGATCCAGGTCGGAGAGCCCGACGGCACGCTGGAGACCCCATCGTGTCTCGCTCACGCCGCCACGGCCAGGCTGAGGACCTGGTCCGCCATCGCGTCGATCCGCGCCGCCAGCGCCGGACTCTCGACGGTCCCGTCCGCCGCCACGTTCTTCTCGGACGTCTGAAGGGCGATTCCGAGCGGCGTCGGCCACCCCCGCAGCGCATGCACGACGGACCGCAGGGCGGTCAGGGTCGTGGTCGTCGCCTGGGGGCCGTCGGCGCAGGCGATCAGCCCCACCGCACGCCCTTCGAGGTAGGGGCGCGGCGCGTCCCGAAGGTCCTCGAGATAGTCGAGCGCGTTCTTCACCATGCCGGAGATCCCGCCGTGGTAGCCGGGCGAGGAGATCACGATGCCGTCGGCCCGCTCGACCTCGGCGACGAGCCTCTGAGCGGCAGCCGTCCGCTCCGGCCGCTCCGGCGCGTACGTCGGCAGCTCGATGTCGCTGCCGGCGAGGAGGGTCGTCGTGGCGCCGCGCGCCTCCACGCTGCGAAGCACCGCCGCCAGCGCCCGCTCCGAGGAGGACGCGGCGCGCGTGCTGCCTCCGATGCCGACGACGTGCAGGGCGGACCCTTTCACGCACGACCCTTCGTACAGAGGGCAACGCGCGCTGCGCAGGCCGGCCAGAGGCGACACAAACCGCTCACGGCGCGAACATAACCGCCTGATTCCGCCAAGTCAAGGCGGATCATGTTGAATTTTGCGTTATGAGTGTGCGGAATCTTTCGGTATCAGCTTGCAGAGTGTGTCGTTTGGTTCGCAGATCAGCCGCGCGCGGTAGTAGACCTGCGCCACGAACTCGAGGATCTGGCTGCGCGCATAGGCCTCGGGCAGCGACGTGCCGATCGTGACCGTGCCGTGGCTCTGGAGCAGCGCGCCCTCGCGGTGGGCCAGCGCCGCGGCGACGGCCGCGGCGAGCCGCTCGCTGCCTGGCGGCTCGAACGGCGTGTTCGGGATCGGCCCGCCCAGCTCGCCGGCCAGGTAGTGGACCGCCGGGATCTCGTCGACCACGCAGGAGAGCGCCGTCGCGAACGGGGAATGCGTGTGGACGAGCGCGCCGTCGCCGTGCTCGCGATGGACCCTCAGGTGCATGGGCAGCTCCGAGGACGGCTCGAGCGGCCCGTCGAGCGGCCGTCCGTCGGCGTCCACCACGCACACCAGCTCGGGGCTGAGCTGGTCGTACTCCACGGCGTGCGGGGTGATCGCGATCCGGTCGCCCTCCCGGATGCTGATGTTCCCGTAGGTGCCGACGACGAGGCCGTCGCTCACGAGACGGCGACCGTACTCGGCGATCAGCCGGCGTTCCTCGGCGAGCAGCATCGTCGTCTCAGCGAACGCCCACGACGCCCGGCCGGACGAGCGCCACGGGGCGCTGCAGTCCGGACTCCCGCGCCGGCGGGTTGACGGGCTCGCGCAGCGGCGGCGCCCCGAACGACGCCGCCGTCCGGTCCGCCGCGGGAGTTCCGTAGAAGGTGGTGCGCTGGCGCGCGGGCCGGCCGATCGCACGAATGGCCGCCTCGATGCGCTCGGGAGGCATCTCCTGGCCGTGTGCCGCCCCCGCCGCGCGCGAGATCGACTCGTTCATGAGCGTGCCGCCGAAGTCGTTCGCGCCGCTGCGAAGGGCGACCTGGGTGCCCTCCACGCCGAGCTTCACCCACGACGCCTGCACGTTCGTGATCCAGGGATGGAGCGCGAGCCTGCCCACCGCGTGCATCAGCACCGTCTCGCGGAAGGTGGGGCCGGGCCGCGCGCACCCCTTCAAGTAGATCGGCGCCTCCATGTGGACGAACGGGAGCGGCACGAACTCGGTGAACCCGCCGCTGCGCTGCTGCTGCCCGCGCAGGGCGAGCAGGTGGCGGGCCCAGCTGCGCGGCCCGTCCACGTGGCCGAACATGACGGTGGTGGTGGAGCGCAGGCCCTCCCGGTGCGCGCGGTCGTGCACCTCCAGCCACTGCTCGGTCGACACCTTGTCGGGGCAGAGCACCGCCCGGACCTCGTCGTCGAGGATCTCCGCGGCCGTTCCGGGAAGCGACGACAGGCCGGCGTCGCGCAGCCGGCGCAGGTAGTCCGACAGCGGCACTCCGAGCGTGGCCGCGCCCTGCCAGACCTCGAGCGCCGAGAAGGCGTGGAGGTGCAGGTCGGGCAGCTCGGAGCGGACCGCCTCCAGCACCTCGACGTAGAAGTCACCCGTGAAGCCCGGGTGTATCCCGCCCTGGAGGCAGACCTCCACGGCGCCGCGCTCCCACGCCTCCCGGGAGCGCCGGACGATCTCGTCGACCGGCACGAGGTACGGCGCGCCGCGGAGGTTGCGCGCGAGCTTGCCCTTCGAGAAGGCGCAGAAGCCGCAGCGGAAGTAGCAGACGTTGGTGTAGTTGATGTTCCGGGTGACGACGTACGTGACCTCATCCCCGCACACCTCCCGCCTGAGCCCGTCGGCGGCCTCGGCCACGGCGGCGACGTCGGCGCCGCGGGCGCTCAGCAGGGCGCAGACGTCGTCCTCGTCCAGCTCCACGCCCGCACGCACCTTGCCGAGTCCGGCGCGCACGAGCTCGTCGCGCACCTCGGCGCCGGCCCGCGCGAAACGGGGCGGCGAGGACACTTGGCCGGCGGTCCAGGCGTCGGTGCGCGCGAACCCGTCCGCGTCCGCGCGCCGCAGGACGTGCGGCAGCACCTTCGGGTCGAGCCACTCGTCGGAGAGGTAGCGCGGGTAGACCGGCAGGCGCGCCACCAGCTCGAGGCCGCGCGCCCGGGTGGCCTCACGCAGCCGCTCGACCTCCGGCCACGGCGCCTCGGGATTCACGTGGTCCAGCGTGACCGGCGAGATCCCGCCCCAGTCGTCGATGCCGGCGTCGAGCAGGCGCGGGAAGTCGTCGTAGGAGAGGTTGGGCGGGACCTGGAGCGCCATCTCGGCCCCCAGGAGCATGCGTGCGTTCGCGACCGTCCAGAGCAGCTCGTCGATGGAGGGCTCGGGGTGGTCGGCCATCTTGGTGCCAGGCTTTGCCCGGAAGTTCTGGACGATCACCTCCTGGATGTGGCCGTAGCGGCGGTGGAGCGCGCGGATCGCGAGCAGGGCGTCGATGCGCTCCTCCCGGGTCTCGCCGATCCCGATCAGGATCCCGGTGGTCATCGGAATGCGCAGCCGGCCTGCCGCCTCGATCGTCGCGAGCCTCGGAGCGGGGCGCTTGTCCGGCGAGCCGAAGTGCGGCCCGCCGCGCTCGCAGAGCCGCTCGGCGGCGCTCTCGAGCATGATCCCGTGCGAGGCGCTCACGGTCCGCAGCAGGGCGAGGTCGCGCTCCTCGAGCACGCCCGCGTTGACGTGCGGGATCAGGCCGGTCTCCTCGAGGACCAGCTCGCACATCTGCCTGAGGTACTCGACCGTGGTCGCGCAGCCCGCGTCCGCCAGCTCGCGCCGCGCCACCTCGTAGCGCAGCTCGGGCTTGTCTCCGAGCGTGAACAGCGCCTCGTGGCACCCGGCCTCGGCACCGGCGCGGGCGATGGCGAGCACCTCGTCGGCGGTGAGGTAGGCGCGCTCGCCCCGCCGGGGCGGCCTCGCGAAGGTGCAGTAGTGGCAGACGTCGCGGCAGAGCTGCGTCAGCGGGATGAAGACCTTGGGCGAGTAGGTGACGACCGACCCGTGTCCGCGGCGGCCCAGCTCCCGGGCCGCCGCCAGCAACTCGCCCGCTTCGACCTCGGCTAGCTCCTTCACCGGTCGAGCAGCGGCAGCACGTCCCGAGCGAACAGCCGCATGCCGTGCTCCTGGTCCGAGCCCGGCACGTGGAACACCAGGTGGTTGAACCCCAGGTCGACGTAGAACTTGATGCCCGCGGCCACTTCCTCCGGGTCGTCCGACACGATGAAGCGCGTCTGCCCGCGCTCGGCGTTCGCGTCCGCCAAGCGCTCGAGCTCCAGGGGATCCTCGATCCCGCTCTTCTCCTCCGGCGACAGCGCCAGCGCGGCCCACCAGCCGCAGGCCTCGCGGGCGCGCTCGATGTCGGTGTCGTAGGAGACCTTGATCTCGATCATGCGGTCGATCTCAGCGGCGTCCCGGCCGACCTTCTCGGCCCCCTCGGCAACCGCGGCGAGCAGCTCTCCGTAGAGGTCCGGGCTCTTGCCGCTCGTGCAGATGAACCCGTCCCCGGCGCGCCCGGCGAGCTTCGCGGCCAGCGGGCCCGAGGCCGCGACGTAGATCGGCACGGGCTGCTCGGGGCGGTCGTAGATCGTGGCCCTGACCGTGCGGTAGTACTCGCCCTCGAAGTCCACCCGCTCCTCGGTCCAGAGCTGGCGAATCAGCTTGATCGCCTCGGCCATGCGCATCCGGCGCTCCTTGGCCCCGGGCCACTCCATGCCGGTCGCCGGCGTCTCGTTCATCGCCTCCCCCGTCCCCACGCCCAGGAAGACACGCCCCGGGCTGAGACAGCCGAGCGTGGCGAACGCCTGGGCGACCACGGACGGGTGATAGCGCATCGTCGGCGTGAGCACGCTCGTGCCGATGGCGACCTTCTCGGTCGCCTGGCCCAGCGCGCCGAGATAGGCGAGCACCGCGGGCGCGTGGCCGGTGTTGTGACGCCAGGGCTGGAAGTGGTCGGAGACCGCCACGGTCTCGAACCCCAGCTCCTCCGCCAGTACCGACAGCCTGAGCAGCTCGGCCGGGCCGAACTGCTCGGCGGAGGCCTTGTAGCCGTAGATCGGCATCTCTCTCCTTACTCCTCCGTGCCGGCGACCGGAATGCCGGCGAAGGCCTCCAGGGTGCGGCGGTAGCAATCGAGCCAGTCCCCGCGGGACGGGAACGGGTAGACGATCGGCATCGTGGTGCCCCACGAGACGATCTCGGCGAGCTTCTGCTCGCACTCCTCCGGCGTGCCGACGACGGTGAACTCGTCGACCAGGGCGTCCGGTATGGAGTCCGAGGCACCCGCCATGTCGCCGCTGCCCAGCCGCTCGCGGATGGTGTTCGCGGTGTCGACGTAGCCCGCCCGCTCGATCACCTTCTGGTAGCTCGGCATGTTCAGGTAGAAGTCCACGAGGTAGTGCCGCATGGCGGCGTACGCGGCGTCGCGGTCCTCGTCGACGCAGGTCATGATCAGGTTGCTGAACTCGATCTGGCCGGCGTCCCGCCCGGCCTGCCGCGCGCCCTCGGCGACCGCGGCCAGCGACCGCTCTGTCATCTCGCGGTTGGCGAGGTGCACGAACACGCCGTCCGCCTCCGCGCCGGCGACCTGCGACATCCGCTCCCCGCCCGCCGCGATGTAGATCGGCACGTGCCCGGACGCGGGCAGCAGGTCGAGCTGGATGTTCTTGAGGTCGTAGAACTCGCCCTCGTAGCTGATCATCTCGCCGGACAGGGCGAGGCGGAGCACCTGGAGGTACTCGCGCATGCGAGCCACCGGGCGATCCCACTCCTGGCCCCAGCGCTGCCTGTCGAGCTTCGGGTCGGCCGCCTTGAGCGGCCCCGTGCCGAGTCCGATCACGAAGCGGCCCGGCGCGAGGCAGTCGATCAGAGCGGCCGTCTCGGCCATCGAGATCGGATGACGCGTGAAGGCACGTGTGATGCACGTGCCGGTCACGGCCACCTCGAGGCCCGACGCCACGGCCTGCGCTATGGCCGTGGCGTCGTACTCGTATTCGACGATCCAGACGCCGGCAAACCCGGCCTGCTCGATCTCGCGTGCGAGATCGACGGTCCCCGCCGGCGTGATGCCGACGTTGGCCAGCAGCCCGATCCCCGGCAGGGCAGCCGTCACGCCGGCGTGCCGTAGCCCGCCGGCAGCGTGCGCCGCTCGCGGGCGGCCATCGGCGAGCACTCCCGGATGTCCCAGCTGACCGTCCGTGTGATCGCCAGCCGGTGCCAGGTGCGCCCGTAGCAGTGACCGAAGTCGATGTACTGCTGCCGGTACGGATGGCCCGTGTAGAAGTACTTGTCGAGGCACATCTCGTTGAGCTCCTCGCCGAACGCCTCGTCCTCGATCAGCTCGAACTGCCCCTCGATCATCAGGCCGTGGGCGGTGCCGAACTCATCCCCCGCGTCGACCACCGCGGTCAGGCGGCCGCCCGCGTCCACGTTCTTCGTGTGGCCGCTGGCCTGGTCGAGCGGGATGTAGATCTCCCTCTCCTTGACCACGTACCAGAGCGGGTTGAGGTAGATCGGTCCACCGTCGGAGCTCGAGGCCACGCGGATCGTGCGCTGCCGCTCCAGGAACGCCCAGCGCTTGGCGCCGCGCAGGGGAGCGATCGTGCTCAGCTTGAACGTCGGAAGCTCCGTCATCGTGCGATCTCCTTGCGCAGCTCCTTCAGCTGCTTGGCGACGTCGGGTGCGTTGGGCACACCGATCTCGGCGAACACCTTGATCCCGGGAGAGGGGATCGCTCCCACGGTCCAGAAGTTGATCGACTCGACTCCGGAGGGCTTCAGCGTGTAGGTGTAGCCGGCCGGCAGGTAAGCGTGCTCGCCCTCGTGGATGTCCATGACGATCGAGTTGCCCTCGGAGTCGTCCACGCCCACGCGGATGATCCCCTTGATGCAGTAGTAGGCCTCGTCCCAGGCGTCCTGGACCCAGGCGTACTCCTCGTGGTCGGGCTCGTGGAAGCAGAGCCCCTGGATGAAGTAGCGCGCGTCCTCCCGCTCCTTCGAGATGAACACCGAAGTCCCGCAGCCTTTGGCGAACATCATCTTGGGGATCGGGGTGATCTCCTCGCGCTTGATCACGCGCGGATAGCGGGTGTCCGAGTGCGATTCGCGCGCGAGGATCCCCTCCTCCGCGCTGTCGGTCACTTCTGAGGCTTCCATGAGAACGGCTCCCTTCGGTCGACGACGTGGGTCACAAGGAGGTGGGGCTCGCCGGCTCGCGGCGGCTCGTACAAGCGGTCGAGCACGGCTGCGAGCCGCATGGCGAGCTCGCTCCGGCGCAGCTTCAGGGTGGGCGTGAGCGCCTCCGCCGGGAAGCGCGGCACGACCGCCACTCGCTTCAGCTGCTCGGGGCGCGACAGCTCGGCGTTCAGGGCGCGCACATGCGCCTCCAGGGATTGCGCCACGTCGGCGGGGTCCCCGTTGGCCTCCACGAGGGCGACCAGGTAGGGCCGGGCGTCGCCGGCGACCATCGCGCGCGCGACACCGGAGTGTTCCTCCAGGCGGCGCTCGATCGGCCCGGGGTGCACGTTCTTGCCACCGGAGGTGACGATCATGTCTCCCTTGCGCCCGGTGATCGCCAGGTAGCCGTCCGGGTCGATGGCGCCGCGATCGCCGGAGTGCAGCCAGCCGTCGGCGTCGATCGTGGTGGCGGTCCGCTCGGGATCGGCCTCGTAGCCGTCGCAGACGTTGGCGCCCCGCACGAGGACCTCGCCGTCGGGGGCGATCGCCACCTCCACGCCCGGCAGGGGCCGCCCGACGCTGCCGCGCCGGTTCGACCCCGGCGGGTTGAGCGTGGCCACGCCACACGACTCCGTCTGCCCGTAGAGCTCCAGGACCTCCACGCCGAGCGCGGCCAGCCGCTCCAGCACGTCCGTCCCGATCGGCGCTCCGCCGCTGGTGGCCAGGCGCAGGGCGTCGAGTCCGAGCCGTGCGCGGGCCGGTCCCGGCCCGGCGTCCGCACTCAGGCGCTCGAGCTCGGTCAGGAGCTTCTCGTACACGCGCGGGACGCCGAAGAAGTAGGTGGGCCGGCAGGCGGCCAGGTCCTCGAAGATCGTCGCCAGGCCACCGCCGAGCCACACCTGCGCCCCGGTCAGCAGCGGGTAGACCTCGTAGTTCATACGTCCCGCCACGTGCGACATCGGCAGCACGCCGAGCGTGCGATCGCTCGCGTCGAGCGGGGTCACCGCCAGCCTCCCTGCGGCGGCGGCCGTCAGGTTCGCGTGGGTCAGGCGCACGCCCTTCGGCTGGCCCTCCGCCCCGGACGTGTAGACGAGCGCCGCCAGGTCCCCCGCCTCCGCGGCGCCGGCGACCGGGGCTGCACCGGCCACCGCCGGCGCCGCACCGGCCACCCCCGGCGCGAGCCCGTTGAGCACGATGTGGCTGGTCAGGCCCGGCGTGGCCGCGACGGTGGCGGCCCGTGAGCTGTCGCAGACCGCCACCCGGGCTCCCGAGCGGCGCGCGATCTCCTCGAGCTGGGCGGCCGCGCTGGTCGGGTAGACCGGCACCGACACCGCGCCCAGCTGGAACAGCGCCAGGTCGGCCGCCAGCCAGCCGGGCCCGTTGTCGGCGAAGAGCAGCACCCGCGTGCCCCGCCCGACGTCGTGCTCCTCGAGCAGCGCGGCCAACGACCCAACCGCGCCGGCGAGCTCGCTCCAGGACACGTCGATCCAGCCGGTTCCGTCGCGGTACGAGAGCGCCGGGGACTCGGGGGCGATCGCCACCCGCTGCCGCAGCGCGTCCACGAGCGTGCGCGGCGTATCAGTCCTGGGCATATTTCGTACGATAGTGATAGCGGATCACCCTAAATCGTAGGCCGGATGCTGTCAAGGCACACATTCCGTAGCGGAGCGTATATGGCTCGCGGCGGCCCTGCCGGCGGCATTAAGCTGCGGAACGTGACCCAACGGGCCTCAGGCGCTCCGGACTTGGCCCGTAACTGAGTGGCCGCCCGCGGCGCGTCGACAAGGAGGGGTGTCCGAGCCCGAGTCGCATCGGACGCGCCCCTCTCGCAGGCACTGCAGGCCGATCCGACGCTGTCGGACTTCGAGCTCGCCATCATCCGCGCGCTGCAGGAGGACGGGCGCCGCTCGTACCGGCAGATGGCGTTCGAGCTCGACACGACGGGGAAGCACGTGCGCAGCGCGGTCCGGCGGCTGCTCGATTCCGGGGTGATGGAGGTCACGGCCGTGACGTTCCCGCCCCTGCTCGGCTACCGCGGCATGGCCAACGTCGCCGTGCGGGTGCAGCCGAACCAGGCCCTGCGGGAGGTCGCAGCCGCCCTGGCCGACATCAAGGCCGTCGACTACCTGGCGATCACCACGGGCTCGTACGACCTGTTCGCCGACGTGGTCTGCCGCGATCGCTCCGAGCTGCTCCAGACCCTCGACCAGCAGATCCGCCCCGTGCCCGGCGTCGCCTCCGCCGAGGCTTTCGCCTACCTGAGCTTCCCGTATCAGGGCAGCCGCGGTGTCTCCCCGCTCGTGGCCCCCGAGCAGACCGCTCGCACGCCGATCAACCTCACCGAGACGGACCGCCAGATCGTGGCCGAGCTGACGAACGACGGGCGCACGTCCTACAAGGCGATCGCCGGAAAGCTGAACATCTCGGAGGCGCAGGTGCGCCAGCGCATGAAGCGCCTCACCGAGAAGGGCGCGGTGCGCATCGCGGCGATCGTCAACCCGTCGACGCTCGGCTTCGACACGATGGCCTGGGTCGGGATCAGGACCGGCAGCGCGCGACTGGCGGACACGGTGCGGATGGTCACCGAGCTGGGCTCGTCCACCTGGGTCGCGACCGTCGCGGGCAAGTACGAGCTCTTCGCCGAGCTGCTCTGCGTGGACGAGCAGGAGCTGTCGGACGAGCTGGACCGGATTCGCACCTCGAAGCTGGTCACGAGCGCGGAGCCGTTCGTGTACCTCGACCTGCACTACAAGCGCCTCAGCCTGCTCTGACGCTCCGTTGGCGCCGTGCGCCCGCCGCTCAGCAGCGAGGCGCCGCCGTCCACCACCACCTCGACGCCCGTGACCCAGCCCGCGGCCGGCGAGGCGAGCGCGAGCGCCAGCTCGGCGACGTCGGCGGGCTCGCCGAGGCGACCCAGCGGCAGCTCGCGTGCGGTGTCCTCCTCGCGCCCCTCGTACAGCGGCAGCGCGAATTCGGTGCGAATCAGCCCCGGCACCAGCGAGATCACCCGCACGCCGGGCGCGAGCTCCAGGGCGAGCTGCCGCGCCATGTGATGCAGCGCCGCCTTGGTGATGTTGTAGGCGCCGTTGCCGCTGCGCACGCGCATCCCGCCGAGGCTGCCGATCAGGATGATCACCCCGCCCTCGCGCTCCATGCTCTGGCGCCACGCCTCGCGCACGAAGTTCAGGGGCGCGGCGACGTTGCGGTTGAAGGTCTTCAGCAGCGCGTCGGTCGGGGCGTCGACGAGCGGTCCGGCGTAGGGCGCGCCGCCCACGTTGGCGACCACCACCGAGAGCGGACCGAAGCGCTCGACCGCCGCCGCCACCGCGGTGGCGGCGTGGTCAGGGTCGGCGGCGTCGCCGGCGACGGCGTGGGAGCGCTCCCCCAGCTCTCCCAGCGCCGCCCGCAGCGCCGGCTCCCGGCGCGCCGTGATCGTCACCGACGCGCCTGCGGCGCTGAAGCGTCGTGCGATCTCCAGCCCGATCCCGCGCGAGCCGCCGGTGACCAGCACCGAGCGGCCGCTGTAGTCGAAGTCGCCCAGCCCTACCCGCCTTCCGGGCTCTTCATCATGGTCGTCGCGGTGGCGGGCGCGCCCGCCGGCGACCGCTCGGGCGACGCCGACTCGTAGTCACCGAGCCGCATCGGCATCACGACCAGCTTCGTCAGCAGGAAGTACGCGGCCGCGGCGACCACGCCCGACGGGATGCTCGCCGAGATGTACTCGTACGGCGCTCGAGACGTGAAGTTCACCGGGTCGAGCAGGTACAGGTAGGTCGCGAACCCGATCCCGATCGAGACGATGCCGACCGCGTTGAAGCCGTGCCAGTAGTAGTACGGCGAGCCCGCCTCCGTCTGGTAGAGGGCCCGCACGTTGAGCCGCTGACGGCGCAGCAGGTAGTAGTCCACCAGCTGGACGCCGATCACCGGCGCGAACACCAGGCCGACGAACGCGAGGAACGTCCCGATGTGCTCGAAGGCCCACCCGGAGAAGAACAGGACCACCACTGCGACCGGCGCAAGCGTCAGTCCGACCGTCATGTTCCACGACACCCGCTTCTGCACGAACGGGAGCTGCTTCAACCCGATCGCCGAGACGTAGACGCCGACCATCGCGGTGTCGATGTTGGCGAGGACGATGAACACGAGCGCGATCGTGCCGGTGGTCAGACCGCCGAGCTCGACCAGGTAGGTGGTCGGGTCACCGCCGGAGTCCGGAATCGCGAGGCCGCTCCACAGGCCGATCGTCGACACGAGCACCACGGCGAGGGCCAGGCCGGTCACACTCGGCCACAGCGCGCTGCGCGAGCTGGGGGCCAGCCGCATCATGCCGCCCACGTACGGCCACCACGCCAGGGTCACCGCGATCAGGATCTCGAAGCCCGTGGCCATGTCCCACTGGCGCGATCCGGACGAGGCAACCGGCTTCGCGTCGAAGATCTTGCCGGGCCCGACGTTGACGAGCAGCAGGATCAGGATCAGCACGGACAGCGCCACGATCGCGATGGCCACGTACGGGCCAACCCTGCGCATGTGCTGCGGGCCGCCGCGCAGGAGCACCCACACCGCCGCGACGCCGAGCAGGCCGAAGATCACCTCGAGCTCGCTCCGGATCGACTCGTCGAAGACACCGTTGGCGATCAGGATCTCGGCGGCGGCGTGCCCGAGGAAGATCAGCAGCAGGCAGTTCCAGCCGACCACCGACACGAACTGCGCGATCATCGCGAGCGAGGAGCCCCGCACTCCCAGCTGCGGCCGCGAGCTCACGATCGAGTCGACGCCGTACTTGGTCGCGACGGGAAGGCAGACGAGGATGATCAGGAAGATGCCGACCAGCGAGCCTGCGGTCATCACGAGGATGCCGTCCAGCGCGCCGAGGTAGTACGCGACGAAGCCGCCGATCAGGAAGTCCCAGGTGGCGATCGCGAGCGACACCGAGATCGCGAACATCGGCCAGGTCGTCCAGACCCGCTCGGAGGGGAGGACCGGGTAGGAGCCTTCCAGCGCCGCGTCGGCGCCGACGTCGACCTCGGTCTCGCTCAAGCGAACCACGCCCCGATCATCAGGACCACGGGGACGGCCAGCGTCACCACGACCAGCTGTAGATAGTCGCTCGAAGTGAGCGGGTCGCCCTGGTTCTCAGGGCGGGAGACGCTGTCCAAGCGTCGCTCCAGCTCCTCGTCGAACGCCGCGGTCGTGCTCATCCCTGCGCCTCCCCCTGTAGCAGACATCACTTTCCCCTAAGGCTGGCGCGACCCTAGAGCGTTGCCCAGACCGTGTCAATGGGCACACTACGTAAAACTTTCGACGCAATACGCCCTATTGCGTATTCATGAACGGCGCCGGCGGTCATCAGCCGCAGGAGACGCGTTCCCGACAATTGTCAGACCTATTGCTAAGGTCTCCGCGTGGCCGAGCGGGCGCGTCCAGACACGTGAGCGTGCGGCCCGGCGGCCGGACCGGAGCGCGGAGCTCAGCCCGGCGTGCGATTCGCGCGGCCAGCGAGCAGGTCGCGATCGAGATCCAGCACTACATCCAGCAGGAGGGGCTGGGCCCAGGCGACTTCCTCGGCCGCGAAGAGGACCTGGCCGCCGAGTTCGGCGTCAGCCGTCCCACCTTGCGCGAGGCGCTTCGGCTGCTGGCAAGCGGGAACCTGATCCGCGCCACGAAGGGCCCCGGCGGCGGCATCTTCGTCGCGCGCACCGCCGAGGAGGGCATGAGCCAGAGCCTCAGCGACGCGATCGCGATGATGCTGGAGACCGGCACGGTGACGCTCGACGAGCTGCTCGACGCGCGGCTGCTGCTCGAGGTCCCGCTGGCCGGCCTGGCGGCGTACCAGCCCGACGAGGAGACGGTCAAGCGGCTCCGCGAGATCGTTGCGCGCGAGGCGGCCGCCGGCCCGAACGACTCGGAGACGTTCGCCACCACCGACATGGAGATCCACCGGACGCTCGCGGCGGCGGCCGGCAACCGGATGATCCAGGCGCTCACCGACTGGATCTTCGAGGTGCTCCAGCCCTCGCTGCTCGAGGTGCTCCGGCCGGCGATCGTCCAGTCCGCGATCGTCGAGCATCACCAGGCGCTGCTCGCTGCGGTCGAGCGCGGCGACCCGGCCCGGGCCGAGCGCATCATGAAGGACCACCTCCTCTACCTGCAGGATGTGCTGCGCATGGTCAGGGAGAGCTCCAAGGAGAAGCAGTGACCGGGTCGCCGCCGATCGCGGTGCTGGGGCTGGGCGAGGCCGGGGCGGCGATCGCCGCCGACCTCGTCGCCGCCGGTGCGCGCGTGCTCGGCTTCGACCCGGTCCAGGCGCCGCCCGACGGCGTGGAGGCCACGGCCCAGGCGGGCGAGGCGGCCGCGCCCGCGACGATCGTCCTGAGCGTGAACTCGGCGGCGGTGGCGCTCGAGGTGGCCGAGACGGTCGCGCCGGCGCTGACGCCCGGCACGCTGTACGCCGACCTGAACACGTCGGCTCCCGCCCTCAAGCGCGCGGTGGCCGCCGCGGTGGAGGCCGGCCGCGCCGACTTCGCCGACGTCGCGCTGATGGAGCCGGTCCCGGACTGGGGCGTTCGCACGCCTGCGCTCGTGTCCGGAACGGGCGCCGAGCGGTTCGCCAGCTCCTTCGCGCTGTTCGGCATGCCGGTCACCGTGGTGGGCTCCGAGCCCGGCGCGGCGGCAGCCCGCAAGCTGGCTCGCAGCGTGTTCATGAAGGGACAGGCGGCGGCGATCGGCGAGGCGCTCGCGGCGGCCGAGCGGCTCGGCTGCGAGGACTGGCTGCAGGCCAACATCGAGAGCACGCTGACGAGCGCGGACGGCCGGCTGGTGCGCCGGCTGGTCGAGGGCAGCCGCGTACACGCGGCGCGTCGCGTCGACGAGATGGCCGCGGCCGTGGCGATGCTCGAGGAGCTGGGCGTGGAGCCGCGGGTGGCAGCCGCCAGCCAGGCATGGCTGCGGTCGCTGGCCGGTAGCAAGGTCGGTCGGTGAGCGGCGCCGAAGCCAGCCCAGCCCCCTCCCCACGCGCGCGCGAACTGGTCAAGGGAGCGGTGGACGTGCACGTGCACATCGCGCCGGACGTGGTCGAGCGCCGCATCGACGACGTCGGCCTGGCCCGGCGCTTCGAGGAGCTCGGCCTGGCCGGCTTCGTGCTCAAGTCGCACTACACCTCCACCGCCGAGCGTGCCGCGGTGGTCCGCGGCGTGGTGCCCGGGATCGCCACGCTCGGGGCGATCGTGCTCAACCGGGCGATCGGCGGCATGAACCCGCTGGCCGTGGAGATCGCCGCGCGCGAGGGCGCGCGCGTGGTCTGGATGCCCACCACGGACTCGCGCGCGGAGCGCGCGCATCTGGCCGAGCAGCCGCCGGGGGCCAACCTGCCCGTGTGGGCGAAGGTGCAGGCCGAGTTCAGCGAGCGCGGCATCGAGAGCGAGCCGGTGGAAGTGGTGGGCGAGGACGGCGAGCTGGAACCCGAGACGCGCGTGGTCCTGCAGGTGATCGCCGAGCACGGCATGGCGCTGGCCACCGGGCACCTCGGTCGCGAGGAGGTCTTCCCGGTCGTCGCGGCCGCGCTCGCAGCCGGCGTCGAGAACGTGGTGGTGACCCACCCCGACTTCCCGGCGCAGGGCTTCTCGGTCGACGAGCAGCTCGAGCTGGCCGGGATGGGCGCTTGGGTCGAGCGTTGTTTCACGACCCCCTACACCGGCAAGTGCTCTTGGGAGCAGTGGCTGGAGGGCACGAAGGCGGTCGGCGCGGAGCGCACGATCCTCTCCAGCGACCTCGGGCAGGTGAAGAACCCGCCGGTGGAGGACGGCCTGGCGCTGATGGCGGACCGGCTGCTGGAGGCGGGCTTTGGCGAAGCTGAGGTGAGGACGATGGCCGTGACGAACACACGAAAGCTCGCGGGGCTGTGAGCCGGCGGCTGCTCGCGATCGGCGCGCACGCCGCCGACTTCGTCTGGCGCGCCGGCGGCGTGCTGGCGCTGACCGCCCAAAACGGCGGCACCGCGAACGTGCTGTCGCTCTCGTACGGCGAGCGCGGCGAGTCCGGCGAGCTCTGGAAGGAGCCCGACCAGACGGTGGAGAACGTCAAGCGCGTGCGCCATCAGGAGGCCGAGCGCGCCGCGGCGGCGCTGGGCGCCGACTTCCGCTGCCTCGACCTGGGCGACTACCCGCTGGAGGTCGAGGGCGAGGCGCTGGCGCGGCTCACCGACGCGATCAGGGAGCTGGCGCCCGACGTGATCGTGACCCACACCGACCGCGACCCGTTCAATCCGGACCACCCGGTCGCCTTCGCGGCGGTCGAGCGCGCCCGGGCGCTGGCGGCGGGCGCCGGCGTGGAGAGCGCCTTCGAGACGATCCAGCCTCCGCAGCTGCTGCTGTTCGAGCCGCACCAGCCGGAGCTCTGCAACTTCATGCCGACGACGTTCGTGGACATCACGCCCGTCATGGAGCGCAAGCGAGCGGCGATGGAGGAGATGAAGGCGCAGAGCTACCTGCAGACCTACTACGGCCAGCGGGCCGAGCAGCGCGCCAACCACGCGCGGCGCGTCTCCGGGGACAAGGAGATCCGCTACGCCGAGGCCTTCATGCGCGTCCTCCCGCAGGTGCTGCCGGAGCTGTGAACGACCTCGCCCGACTCGGAACCGCCACGGTCTACGAGGCGTCTGGCCGCGAGGGCCTGATCGACCTCGACCTGCACCAGCTGATCCCGGGGTCCCGCGCGGCCGGGCCGGCCCGAACCGTGCGCTGCGGCCAGGGCGACAACCTGATGGTCCACGCGGCGATGGACAAGGCGCAGCCGGGCGACGTGCTCGTGCTGACGATGCCCGAGCCCGAGCCGGTCGCGCTGATCGGCGACCTGCTGGCCACCCAGGCCCGCGGGCGCGGTGTGGCGGCGGTGCTCGTGGACGCGGCCGTGCGCGACGCGGAGGACCTGCGCGAGCTCGGCCTGCCGGTCTGGGCGCACTGGATCCGCGTTCGGGGCGCCACCAAGACGGAGGTCGGGGCGATCGACGAGCCGGTGGAGGTCGGCGGGGCGACGATCCGGCCGGGCGATCACGTGGTGCTCGACGCCGACGGCGCGGTGGTGGTGCGCAGCGAGCGGCTGGACGATGTGCTCGCGGCGTCGCGCGAGCGAGCCGAGTACGAGCGCGGCAAGCGGGCGCAGCTCGAGGCCGGCGCGCTCTCGTACGACCTCGACGGCCTGCGCGCGCGAGTGGAGGGCGAGTGAGCGAGCCGCTCCACGACGTGGCTCACATCGGCCACGCCGAGCTGCTCACGCCCAAGCCCGACGAGAGCCTGCACTTCTTCGAGCACGTGCTCGGCATGGAGGTGGAGGCGCGCGAGGGGCAGTCGGTGTTCCTGCGCGGCTGGGGCGACTACCAGCGCTACAGCCTCAAGCTGACCGAGTCCGATCGAGCGGGCTTGGGGCACATGGCGCTGCGCGCGTGGAGCCCGGAGGCGCTCCAGCGGCGCGTCGCCGCGATCGAGGCCACCGGCCTCGGCGAGGGCTGGATCGAGGGCGACCTCGGCCACGGACCGGCCTACCGGTTCACCGACCCCGACGGGCACGCGTTGGAGCTGTACTTCGAGACCGAGAAGTACAGCCCGCCGGATCACCTGCGGCCCTCGCTGAAGAACCAGCCGCAGCGCTACGTGGGGCGAGGAGCCGCGGTCAAGCGGCTCGACCACGTGAACGTGCTGGCGGCCGATGTCGCGGCCAACCGGGTGTTCGCCGAGGACCTGCTGGGCTTCCGGCTGTACGAGCGGATCGAGCTGGACGACGGCACCGAGGTGGGCGCGTGGATGAGCCTCAGCATCGCGGCGCACGAGCTGATCTACGTGGCCGACGCGCGCGGCCTCCAGGGACGGCTGCACCACCTCGCTTTCTGGGTGGACACGCGCGAGGAGGTGCTGCGCGCCGCCGACCTGTTCCTCGACAACGACGTGCCGATCGAGGCGGCGCCCTCCAAGCACGCGATCGCGCAGGGCTTCTTCCTGTACGGCTTCGAGCCGGGCGGAAACCGCATCGAGGTGACCCACGGGGGCTACCTGGTGTACGACCCCGACCCCGAGCCGACGGTGTGGAGCGAGGCCGAGCGGGCAAAGGGCCAGGCGTGGGGCGTGAAGACCGTGGAGAGCTTCCACACCTCCGGGACCAAGCGGCCCGCGCGGCCCGGCCGGCCCCCGGGGGCCGCAGGGGGTTCCGGAAGAAAC
>JAXDIH010000162.1:0-2825 GCA_034664105.1 Thermoleophilaceae bacterium
GCCGTCCCCGACGTCAACATCAAGCTGATCGACGTCTGGCTCGAAGACAACACCGGCCAGCGCGTCGAGAACGTCGAGCAGAGCCAACCCATCCACTTCAACCTCATCGCCCAAGCCCGCCACGACCTGACCAATCCGGTCTTCAACTTCCACTTCCTCAACGACGACGGGGCCTGGGTCTTCGGCTTCAGCGAGACGGTGGCGGAGCGGGTGGCCGCCGGCCAGCAGATGCGCATCGCGGGCGAGATCGAGAACCCGCTACTGCCGGGGCGCTACTCGGCGGAGTGCTGGATCTCCCGCGACCGGGTCGAGGGCAACATCGCCCTCCATGTCGTGCGGCTCTTGGACTTCCTCGTGTACGGAACGCAGCCGGGTGTGGGCAACGTGTCCGTCGAGACGAAGGTCGACGTTTCGATCGAGCAGTGAGCCTGGTCGCCAACCTCGAGCGGCCGCTACCGGCCTCGCTGCCCGTGGGCAGCGCGAGCGCGGTGTTCTGCCTGGGCACCTGCTTCCACCCGGACGAGGCGATCGAGGCCCTCGAGGTCGTCGTGGACGGCGTGCGCCACTCCCCCATCGCGTTCGCGATGCCGCGGCCCGACGTGCCGCAGGGCTATCGCAGCGGCTTCTGGGCGAGCGTGCCGGTCGAGCCGCGCGCCGCCGGCGCGATCCAGGTGGAGGTGGCGGCGCGCCTGCGCAACGGAAACGAGCTGGTCGCTCCGCTGGGGAGCATCGAGGCGGTCGAGCCCCCACCGCCGCCGCCGCTCGAGGCGGTGCCCCAGCGAGCTGGCCCGGGGCTGATCGCCGTGTGCATGGCCACCTTCGAGCCTGACGAGCGGCTGTTCCGCACCCAGATCGACTCGCTGCGCGCCCAGACCGACGACCGCTGGGTCTGCCTCATCAGCGACGACTGCTCGGGCCCCGAGCACCTCGCCCGAATCCGCGAGGTGGTCGGTGACGATCCCCGCTTCACCGTCTCGCCCTCGAACGAGCGACTCGGCTTCTACCGCAACTTCGAGCGGGCGCTGAGGATGGTCCCCGCCGGGGCCGAGCTGGTGGCCCTCTGCGACCAGGACGACCGCTGGCATCCCGGCAAGCTCGCCACATTGCGCGACGCAATCGGCGACGCCCAGCTCGTCTACTCCGACCAGCGCCTGGTGGACGCGGAGGGCAACGTGCTGCGCGACACGCTGTGGAAGGGCCGGGACAACAACCACACCGACATGGCCTCGATGCTGATCGCCAACACGATCACGGGCGCCGCGTCGCTGTTTCGCCGCGACCTGCTCGAGCTGGCGCTGCCCTTCCCCGACACCCCCGGCTTCCAGTTCCACGACCATTGGCTCGGCGTGCTGGCGCTGGCGGCCGGCGAGGTGGCCTACGTCGACCGCCCGCTGTACGACTACGTCCAGCACGCGGGGGCGGTCTTCGGCGACGTCAGCCAGGGGTCGCGGTCTCAGACCGTGGGCGGTCGCTTCGACCGCTGGCGCGCGGCCTACTTCTATGGCTACCTCGCACGCCGGTCGCAGGCCGAGACGCTGCTCCTGCGGTGTGCCGACCGCCTCAGCCCGCGGAAGCGCCGGGCGCTGGAGCGCTTCGTCGCGAGCGCGAGATCACCGGCCGCGTTCGCCTGGCTCGCGGCTCGCCCGCTGCGCACGCTCGCCGGCCACACGGAGACCCTGCGCAGCGAGACCGAGCTGGCCCAGGGCATCCTCTGGAGGTGGCTGATCGGCGTCCGCGTGCGCGGGGCGCGCACACCCGGCCGGCGCGCGTACGACGCCGGCTTCCCGCCGCCCGGCAGCTTCAACCAGAAGCGGCTGCGGCGCTGGCGCGCGCAGATTTGACCGCCGCCGGGCCCAGGGGCCTGCGGTAGCCTGCTGACGCATGCAGAACCTGCAGCACGCGCTGCAAAGGGCCGCATTCGGCCTGGAGGAAGCCGGTGCCGCGGAGCGTGCCGAGCGATCGCGCGAGCGGGCACTCGGCCCGACGGTCATCGAGGTCAGGGACGTCCAGAAGGTCTTCCGGATCCCGACCCGTGATCCCAATAGGGGCGGCTGGCCAGCGCTCGGCCGGCGCCAGTTTCGCGAGTTGCGTGCGTTGCGTGGGGTGTCGTTCGACGTGCGCCAGGGCGAGTTCTTCGGGATCGTTGGCCGCAACGGTTCGGGCAAGAGCACGCTGCTGAAGATCCTCGCGTCGATCTACCGCGCCGACGGCGGCCGCATCCGCATGGCCGGCCGGCTGGCGCCGTTCATCGAGCTCGGCGTCGGCTTCAACCCCGAGCTGACAGCCCGCGAGAACGTGGCGCTCAACGGCGTGATGATGGGTCTGTCCCGCCGCGAGGCGTCATCCCGCCTGGACTCGGTGCTCGAGTTCGCCGAGCTGGGCGATTTCGTCGACCTCAAGCTCAAGAACTACTCGTCGGGAATGATGGTCCGGCTGGCGTTCGCCGTGATGGTCGAAGCCGACGCCGACATCATGCTCGTGGACGAAGTCCTGGCGGTCGGCGACGCCTCGTTCGCCCAGAAGTGCATGGACGTCTTCCGCGAAAAGCGGCGTGCCGGCAAGACACTGGTGCTCGTGACCCACGACATGGCTGCCGTCCAGAGCTTCTGCGACCGCGCCATGCTCATCCACGACGGCGAGCTGCGCTACATCGGCGACCCCGAAGAGACGACCTTGAGGTACTTCCGACTCAACTTCGGCGCGGCCGACGACACCAACGGCCAACCCCAGACCGGCGCCGTCCCCGATGCCGACGTCAAGCTGATCGACGTCTGGCTCGAGGACAACACCGGCCAGCGCGTCGAGAACGTCGAACAAGGCCAACC
>JAXDIH010000083.1:0-18154 GCA_034664105.1 Thermoleophilaceae bacterium
GTGGGGTAGCTCGACGGCGAGACGACGATCTCCTGAGCGAGGATCACGACGTCGACCGCGTGCTCGAAGGCATCGACGTCGAAGCTGCCGTCGGGGCGGCGGAACTTCATCAGGTTGAGCGACGCGAGGTTGCAGGCCGAGTCGTCGACGTGCATGTACTCCGAGCACGGGTTGGACGCGTTGATGCGACCCGAGTTCGGGCAGGTGTGCCACTCGTTGATCGTGGTGTCGTACTGGACGCCCGGATCGGCGCAGCGCCACGCGGCGTCGGCGAGCTGGGTGAGCAGGTCGCGGGCGTCGACGCGCTCGACCACGGCGCCCTCCACGCGCCCGGTCAGCTCCCACTCCTCGCCGCGCTCGGCGCGCTCCATGAACTCGTCCGTCACGCGCACGGAGTTGTTGGCGTTCTGGTACTGGATCGAGGCGAACGCCTCGGAGTCCAGCCGCATGTCGAAGCCGGCGTCGCGCAGCGCGAGAGCCTTCTCCTCCTCGCGCGCCTTGCACCAGATGAAGTCGAGGATGTCCGGGTGGTCGACGTCGAGCACGACCATCTTGGCCGCGCGCCGCGTCTTCCCGCCCGACTTGATCGTGCCGGCCCAGGCGTCGGCCCCGCGCATGAAGCTGACCGGGCCCGAGGCGAGCCCGCCCTTGGAGAGGTGCTCCTTGGAGCTGCGGATGGGCGACAGGTTGATGCCGGAGCCCGACCCGCCGCGGAAGATCTTGCCCTCTCTGGTGTTCCAGTCGAGGACCGACTCGAGACTGTCCTCGACGGAGAGGATGAAGCAGGCCGAGCACTGCGGATGCTCCTCGAAGCCCACGTTGAACCAGACCGGCGAGTTGAAGGCCGCCATCTGGTTGAGCAGGATGTGGGTGAGCTCGTCCTCGAAGGCTCGGGCGTCGTCGTCCGTGGCGAAGTAGCCGCCCTCGCGACCCCAGCCGGCGATGGTGCCGGCCACGCGGCCGATCATCTGCTTGACCGACGACTCGCGCTGCGGCGAATCCATGCGCCCGCGGAAGTACTTCTGGGCCACGATGTTGGTCGAGTTCTGCGACCAGGTGACCGGGAACTCGACGCCGCGCTGCTCGAAGGCCGGCTTCGCCGGGTCTCCGATCAGGGCGTCGCGGATCTCCCACTCCACGCAGTCGAAGGGGTGCGTTCCCGCCTCAGTGAAACGCCGCGGAACGCTGACCCCGGCACCGCTGGCGGTGACGCTCGGGGCGGCGGCGCTACTGCTGTGGGACATGACCTCTCCTCCTGTTGGAACTGATTTCGCGGGAACGACCGATGCTGGCCCTCGGGCCGGACGGAACAGAGCCGTCGATGGCGAGCTGATCTTCGCCCGGCAGCGGGTCGTCCTTGAAGCGTCTGACCACGGCCTCGAGCTGGTCGAGATCCGCGAGATTTCGGTACACCGAAGCGAACTGGATCGCGCTCACCGGATCCACGCGCGCGAGGCCGCGCTCGGCGAGATCGCCGATGCGCTCGGCCTGCGCCTCGCCGCCGCTCTGGCGCGCCTGCTCGGCGATCCACGCGGCGACCGCGTCGAGCTGATCGGCGGTCACCGGCCTGCCGCCGGCCGCACGGGCGAGCCCGCGCACCAGCTTCTGGCGGTCGAAGCGCTCGCGCCGACCGTCGCGCTTGATCACGTCCAGCCGCGGTTCCTCGGCCCGCTCGTGCGTCGTGAAGCGCTCGCCGCAGGCCGTGCATTCGCGCCGGCGGCGCACTCCATCGGGGTTGGGACGGGTGTCGATCACCTGGGTGGAAGCGGACGAGCAGAACGGGCAAAGCACATGGATGATTTTACTAGATGCGGTGCTGGATTCCTCCACCGAACACAACATATTGTGCCGAACTAGCGGGGACTTAGACAAACTCGATGTCGTACCCGGCGGGCTCGGGAGCGGTCCCCAGCCGGGCCGCCTCGCGCAGGTAGCGCTCCATGCCGCCCGGCGTGATCAGGTTCACGACGCGGACCGGCTCCTGCCCCGGCGACGAGGCGTGCACGGTGCCCGGCGGGATCGCGGCGCAGCCGCCGGCCGGGATGGTCGCCTCGGCGCCGTCGAGGCTCAGCGCCAGCTCGCCCTCGAGCACGTAGAAGGTCTCGACCATGCCGGCGTGCCGGTGCGGGGCCGGGCGCGGGAAGTCCGGCGCGATCGTGGCGTCGACCACGGCGAGGGCATCGACGCCGGCCTTGATCGTCGCCACCGAGCCGCCCAGTTCGAGCCGCTCGCCGTCGCCCGGCTGGAGCACGGTGACCTCGCTCGCGGGGCGCCCGGTGCCGGCCGGCTTGTAGTGCTGGTCGAAGGGTGCGGTGAAGCCGCTGCGCAGGTACTCCTCGAAGCCCAGCCCGGGGGCGTGGAGGTTGAGGAAGCGGGCCGCGCCCGGGCCGGGGTTGTGGAAGGAGTGGAGCACGTCACAAGGCACCAGCGCGAACCCGCCGGCGGGCAGGGTCCGCGGCTCCAGGTCGGGGCCGATCTCGAGCTCGAGCTGGCCCTCCAGCACCCAGAACGAGTCGAAGTGGTGATGGTGGACGTGCGGGTCGGGGCCGCGCCGGCCGGGGGGATAGATCGACTCGGTCAGCACGAGCTCGGGCCGGCCGACCTTGATCTCGAAGCCGGGCCGGAGGGTCTCGCCCTCACCGGGTCCGAGCAGCTGGAGCGGGTCGATCGCCATGGCCGCCGAAGCTAGCGCGCGACGGCGCGCGTGCGAGGCAGTTCGCGCGCGACTCGCCGGAAGCTGCGGGAAGAATCAGCGCAGCGAGTCGAGCGTGCGCGCGAGGCCCTGGTCGAGATCGACCTGCGCCTCCCAGCCCAGCTCCGCCTTGGAGCGCGAGGCGTCCAGGGCGATGTGCTGCACCTCGCCGGAGCGGGCGGGCGCGTGGTCGGCCTCGAAGCCGTTGCTCGACTGGGCGGCGAGCGCCTCGACGATGTCGAGCACGCTCGTCTGGACGCCGCGGCCCACGTTGAAGGCGCCGGTGGCGTCGGAGTCCGCGGCCCGCAGGTTGGCGTCGACGACGTCGCCGACGAAGACGTAGTCGCGCGTCTGCTTGCCGTCGCCGAAGATCTTGGGTCGCCCGCCCTCGAGCAGCGCGCCGCAGAAGATCGCGATCACCCCGGCCTCTCCGAGCGGGTCCTGGCGCGGCCCATAGACGTTGCCGTAGCGCAGCGAGATAGTCGAGAGCCCGTGCAGGCGCGTGAACAGCGCGCAGTAGTTCTCGGCGCAGAACTTCGACAGGCCGTAGGGCGCCTCGGGCGCGACCGGGTGGTCCTCGGGCGCGGGGATGATCCGGCCCTCGCCGTAGATCGCGCCGCCGGTGGAGGTGTTGACGACGCGGCGGACCCCGGCCGCCTGGGCAGCGCTGAGCACGTTGATCGTGCCCTCCACGTTCACGCGCGAGTCGAGGGCCGGGTCGGCCACGGACTTGCGCACGTCGATCTGGGCCGCCATGTGGAAGATCACCTCGGGGGTCACGCGCGCCACGGCGTCGGCAACGGCCTCGGCGTCGCGCACGTCGAGCTCGATCACCTCCGCGCCGTTGGCCAGCGCCTGGTCGAGGTTCGCGCGCTTGCCGGTGGACAGGTCGTCGATGACGGTGACGTCGTCGCCGCGCGCCAGCAGGGCGTCGACGAGGTTCGAGCCGATGAACCCGGCGCCTCCTGTTACGAGAGTCTTCATACGCCGGCGCAGATTAGCCCTTCCCGGGACCACTCCCGCCGTTTCGACGGGTGTTCGAGGCTGGGCGCACCGTCGGCGGCGCTGCTACGGTCGCCGCGCATGCGCGGCTTGTTCGTCACGTTCGAGGGAATCGATCGCTCCGGCAAGACCACCCAGGCGCGCCTGCTGACCGAGGCACTGGGCGACGACGCGGTCGGCGTGCGCGAGCCGGGTGGCACTCCCGCGGGGGAGCGCGTGCGCGACCTGCTCAAGGACGCCGCCGTGCCGCTCGGGCCCGAGGCCGAGGCCCTGCTGTTCGCCGCGGCGCGCGGCGAGCTGGTGTCGCGCGTCATCCGCCCGGCGCTGGAGGAGGGCCGGGTGGTGGTGTCCGACCGCTTCCTCGACTCCTCGCTCGCCTATCAGGGCGGCGCCCGTGGCCTCGGCGTCGACGAGGTGGAGCGCATCAACCGCTTCGCGACCGGCGGGCTGGTGCCCGACCTGACCTTCCTCCTGGAGATCGACCCGTCGTCCGCCGCCGAGCGGGCGGGGGAGAGCGACCGCTTCGAGGACGAGGGCTCGTCGCTGCAGCAGGCGGTTCGCGACGCCTACGAGCGACTGGTGTCCGCCGATTCGGGGCGCTGGCGGCGCATCGACGCCACCCGCGATCCGGCCGAGGTGCACGCTCAGGTGATGGCGGAGGTCGAGGCGGCCCGCAGCGGAGCGCGCGCGTGAGCGTGGAGCTGGCCGGCACCGAGGATCACCCGCAGGCGCGCATCGTGCTGTCCGCGGCGCTCGAGGGCGGTCCCTCGCACGCTTACCTCTTCCACGGCCCCGCCGGCACGGGCAAGCGCACGGTGGCGCGGTCGTTCGCCGCCGAACTGCTCGCAGAGGGTCAGCCCGACCCCGACGCCGTGCGCCTGCGGGTACAGCACGGGACCCACCCGGACCTGACCTGGGTGCGCCCGAGCGGCGCTCACGTGATGCGCGTCGAGGACGTGGACCAGGCCGTGGTGGCGGCGGCCACCCGCACGCCGTTCGAGGCTTCGCGGCGGGTGTTCGTGCTGGAGCGGGTGGACACGATGAACGACGAGGTCGCCAACCGCCTGCTGAAGACGCTCGAGGAGCCGGCGCACTTCGTGCATCTGATCCTGATGACCGACTCGCTCGGGCGGGTGCTGGAGACGGTGATCTCGCGCTGCCAGCCGGTGCGCTTCGACCCGCTGCCGGCGGCTCGGATCGCCGCGGTGCTCGAGTCGGAGGGGATCGACCCGCAGGTGGCCGGGGCCTGCGCGCGGCTGGCGCTGGGCAACGCCTCGCGCGCGCGGCTGCTGGCGTCGCCGGAGGGGGCGGAGCTGCGCGCGGAGGTGGAGGCCTTCGCGGGGGCGGCGCTCGACGGGGAGCCCGGGGAGACGTGGAGGCCGCTACTGGATCGCGCCGAGCGGCGGCGAGCCGAGGCGGAGGAGGCCGTGGCCGCCGCGGCCGTCGAGCGGCTGGAGCTGGAGCCGAAGGGCCGCGAGCGGCGGGCGATCGAGAAGGAGCTGGAGGAGGCCGCGAAGCGCGACGGCCGCCGGGCGCGGACCGAGGTGCTGGACCTGGCATTGACGCTGACCGGGCTGGCGTTCCGCGACCTGGTCTGCCTGGCCGAGGAGGCGCCCGAGGCCGTGCTGGCAAGCGATCGCGCCCCGGCGCTGGCGGAGCGCGCCCGGTCGCGGGACCCGCGCCGGCTGCGCGAGGCCGCCGAGCGCTGCGAAGAGGTGCGCCAGGCGCTGGAGCTGAACGTCAGCGAGGACCTGGCGCTGAGCGCGCTGGGACTGCGGCTGGCGGCCCTGACGGGGTCGCCCGGATAGACCCGCCGTTCCAGCCTAAGAGGACCCGGATAGACCCGTCGTTCCAGCCTAAGAGGACCCGGATGGGCGCACGAACAGCAGGTAATCCCTGCCGAGGGCGTGGTCGATCTCCTGCCACTGGGTTTGCTCGATGAAACGCATCAACGGTCTGACTTGCGCCGGCTCGCCGACACCTCCGCTGTGGACCAGCCAGTCGTACAGTCGGCCGTCGCTGCGCACGAGGCAGAGGCGGTTTTCGTCACGGACCGCATCGACGATCCGTTGCTGCTGCTCGTCGTCCAGCAGCAGCATCCAGTCCCCCGGGCTGAGCCCTGTGGGCGGTCGCTGATCTGTCCAGAGGTAGAAGGAGTTCAGGCCCGGCAGCGTGATGAACGTGTCGCAGGAGTCGCGGATCCGAGCGACGAAGCGCGCATACTCGCCCGCCTCCCGAGGCGGAAGGCGGATCAGGTCGGCGCCGGCGACGCGGAGCTGATCTTGGCCGAAGTAGGCGCGGGCATAGCCCTGGCCCGGTCGCACCAGGCCATCGACGGCGAACCTCGCGCCTATGGCGGCAAGGACGACGACGCCCACGGTCACGGTCCAGCGCCGGAGAGCCGGCGCTTCGAGCGAGCCGACGGACTCGAGCTGGCGCAGCCCGTCGGCCAGCAGCAGGCCGCCGACCGGAACGAAGAGCAGCGCCGCGGCCTTCGTCTGTGTACCCGCGACCGGATACACCTGCAGCGTCTCCAACACCGCCAGAAGCACGAAGAAGGTACGTGCGAAAGCCTCCCACGGCGATCGGGTCACCCCTCGGGCCGGAGCCACGGCGAGCCAGGCGAGCAGCACGGGAATCAGCAGGGGTTCGAAGTCCGGCCCAATCGTGAGCGGCAGACTCGCCGTCACCGCCGCCAAAGTCGCGAATGCCGCGACGATGCGGAAGGCCGCGGTCCACGGGGAAGGCAGGCGGCCCTCCCAGGCAGGCAACGCTCGTACCAGGATGGCGACCGCGACCGCCGCAATCGACCAGTCCACCACCCCCTTCGGCAGTGAAAACGGGAGCATGAATACGCGACGCAGTCGCGCCGGCTCGAACAGGACTCCCTCGACCAGATCCGCGCCCGATGTACCCAGCGCGATCGTGACCGCGGCAATCGTCAAGCCAACAGCGACCGCCACGCCGGCGAACGTCAGCACCCAACGCACCCCGCGTGCCATGCCCTCTGGCCCCGGGCTCCATAGGGCCGTGACCACAACGGCGGCCAGGCCGCCCTCTACGAGAATCAGCAGGTCCTGCACCCACGCTTGGTCTAGATCTGGCCCGAGGATCGCGACGGGGGTCAGCAAGAGCACAGCCGCTACGCCATAGCGCAGTGCGGCGTGGCGGCGCAGGTCGGGAAGGGTCAGTCCGGCGGACGCGAATACCGCCAGCGCCGCCAGTGCGCCCACGTTCACCTTGGTCAATGCGAGCGCCGCGACGAGCGTGCCCAGCGCGATCGCCACGCCGGCTCCCGAGCCACCCGGCCGCGCCGCGAAGAAGAGCAAACCCGCCGTCAACAGGCAGACGAGCCCTGTCGGGTGCATCGGCTCGGCAACCAAGAGCTCCAAGGTCATGAAGGCGACGAGCTGCACGATCACGCCCACCCAAAGCCGCCCGGTCAAGCGGTGAACCGCCATGCCCTGGAGCGTCGCGGTCGCCACCCAGATCGCCACCACGATGAGGCGGCCGGCGTTCGACGTAACGGGTTGGCCCGCAAGCTCGAACAATCCGCCGAATAGCAGGTAGTAGAACGGCCCGTACTGCGTGTAGACGTCCGCGTACAGCGTCCCGCCGTGGAGGAACTCCGACAGGCTCACCAGGAGGTAACCCTCGTCGTCGTAGGCGGCGAAAGAGGTGAACATACGGAAGTAGGCGACGAACGCGCCCAGTACGACCACCGGAAGCCAGGGGAACGCAGCTCGAAGCGTCCGCCGAAAAGCCACCTGACGATCCTAATCGGACTAGGCTGGCGTCATGGACGCGAGTCTCTCCGTCGTCCTTCCGGCCTGCGACGAGGAGGCCAACATCCAGACGGCCGTCGCCCGCTGCATGGGCGTGCTCCCAGGGCTCGTCCGGGACTTCGAGGTCATTGTCGTCGACGACGGGAGTACCGATGGCACCGCCGAGGTCGTTCAGAGGCTCGTCGACGAACACCACCCCCGAGTCCGGCTGTTGCGGCACCCGCGCAATCTCGGCTACGGCGCGGCGATCGCGAATGGGTTCGGAGAGGCACGATCGGACCTGATTTTCGTCACTGACTCAGACAACCAGTTCGACGTCGGCGAACTCGAGTGGTTCTTGCCGCTCATCGCGGACTGTGACGTCGTGGTCGGCTTTCGTGTCTACCGCTACGACACCGTGCTGCGTTCGATCGCGTCGTGGTGTTACAACCGGCTCGTCAACGTCCTCTTCCGTGTGCACGTCCGCGACATCGACTGCGCGTTCAAGTTGTTCCGTCGGGAGGTGATCCGGAAGGTCGACGTCGAGTCCGACGATTTCTTCATCGACACCGAAATCGTCGCACGCGCGCGCAAGTGGAATTTCCGCATCATCGAAAAGGGCGTGCGGCACTATCCGCGGGTCGCGGGCGAGACGACGGTTCGGGCAAGCGACGTTCCGCGCACGCTGCGGACCGTCGCCCGGATGTGGCAGCACATCTACTTTCCGCGCCGCGGTCAGATCGAGGCCATGCAGACGCATAGGACCGCCCTCGCCAACGAGATCGTCGAGAGCCCGCCCCGGGCGCGCGCGACTGGCGCCGCCTAGTGGAGCGGGACTTCTACGAGCGCTACTACGAGCTTGAGGACCGACACTGGTGGTTTGTCGGACGCCGGGAAGTGCTGCTTTCGGTGCTTGCGCAGCGGCTCGGCGACCAGCGCGACCTCAGCACGCTCGACTTCGGCTGTGGCACCGGCACGATGGCGGGGCATCTCGCGCGATTCGGACACGTCCAGGCCGTCGACTCCGACGCCGAAGCCGTCGCATTCTGCCGCAGGCGCGGGCTCTCGGAGGTACGGCAGATGCAGGGTTCGATCCTGCCGTTCGGTGATGGCGAGTTCGATCTCGTCACCAGCTTCGACGTCCTCGAGCACATCGAAGACGACCTTGCGGCCTTGCGGGAGCTGCGTCGCGTGCTCAAGCCGGGAGGAACCCTTCTCTGTGCCGTCCCCGCGTTCCCCTTTCTGTGGGGAATCCAGGACGAGATCTCGCATCACTTTCGCCGCTACGTCCGCCCGCAGCTGCGTGCACGACTCGAGGGCGCCGGATTCAACGTCGTGCGCGTCAGCCACTTCAACTCGATCCTGTTCCCCGCTATCGCGGCGATCCGGCTGACTCGTCGTTTGCTTCCGAGCTCGACGGCGAAGCCGTTGGACAGCGACTTCGAGGTGGGCCCGGCATGGCTCAATGCGCTGCTGGCGAAAATCTTCGCGTCCGAGGCCGTCGTCGTGCGCACCCGCGACATCCCGTGGGGGGTATCTCTACTCGCGCTCTGCGAGCGTCCAGCCTGAGAATCAGAGCGTCGGTTGCGCTACCAGGTAGTAGAACGTCAGCGCGAGGATCGCCGTCGTTCCGCCCCACAGCGCGGCCCAGCCCGCGCGTTCGCGCGGCTGCATCTGGGGCCGCGCCAGGCCGAAGATCACCGCGAGCTCGAATACCACGCAGGCCGCCACGAACACGCCCACCGACCAGATTCCGGTGATCGCCATGAGGATGTAGAGCGGGACCTGGGTGCCGGCAGCGGCGCCGCCGGCTGAGAGGACCAGCACGAAGTATTCGTTGTAGGTGTCGCGGTAGATCGGCTGGCGTGGATCGAGCGCCACGGCCAGCCGGTTGGTGTGGGGTTCGGCCATGGCCCGCATTCTTCCAAAGCGCAGCGCCGCGGCGATTCGCGGGCCCTCGCCGGCCGGAGCCTCGAGCACGGCGGCCGCGTCGCGCCGGGTTCGCACCCGCCAGGGCGGAACGCCGCGCTCGATGGCGAGCACGCCGCCGTCGCGGTCCAGCCAGACGAGGTCGAGCGGGAAGCGCATCCCGAACGTGTGCACCGAGCGGCAGCTAGCGATCAGCAGCGCCGAGCCGGGCTGTGGGCGCCGGCGCAGGGCGAGGCCGAGCAGCCGGGAGCGCAGCGAGTGCGCCACGAGAATCCGCACACGGGACGAAGGCCGGGGGAGAGGGGATTCGCCCTCGCGGCTATCTTTCGAAGCGGCCCGCCGCAGTAGCTCAGCTGGTAGAGCACGTCTCTCGTAAAGACGGGGTCGCCGGTTCGAGTCCGGCCTGCGGCTTGCTCGACGGCGGGTGCCCCTGGTCGTCGCCCCCGCCGTGCGCCTTAGTCGTCGCCGCCGCCGTGCGCCCTAGTCGTCGCCCCCGCCGTGTCCGGAGTCGTCGCTGCCTCCGGAGTGGCTGGAGCCGGAGTCGCCGCTCCCGCCGCCCGAGCCGGAGTCATCCGAGCCTGAGCCGGACGAGCCTGAGCCAGACGAGTCCGAGCCGGAAGAGCCTGAGCCGGACGAGTCCGAGCCCGAGTCGTCCGAGCCCGAGGAGCCCGATCCGGACGAGCCCGAGCCGGAGGACCCGCCGTTGTCGTCCACGCCCCCCGCGGGGGTCGTCGTGCCGGCCGCGCCCCGTTCCGCCGCCCGCCGTGCGCGCCGTGCGGCCCGACGCCGCGCCGCCGCCCGGCGCTCCCTTGCGGCCGCTGCCGCGTCCGCGTTGTCTGCCGACTGGCTCGGCGCCAGCGCGTTCCCCGCGCTCAGCGGCTCGGCCGACAGGCCCACGCCGTCGCCGGAGATCGAGTTCGCGGCCAGGCCGATGCCCACCGCGGCACCGAGACCGAAGATCACGAGCGCCACGCCCAGGGCTGCGGTGCGAAGTCTCATCGGGGTCGAGGCTAGCTCCGCCCGGGTAATGCGTCGTCAAGCTGCGGGTCAACGCTTGGTTGCGCTGGGCCTCCCGGCTGCGCCAGCGGCAGCACCACCTCGGCCCGCGTTCCGCCCTCTGGACGGTCCACCAGCCGCACCGAGCCGCCCCAGCGCTCGGCCAGCGCCTCGACCACCGACAGCCCCAGTCCGGTTCCCGGCGCGCCGCCGCGGCTGGCTTCGCCGCGGAAGAAGCGCTCGAACACCCGCTCGCGCTCGCCGGGGTCGATCCCCGGCCCCTCGTCGAGCACGGCGACCAGCGCCGAGCCGCCTTCAGCACCCCACTCGACCTCGACCGCCGTCCCGGGCGCCGAGTAGTTGAGCGCGTTCTCCACGAGGTTGTCGAGGATGACCGCCACGTCGGCCTCGGTGCTCGCGACCACCGGCTCGCCCTCCCCTCGCACGACCAGGCGACGCCCCCCCGTCTCGGCGGGCCCCTCCCAGCGCTCGTGCGCCGCTCGCGCCGCCTCCGCCAGCGACACGTCCTCGGGCTCCGGCCGCTCGCGCTCGCGCGCGAGCGTCAGCAGCTCGGTCAGCAGCCGCGCCAGGCGCACGGTCTCGCGCTCGGCGGCCACCAGCTCGCGCTCGACCTCCGGGTCGCCTGCCTTCAGCGACGCCGCCTCGAGCCGCAGCCTCAGCCCGGTGAGCGGTGTCCGCAGCTGGTGCGACGCGTTGGCCACGAACTCGCGCTGGGATCTCAGGGCGCGGCCCAGTCGCCCGGTCATGGCGTTGAAGGCCGAAGCCACCTCGCGCTGCTCGGACGAGCCCTCCACGCGCGCACGAGCGTCGAGGTCTCCGGCCGCGACGTCGTTCGCGGCGCCGGCCAGCCGGCGCAGCGGCCGCGCCAGCGTGCCCGCGAGCACCCACGCCAGCCCCAGCCCCAGGGCGAGCACGATCGCGGCCACCCCGACCAGCGCCAGCACGTCCTTGCGGACCTCCGACTGCACGGCGTGCACGCTCTGCGTCACGCGCACCGCCCCCTCCGGCCGCCCGCCGCTCACAACCGGGACGGCGGTGAACAGCAGGTCCTGGCCGAGGGAGTCGCTGTGGCGCTCGCCCTGCGTGGGGTGGCCCCGCAGCGCGTCGGCGATCTCGGGTCGCGAGGCGTAGGAGGTGGACTCCAGCTCGGCCCCCGCGGAGTCGGCGAGCAGCCGCCCGCGGCGCCCGACCACGATCACCCGGCCGCGCAGGTGCCTGGCCGAGTCCGCCACCAGCCGGTCGAGCTCGGTCGGCTGGTCGAGTCGCCCGGAGATGAAGGCGGCCAGCAGCTGGGCCTGACCCTGGGCCTCGCTGCGGATCTCAGCGTCGACGCGCCGCGAGAGGTTCAGCGCCAGCGGCACCAGCAGCGCCACGATGACGAGCACCAGCACGTAGCCGAAGGCGGCCACCAGGCGCGCGCGCAGGCTCACTGCTCCGACCCGACCTCCTCGGCTCCCGAGAAGCGAAAGCCGACCCCGCGCACGGTGTGGATGAAGCGCGGCTCGCTGGAGCTGTCGCCCAGCTTGCGCCGCAGGGCTGACACGTGCACGTCGAGCGTCTTGGTGGAGCCGAACCAGTTCACGTCCCAGACCTCGTCGATCAGCCGCTCGCGCGTGATCACGGAGCCGGCCTCGGACATCAGCAGCTCCAGCAGCTCGAACTCCTTGCGAGTCAGGTCCAGCTCCTCGGCCTCGAGCGTCGCGCTGCGCCGCGCGCGGTCCAGTCGCAGCGGGCCGATATCGATCGGGCTGTCCGTCTCGGCCGCGCCGTCGCCGGCGCGCCGCAGGACAGCCCGGATGCGCGCCACGACCTCGCGGGCGCTGAACGGCTTGACGATGTAGTCGTCGGCGCCTAGCTCGAGGCCGACGATGCGGTCGGTCTCCTCGCCGCGGGCCGTGAGCATGATGATCGGGACCTTCGAGCTCGACCTCAGCTCGCGGCAGACGTCATAGCCGGAGCCGTCGGGGAGCATCACGTCGAGCAGCACCAGGTCGGGTCCCACGCGGCCCGCCAGCTCGAGTGCCTCGGCGACCGTGCCGGCCACCTCGGTGTCGAAGCCCTCGCGAGCGAGGGCTTCCGCGAGCGGGTCGGTGATCGACCGCTCGTCTTCGACCATGAGGATCGTGCGTCTGCCTGGCATCGAGCAGATGCTAGGTGGGGCCGCGGCGAGCGACGCCGCCGCGGCCCCGATGGGACTAGTCGTCGTCGCCACCACCGTGGCCGGAGTTGCCGCCGTGGTCGTCGCCGGAGTCGTCCGACTCATCGTCGCCGCCGTGACCCGACCCCGAGTGATCCTCCTCGGCGTTGCCGGGACCCGAGTTGTCGTCGTCGCCGTGGTCGTCGTTGGCATCGTCGTCACCGTGACGCCCGTGGTCGTTGTCGTCGTTGCGGTCGACCTCGCCCTGGCCGCCGGTCTGCACGCCGGTGCAGCGCGGGTCGTTGGCGTGCTCGGCCTCGTCGCACGGGCCGGAGATGTCCACGCCCGGCTGGGGCGCGGTCTGCTGAGCAGGCGCCTGCACGCCGGTGCAGCGCGGGTCGTTGGCGTGCTCGGCCTCGTCGCAGGGGCCGGAGATGTCCACGCCGCCCGCCGGCGAGTCGTCGCGGTGACGCTCACGTCCGCGGTTGTGATGACGACCGCGATCGTCCGGGGTGGTGGTTGTCTGGGTCGTCTCGGTGGTCGGGCTCGTCTCGGTCGTGCCGACCGTGGAGCTCGAATCGTCGCCCGCCCCGACCGCGGCGTAAACGACCGCGGCGAACAGGCCCACCATGAGGACCGCCATTGTGACTGTGATCAATTTCTTCATGCCCCCAGGATCGGATCCGGCCACCCAGCAGCCGCCCAGGCTGGGGTAAGGGCTTGGTAAACCTCGCGCAGTACCCTCGGGTCATGGATTCGCGCGGCGCCGCCGACTCCGGCGCAAGTCGTCGCACGGCGATTCTCCGTCTGGTCGCGTACGGAGCGCTCGTGGGGACCCTGGTCGTGCTCCTGGTGGTGACCGGTTCGCTGCCCTCGGCCGAGGAAGCCCGCGACTGGGGCGAGGGCCTGGGCGACGCGGCCTACGTGGCGTTCGTGCCGCTGTTCGTGGTCGCCAACTTCGTGATCTGGTGGCCGATCCTGGCCGGCGCGGCGGGGCTGCTGTTCGGAACCGCCGCCGGGACTCCGCTGGCGCTGGCCGGGCTGACGGCGGCGTCGCTCACCCAGATGTTCGTGGCGCGGCGGCTCGCGGCCGGGCACCACGGGTCGCTGCTGCCCCAGCGCACGCGGCGGATCGAGGAGTTCCTCACGCGCCACGGAGCGATCGCGGTGATGGAGTCGCGCATCGTCCCGCTGCTGCCGTACGGCCTCGTGAACTTCAGCGCGGGGCTGACTCGCTTGCGCTACCGCGACCTGGCGCTCGGCACGGTGGTGGGAGCCGCCCCCAAGGTGTTCGCGTACGTGGCCCTGGGCGGCAGCCTCTCCGACCTCGGCTCCCCCGAGGCGATCGTCGCGATCGCCCTGCTCGTGACGATGGGCCTCGTGGGGGCGCTGTTCGTCAGACACCAGCTCGCCATCGGCCGTGCATAACCTCTCGCGTGTGTCCTACTTCCAGGCCGTCAGGCTCTACTCGCTGGTCGAGGTGTGCGTGTTCAGCGCGCTGCTGGTGACCGCGATCGCGGGCCTGGGCGACTCCGCCGAGCAGGCACTCGGCTGGACGCACGGCTTCGGGTGGATCGCGCTCTGCCTGCTGGTCGCGCACGGCTGCCGGCGCGGGACCTTCCCGTGGGCGCTGCTCGCGGCGACGGTGTCGCCGCTGGGGCCGGTCGGCAGCACGGCCGGGCTCGAGTATCTCGCGCGGCGGCGCCGCCGCGCCGGCGCCGGGTAGCCTGGACGCCGCGTGTTCCCGCTCAACCTCCCGAACGCGCTCACGCTGATCCGCATCCTCCTGGTGCCGGTGCTGGTCGTGGCGCTGACCGTCGAGTCGCCGGGCGGCTCCACTATCGCCGCCGCGGTGTTCGCGATAGCGGCACTCACCGACGGCCTCGACGGCTACATAGCGCGCTCGCGCCAGGCCGTGACCACGTTCGGCAAGGTGATGGACCCGGTGGCGGACAAGCTGATGATCGCCGCCGCGCTGATCTCGCTGGTCAGCCTCGACCGGCTCGCCGGCTGGGTGGCGATGGTGATCATCGCCCGCGAGTTCGCCGTGAGCGGGCTGCGGATCGCCGCCGGCCAGCAGGGCGTGGTCATCCCCGCGAGCGCGCTCGGGAAGGTGAAGACGATCGTGCAGGTGGGCGCCGTGCTGGCGCTGATCGCGGCCCCGGACCACCACGCGGCCTGGGTGCAGGCGGGGGTCTACGCGATGGTGCTGGTCACGGTCGTGTCGGGCGCGGACTACTTCCTGGGCTTCAGGCGCAAGCTCGAGGAAGCCTCTCGCGCGCGAGAGCGCGCGGACACCTCACCCGCCTGAGCGCCCTCAGCCGCCCACCCGCCTGAGCGCCCTCAGCCGCCGTGCGCCGCTGCGCCGGCGAGCCGCTCGCTCAGCTCCTCGCGGCTGGTGCCGCGCAGGTAGAGCACTCGATCGAACAGCCGGCCGTACACCTCGAGCACCGCGAACAGCAGGTCGGGAGTGCCGACCGTCTCGGTATGGCGGGCGTCGGCGAAATCGCCGGCGCGGCGCGTCACCTCGTTCAGCACCTCGCCTCCGAGCGGCGTCGTACCGGGCCCGTCCTCGTCGGAGGCGGAGCCCGTCATCAGCGGCGACTCGCCGACCCCGAGTGCCTGGAGTGCGGCGCCCACCTGCCCGTGGAGGCGCAGGGCGCGCAGCCAACGCTCCGCCTCATCCTCCGCGGAGTGCGCGAAGGGCATCGCGGTGCCGGCCAGAGCCACCACCAGCGCGGCGTCCTGAGAAAGGGGGATGTGCTTCTGCGTCACGAGAGTCTCCGAAAGGCCGTGTGCGAATTCCATCGGCACGTGTCTGGACGCGCTTGATCCGACGGCCCAGGGCGGCCCGGAGAGTGGACGTTTGATCTAGCCCGTTGGTTGGGCTTCGAGCCACTCGCGCATCGTGACCTGGCGCGCTGCGCGCTCGCCGGATCCGATCTCGTGGAGCAGCTCGCCCATCAGCCCGTGACGCTCGGCGACCACGTTGTGCTTGTGGATCGTCTCGAGGTTCTCCTGGCGGGCCGACACGAAGGCGTTCTCGCCGAGGTCGGCGAAGCGCTCGGTCGCCATGCGGACCATCTCGCGCACGCAGTCCTCGACGAAGCGCGGATGCCTGTGCGCCTTCTCGACCACGTGCACCTCGTCGGTGCGCTTCATCAGCTCATAGATCTCGGAGCTCATCGAGGCCTCGACGATCTCGAGCAGCACCTCGGCCTCGATGCCCTCGTCGCAGCCCTCGGGGCAGCCGATGTGGAGCGTGCCGATGCCGCGCTGGTTGTGCGTGGCCACGGGCACCGCCTCGAAGACGCGCGCGATCTCGTCGTCGGAGAAGCCGCCCTCGCGCAGGCGCTCGCGCGAGCGCTCGGTGACCATCTCCTGGGCGCAGGGGCAGGCGGTCATGCCCTGCGCCTGCACGCCGACCAGCCGGCGCGTGCCGCTGGCGGACGCCACCGCCGAGCCGAACATCGTGTAGATCTCCTGCGTGGGCGTGCCGGAGACCGGCGCCGGCTTGTTCTCCGGGTAGCGAGCGGCGATCGTGACCTCGGCGCGGCAGCCTTCCTGGCGGTCGCGCACGCGCTCGGCGATGTGGGAGGCGAGCGTCTCGGCCTTGAAGGCCTCGCCGAGAACGACCTCGTCGATCGCCTCGTTCACGACCTCCTCGAAGCGCGACATGTGGGCGCCCTTCTGCTCGGGCCCGAGGTCGACGAAGCATTCGAGCTCGGCGTAGAAGAGCGAGCGGCGCCCGTTCGACTGGATCCGGATGATCTTCTCGACGCCGGTCACGCCGACCCGCGAAAGGCTGACCCCGGTCGTGGGACGGCGGGCTTGGACGTCGCTGCCGAGGAGCGCGGTGGGCTCGTTCATGCCGACCGCGAACTGTACCTGCAAGAGATTGGGGCAAACCGCACGAACGGGTGTACACTGGCCGCGGTTCGACGCCACCAGATATATCTGGCCCAATTGGCTCAGCCCTTCGCGGCGCCCCCGCGACCCACAACTTCATCTAGTCCACCCGACCCGCCCCGGTCGCGGGCGTGTTCGTCTCAAGGAGCGCGCGGTTGACGGAGGAGAATCACGAGGGAGTAGCGCTGCTGGTCGACGCAAGTGAGGCGCCGTTCCTGGACGTCGAGGAGGTGCGCGGACTCGTTTCTGAGGGGAAGGAGCGCGGCTTCCTCACGTTCCAGGAGATCACGGCCACCTTCGAGGAGGTCGAGATCACCAAGGAACAGGTGGTCGAGCTCCATGCGCACCTGCAGGAAAACGGCGTTGAGATCGTCGCGAGCGAGGAGAAACCACCTGGCCTGATCGAGATCGCCGGCGACGGCGCTCAGCCCGCTCCGCGGGTGAAACATCAGATCGACCTCACGGTCGAGCCGAGCCTGGACTCGCTGCGGCTCTACCTGCGCTCGATCGGACGCGTGGAGCTGCTGACCGCCGACCAGGAGGTGTTCCTGGCAAAGCGGATCGAACGCGGCGACATGGTCGCCAAGCAGCAGATGATCGAGGCCAACCTGCGGCTGGTCGTCTCGATAGCGAAGGGCTATCTGGGTCGCGGGCTGTCGTTCCTCGACCTGATCCAGGAGGGCTCGCTGGGGCTCATCCGAGCGGTCGAGAAGTTCGACTACCGGCGCGGCTACAAGTTCTCGACCTACGCCACCTGGTGGATCCGCCAGGCGGTCACGCGGGCGATCGCCGACAAGGCGCGCACGATCCGGATCCCGGTGCACATGGTCGAGAAGCTGAACAAGGTCGTGCACGTGGAGCGCCAGCTCGTCCAGGAGTTCGGGCGCGAGCCGATCCCGGAGGAGATTGCCGCCGAGCTGCAGTGGACGGCGCGCGAGGTGAAGGACATCCTGCGCATCGCGCAGCTGCCGGTGTCGCTGGAGAAGCCGATCGGCGAGGAGGAGGACTCCGAGCTCGGCGACTTCGTGGAGGACGAGGCGGCCGAGTCGCCGTTCGAGCGGGCGAGCGAGAACCTGCGTCGCGAGAACGTGCAGCGGGCGCTGGATGCCCTACCCCCGCGCGAGCGCGAGGTGATCGAGATGCGCTACGGGCTGCGTGGGCACAAGGCGCGCACGCTCGAGGAGGTCGGGCGGGCGTTCGGGGTCACGCGCGAGCGGATCCGCCAGATCGAGAACAACACGCTGAAGAAGCTCGAGGGACTCCCGGAGGCGCAGCGCCTCAGGGACGCCTCATAAACCACATGTTCGCTCCGCGCGGCAGCGCGGCCCGGCCGATCTCCTCGAAGCCGAAGCTGGCGTAGTAGGGGACATTGGCCGGGTTGGCCGTGTCGAGGTAGACGGGCGCCTCGGCGTCCTCGAATACGCGCGCGAGGAGAGCCCGGCCGACGCCGCTGCGCTGATGAGCGGGATCGACCGCGAGGAACCAGAGGAAGACGTGCTCGTCGTGGGGGTGGCCGCGGTCCTGGACGCTCGAGGTGCGCAGCCCCCGGACGATCGGCGCCGGACCGGCGGCAAGGAAGCTCGGCACGTAGCGGACGAAGGTCCAGGCCGGCGGCGGATAGCGGCCGGCGGCGAAGGTGACCGCCGTGCCGGCGAGCTCACCGTCCCTGAAGGCGCCGTAGATCGGCCGGCCGTAGCGATGGAC
>JAXDIH010000087.1:0-12029 GCA_034664105.1 Thermoleophilaceae bacterium
CTGTCCAACGACGAGCTGGTGCGCCGCGTGTGGGACGAGAACGCCGACCCCTTCACGAACTCGGTGCGCATGACCGTGCTGAGGCTGCGCCGCAGGCTCGGCACCCCGCCCGTGATCAAGACCGTCAAAGGGGCGGGCTACCGCATATGACCGAGACCGGCCGACGTTCCAGGGGGGCCTGGGGGCGCGAGCCCCCAGATGGCTTCTTACCGAGCCTGACGATCCGGGCCCGGCTGACCGCGCTGTACGCGCTGCTGGTCGGCCTCTCCACCGGCATCCTGCTGATCGTCAGCTACTGGCTGCTCGGCCGCCACTTCCACCGCACGCTGCCCGACCCGCTCGCGGGCAGCACGCTCGACCAGGTGGCGGTGCAGTACGCGGTCGCCTTCGCGGGCGTGTTGCTGCTGGCCACCGCGATCGGGTGGGCGATCGCCGGCCACGTGCTGGCGCCGCTGAAGCGGATCACCGGCACGGCCCGACGGGTGTCGGAGCAGCGGCTGGGCGAGCGCATCCCCGTCGAGGGCCCCGACGACGAGCTGCGCGAGCTGGGGGACACACTCAACTCGATGCTCGACCGCCTGGCCGACTCGTTCGACGCCCAGCGGCGCTTCGTGGCCAACGCCAGCCACGAGCTGCGCGGCCCGCTCACCGTGATCCGCTCCGAGGCCGAGGTGGCGCTGGCCAACCCCGAGCCCGACCTGGACGAGCTGCGCGGCATGGCGGAGTCCGTGGTGCACGCCAGCCGGCGCACCGAGGCGCTGCTGGCCAGCCTGCTGATCCTGGCGCGCGGCCAGCGCGGGCTGGTGCGCACCGAGTCGGTCGACATCTCCGAGGCGGTCGACACCGCGCTGGCGGCCGCCGCCGCGGCGGCGGCAAGCGAGAGCGTCCGCCTGACGGCGCAGCTCGAGCCCGCCGCCGTGGAGGGCGACGCCGCCCTGCTGGAGCGGCTGGCCGCGAACCTGATCGAGAACGGCGTGCGCTACAACCGGCCGGGCGGCTTCGTAGAGGTGCGCACGCGCTCGGGCGTGGGCACCGTCGAGCTGAGAGTGGAGAACAGCGGCCCCCGAGTCGAGCCCACGGACGCCGCTCGGCTGACCGAGCCGTTCGAGCGGCTCGCGCGCGAGGCCGACGCCAGGGGCGCGGGCCTGGGGCTGTCGATCGTGCGCGCCGTCACCCAGGCGCACGGCGGCACGCTGGCCATCGAGCCGCGGGCGGAGGGCGGGCTGGCGGTGTCCGTGCGGCTGCCTAGAGCCGTCGCAGGTCGCGACGGTCGTGCCACGGACAGTCGTCTCGCACCTGGAGCTGCTTGACCTCGCGGGTGGCGGGGGGCTTGGTGGCGGTCGCCAGCTGACCGTCGATCTGCGTGAGTCCCCGCACGCCCGTCCCGAACAGGCCGAGCCCGGTGACTGCGACCGCCACGATGGCCACACGCCTCACCCCGCTCAGCGTAGCTAGGCGCCTCAAGGCAGCCGCCCGAACCAGCGCAGCGACAGCGCGCCGCCGGCGAGCAGCAGCGCGGCGGCACCGCCGGCGAAGCCGGCCGTGATCTCGCGGTGCTCCGTGTGCGTGGCGACCTCCGAGCCGAGCTTCTCGTAGACGGTGGCCAGCTCGTCGCCGGCATCGGCGGAGAACGTCCGCCCGCCGCTGATGGAGGCGATCCGGCGCATGGCGTCGCGATCGGGCGGCACCGCTCGGGTCACGGAGCTGCCGTCCGCTCGCGTGACCTGGATGGTGCCGCCGTCGGTGCCGAGCGCGACGGTGTAGATCGGGATGTGGGCCCGGGCCGCGCGGCGCGCGACCGGAATCGGGTCGCGCCCGTGCGTGGAGGCCCCGTCGGAGAGCAGGATCACGGCGGCCGGCGCGCGGCGGCTGTCACCCGATCCCTTGCGTTCGAGCAGGCCCAGCGCGGCGGCCAGGCCCTCGCCGGTGGCCGTGCCGCCGCTGGGAGTGAGGTGCTCGATCAGCGACCGCGTGTCGTCGCGCTGCGCCAGCGGTGCCTCGATCCGCCTCACCGTGTGGTTGAAGGCAACCGCGCCCACGCGCAGCTTCCGCGGCGCCCGGTCGAGGAACGCGAGCGCCGCGCGGCGGACCGCGGCGATGCGCGACGGGCTCACGTCGCGCGACTGCATCGACCCCGAGATGTCCGTGGCCAGCACCACGGCGGCGCGCTCCTCCGGGACCGCCACGGTGGCCTCCGGCCGAGCCAGCGCGATCGCCACGGCCGCCAGCGCCGCGCCGTAGAGCACCAGCGGCAGGTGGCGGCGCACGCCGGGTCGCAGAGGCGCGACCGATGGCAGCAGCCGCGGCGACGCGAAGGCGGCGGTGCGGGCGCGGCGACGGCGGTCGTTGAACAGATAGAGCGCCGCGGCCACCGGCACGAGCACGAGCGCGAGCAGGAAGGCCGGCGCGGCGAAGCTCACGGCGTGGGCCGCGTCGCCAGGTCGACCGCAACCGTGTGGCGCTGCCCGTCGCGCAGCACCTCGACCTGGACCCTGTCGCCCGGCTTCAGGGCGTTCACCGCCGTCGACACGTCCTGCGGCTCGGTCACCTGGTGGCCGTCGAACCCGACGATCACGTCGCCCCCGCGCAGGCCGGCCGACTGTGCCGGGCTCCCGGCGGTCACGCTCTGGATCTCCGCCCCGCGCGCGCTCGGGGCCGTCGACACACCCAGGTAGGCGTGGTCGACGTGCTGGCCCTGGCTCAGCGCCGGCAGCACCTCGCGCACCTTGTTCGACGGGATCGCGAACCCGATGCCGACGCTCCCGTTGCCCGCGCCGCCCGTGGCGATCTGCGAGTTCACGCCCACCACGCGCCCGCGCGCGTCGAGCAGCGGGCCGCCCGAGTTGCCCGGGTTGATGGGGGCGTCGGTCTGGATCACCTTGTCGATCTGGAAGCCGTCGGGTGCCTGGATCTCGCGCCCGAGGCCCGAGACGATCCCCGCGGTTGCCGTGCGGTCGAGCCCGAACGGGTGGCCGATCGCGACAACCGAGTCGCCGACGCTCACCTCGTCGGAGTTCGCGAGCGGCAGGGGGCGCAGCGGCCCGCTGCTGCCCGGGTCAACGTGCAGGACGGCCAGGTCCGAGGACGGGTCGGTGCCGCGCACCTCAGCCTCGACCTGCCTGCCGGTGTCGCCGAAGCGGACCTGGGCGGTCCGTGCGGAGCCGACGACGTGAGCGTTGGTCACGATCGTCCCGTCGCTGCGCACCACGAAGCCGGTGCCGGACGCCGACCCGACCTGCACCGACACCACCCCGGGGCCGGCCGACTGGTAGACCCGGCCGATCTGACTCGGGGCCAGCTTGCCGCCGCCGGAGGCCGGCAACACCGCCGCCTGGTCGTTGCCGCCGTCGAGCACCGCAACGCCCGACAGCGCGAGCGCGGCCAGCGCCGCCGTCAGCGCCAGCGCCGGCACCGGGCCGCGTCCGCGCGGCCGGCCCGGCGGCGGCTGAGGAGCCGCTGGCTCCTCCGGGTCCCGCCACCGGGCTTCGGCCTCGAGCGCCTGTCGGCGCCAACGCGCCTGAGAGAAGGGCCCGGCGTCGGGATCGCGTATGCCCTCGCGGTCGATCCAAAGGCTGGGCGGGCGCGTCACGCCAGCGACGCTAGGCGGGCCTACGTCACCGCGACATAACGGCGCCCTCGCGCGCGAACGCCTCGACCTCGTTCGCGGCCGTCGCGGCGCCGTCGTGCGTTGCGCACCAGTCGCGCACCCGAGCCGCGCGTTGCGCGTAGCCGGGGTCGGCCAGCAGGCGCCTGACGGCCAGGCGCACGCCCCGAGGGGTGTGGAAGCGCCGCGGCAGCGACACGCCCAGGCCGGCCCAGCGCAGCCGCGCGGCGTTCTCGGCCATGTCGCCCGCGTGCGGGCAGGCCACGACCGGGGTGCCGCTGGCAAGCGCGCGCGCCACGGTGCCGTGGCCGGCGTGGCAGACCACCGCGGCGCAGTGCGGCATCGTCCGGGCGTAGGAGAGCCAGTCGACCAGGCGGGCGTTGGCCGGGACGTCGATCGGCCGATCGGGAGCGCGGCGGTTGGTGGTCGCGAGCACGCGCACGGGCTCGCCCGCCAGCCCCTCGAGCGCGGCTCGCAGCAGCCGGTGCTCGGGGTCCTGCGAGGTGCTCGGCGCGACCAGGATCAAGGGGTCGTCGCCCGGCGGAGGCTCGACCTCCTCGAAGGGCTGCTCCCACAGCAGCGGGCCGGTCACGCGCAGCCAAGGCTCGGGCACGCGACGCGGATACTCGAGCTGGGGGAGCGTCGCCACCAGCGCCAGCCTGCGCGACGTCCCGCCGTGCACGTGGGCCAGCGGCGGCAGGCCGACCCGCGCGCGCGTCTCGTTCAGCTCCTCGCGACCCTGCTGCTCGCCGCGCATCAGCAGCGGCCGGAACGCGGTCCAGAAACGCTCGCCCAGCCCGGTGCGCGGGTAGACCGCGCCCACCGCGTACACGGGGAACCCCGGCTCGCCCATCGGCAGCACGTGCGGCACGAGCGTGGCCCAGGGCCGCTCCTCGAGCTCGGCTGCCAGCGTGGCCGCCACCGTGAGGATGTCGGCCACGACCACCTCGGGGTCGACCTCGCGGATGAGCCGCCGCGTCTCCGCGGACGCCTTCACCGCCGCGGCGTACGGCTTCAATGCCTGGCCGTTGCTCGGGAACACCTGGTACTCCGGCGCGGCGGCGAAGCGCATCCCCTCGCGCTCGGCGTGCTCGCGCCACTTCGACCACGTCTCCAGCGTCACGTCGTGCCCGCGGGCGGCGAGCTCCCGGCCGAGCGCGATCGCGGGGAAGGCGTGCCCGGGGTCGCCGAACGCCGACAGCAGGATCCGCCGAGGCGTCAGAGCATCTCCGCGAGCGCGCGGATCGTCTGCTTGCGCTGTTCCGTCTCGTACGCCATCGGCGACACGATCAGCGTGCCGACGCCCGCCTCCCGGTAGACGTCCAGCCGCTCCTTGACCCGGTCGCGCGGGCCGCAGATCGTGACCATGTCGATCAGCTCGGCGGGGATCGCGGCGGCGGCCTCCTGCTTCTTGCCGTCAAGGTAGAGGTCCTGGATCTCCTGGGCCGCGTCCTCGAAGCCGTAGCGGCGCACGAGCGCGTTGTAGAAGTTCTTCTGGCGCGAACCCATGCCGCCGACGTAGAGGGCCACGAACGGGCGCATCACGTCGCGGGCGCGGTCGACGTCGTCGTCGATCGACACCTGCACGGTCGGGGCGATGTCGAAGCCCTCCAGGGAGCGACCCGAGCGGGCGGCGCCCTCCTCGAGCAGCGAGCGCGAGTGGTCCACGTGCTCGGGCGAGAAGAACACGGGCAGCCAGCCATCGGCGATCTCGCCAACCAGCTGTGTGTTGTTCGGCCCGATCGCGGCGACGTAGATCGGGATGCGCTCCTGCACCGGAGCGATCATCAGCTTGAGCGCCTTGCCGGGGCCGTCGGGCAGGGGCAGCGTGTAGGTGTCGCCCTCGTAGGTGAGCCGCTCGCGGGCGAGCGCCTTGCGCACTATCTCCACGTACTCGCGCGTGCGGTCCAGCTGCTTGCCGAAGCGCTGGCCGTGCCAGCCCTCGGCCACCTGGGGGCCGGACGTGCCCAGCCCGAGCACGAAGCGGCCGTTCGAGAGGTGGTCGAGCGTGACCGAGGTCATCGCGGTCATCGCGGGCGAGCGGCCGGGTATCTGCAGGATCGCCGCGCCCAGCTTGATGCGCTCGGTCTGGGCCGCGAACCAGGCGAGCGGGGTGGCGGCGTCCGAGCCGTACGCCTCGGCGGTCCAGACGGAGTCGAAGCCGGCGGACTCGGCCTCGAGCAGCAGGGCGCGCTGATCGTCGGCCGTCAGGCCAAGCCCCCAATAGCCCAGCATCAGGCCCAGGCGCATGCAAGTCTCCTTTCGCCGGTTGTGCGAGTCGGGCAGCGAGGCGCATCCTACGGCTCCACCGATGAGACGCCGACGCCCAGCGCGGGACCTGCGCACCGCCATCGACTGCCTCCCGCTGCACACGCGCGAGGCGATGCTCGACGGGATCGCGGCGGGCCGGATCATCGTCGGCGCCTACACGGACCGCCAGGGCGGGGTCTGCCCGATGCTCGCCGCCCACCGCAACGGGGGCCGCACCAGCCTGGCCAGCTTCGCCAGGGCCTGGGACCGCTACACGGGTGCTCCGCGGCGCCCCCGGCCGGCGACGCCTCGCGAGCTCACCGCCCTGCGCGCCATGCTGGAGGGCAGCATCGGCGTGGAGGAGGTCCCTTCGCTCCACGACGTGCCGCGCCCGGATGCGAGCTATCCCGTCGGTTGGGCCTGGCTGCGCCCGGTCCGGCGCCTGGACGACTACCGGCGCGCCCTCGCCGAGCTAGATCTCGTTGTCCCCGGGCCGGATGAACTGGAGCTCGGGCACGATGCAGTTGCGGGAAGTGCGCAGTAGGTAGCGGATCGCCTCGGCGATGTCCTCCGGCTGGATCATCTCCTCCTTCGGCACCTGACCCTCGACCCAGTCGGTCATGTCCGTGGCCACGAAGCCGGGGCACAGCGCCGTGACCTGGATGCCGTCGCCGGAGAGCTCCTTGTGCAACCCCTGGCTGAGGCCGACAACGCCGAACTTCGTCGCCGAGTACGCCGACAGCCAGCCCTGACCGTGCTTGCCGGCGATGGAGGCGGTGTTCACCATCAGCGCCTTGCCGTGCTCGGCGCCGGCCTCCTTCAGCAGTGGGATCGTCTCGCGCGCCATCAGGTAGACGCCGCGCAGGTTCACGTCCAGCTGGAGGTCGAGCTTCTTCGTCGGCATGTCGGCCACCGCGGACCCGATCCCGATGCCCGCGTTGTTGATCAGCACGTCGAGCCGGCCGGAGCGCTCGCGGTGAGCCGCGACCAGGGCCTTGATGTCCTCTTCGTCGGCCATGTTGGCGGGAACGGCGTGGGCGTCGATGCCCTCGTCCCTCAGCTGCTGGGCTGCCGCCTCGAGCTTGTCCGGCCGCCTGGCCGAGATCGTGACCGCGTAGTCGTCCTGACCGAGCGCCCGAGCGATCGCAAGCCCAATTCCGCTTGAACCGCCGGTGATGAGTGCTGCACGCGAAGCCAAGTGGGGATCTCCTCGAGTCGTCAGTGCGTCGCGCGCAAGGCTATGCGAACCGAGGGTTAAGGATGCCCACGGTGGAGGTCCCCGTTGCGAGCGTCTTCTAGCCTTCGCGGCGCTGTGACCACCCGACGCGCATCCGCCGCGGTTCTGCTCGCGTGCGCACTCGTAGCCGCGGGCTGCGGGGGCGGTGACAACGGCGAGGACTCAGCCAGTCAGGCCCCGCCCGAGGCCCGGCCCGACCAGTTCCCCCGCTCCGAGGGGCGCACGCTCGCCCAGCTGCGCGCGAAGCTGCCCCAGGGCGGCCCCGTGCTCGCGCCCACGGTGTCGCACTTCACGCCCGGCAAGAACCGCCTCGGCTTCGGCCTGTTCACGGCCGCCCGGGCGCAGATCGCCGACGCGAGCGCCGCGGTCTACATCGCGCCGGTCGGCGGGGGCGAGGCCCAGGGCCCGTTCGTCGCCCATTACGAGTCGCTCGCGGTGAAGTCCCCGTTCCTGAGCCAGACCTCGCTCAAGGATCCCGACGCCGCCAAGACCCTCTACGTGGCCGACGTGCCCTTCGAGAAGCCCGGGGAGTACGAGGTACTCGGGATGGCCCGCCTCGACCAGCGCCTGGTGGCGGCCACCTCGGCGATGCCGAAGCTGGTGGTGGTGCGGTCGAAGGACGATGCGATCCCCGGGCCGGGCGATAACCCGCCGGCGATCCACACGCCCACCAAGCTCGACGTGGCCGGCGACGTGTCGAAGATCGACACGCGCGACCCGGTCTCGGACATGCACGAGGTCGACTTCGCCGACGCGCTCGGCAAGAAGCCGATCGTGCTGATCTTCGCCACACCGCAGTTGTGCCAGAGCCGCGTCTGCGGGCCGGTGGTGGACATCGCGCTCCAGCTCGAGGACAAGTACCGCGACCAGGCGGACTTCATCCACATGGAGATCTACAACGACAACGAGGTCGCCAAGGGCCCTCGCCCGCAGGTCGGCGCCTTCAAGCTGCCGTCAGAGCCGTGGGTCTTCACGATCGACAAGCACGGCAAGGTGGCCGCGCGCATGGAGGGGGCGTTCAGTCCCGACGAGCTCGAGCAGGCGATCAAGAAGGCGCTGGCGGAGTAGCGCTCGCGGGGTGGCTCGCGCGTGCCTCATGCTCTGCGCAATCGCGGCGCTCGCCTTGGCGGCCTGCGGCGACTCGGCTGAGCCCGCCCACCACGTGCAGGCGGCCCGCGGTGCCGGGACGGTCGTGTGGGCGGTCGGCGACGGGGCGGATGGCAGCGACGACGCCAAGGGCGTGGCACGCGCGATCGAGAGCGACCGGCCCGACGCCTTCCTGTACCTCGGCGACGTGTACCCGGACGGCACGGGCGCGGACTTCGCTCGCCACTACCAGCCCGTCTACGGCGGTCTGGCCGGCATCACCTGGCCGACGATCGGGAACCACGAGTACGCGAACAGGCGCAGCGGCTACTACCCGTACTGGCGGCGCCACGGGGGAGCCAAGCCCTGGTATCGGGTGCGCCTGGCGGGGTGGGAGCTGTTCTCGCTGAACTCGGAGGCGCCGCACGGGCCGGGCTCGACGCAGCTGCGGTGGCTGGAGCGCCGGCTCGCCGGTGCGAGGGGCAACTGCCGGCTGGCGTTCTGGCACCGGCCGCGGTTCAGCGCGGGAACCGTGCACGGCGACGCGCCCGACGTGGCGCCGCTGTGGGACGCGCTGCGCGGCCACGCGCGCCTGGTCCTGAACGGCCACGACCACGTGATGCTGCGCTACCGGCCCCGCGACGGGCTGATCGAGTACGTCGCCGGAAGCGGCGGAGCGGCGCTCTACGGCACGCGCCCGGACAGCCGCACGGCGTTCTCGCGGTCGGGCGTGAGGGGAGCCCTGAGGATCACGCTGTCCCGCGGGGCAGCCCGGCTGGAGTTCCGGTCCGCGGACGGCCGGGTGCTGGACCGGAGCCGAACGCGCTGCCGCCCCGCGTAGCGCTACCTTCCCGGCGGGGCCGGTAGCTCAGCGGTCAGAGCAGCGGACTCATAATCCGTCGGTCGATGGTTCGATTCCATCCCGGCCCATTGGCTCTAGCGACGGCCCGCTAGCGCTTGATGAGCTCGTGGGCCTCGAACACCTCGGGCTCGCGCTCCATCTCGATGCCGGCCTCTGCCAGCACCGGCATCAGGCGCTCGCCGAACGCCTGCCACTGCTCGCGCGAGTCCCAGATCTCGCTGACCACGAGGTTTCCGTCGGTGCCGAAGCAGACGTGCATGTCAAGCCCGTCTGGCGGCCATTCGATGCCCGCCGCTTCGATCTGGCCGTTCGTCGCGTCGTACTTCTCGGCCGTCATGGACGCCGGGTGATAGCGAACCACGATGCTCATTCGGAACTCCTCGAGCCGGGGGGTAACCAGCCGACCCTACGCCGCCCCCAGTGGCAAACGCAACAGCGGACGCCAGCTGGACAGTTGGACGATTGCGGGAGTGGACCTGAGTGCTTAAGGTCGTCCTGTGATTCATTCCCTGGTTTCGGGTCGCGCTCGTGCGGCCGCGCTGCTGGTGGCGCTCGCCCTGGCGATTGGCGGACCCATCGCGGAGGCACCCGCCGGTGCGCCCGCCGCTCACGCTGCGTGCAAGTCGGCTGTGATCGTGGGCCAGCACAAGTGCATCGCGGCTGGCCAGTTCTGTCAGCACACCGCGCGGGCGAATCGGGACTACCACCGGTACGGCTACCACTGCGGGAAACGCGATCGGAACGGCCGCTACCACCTCGTCTACTACTAACCCGCGCCGCCGCGGCCGATCGCCGGCGCTAGCCGCCGATCTGGGCCTTGATACAGCCGCGCACGGGGCGTCGCTCGTGGTTGCCGTTGCCGTACTTGGCGCGGAAGGCTGGTCTTCCGATGGCGGCACGCTCGGAGACGCAGGCTTGGCGGGCCTGGCGTCTGACGGAGCGGATGCACTCGCGCCGGTTCCTGAAGCCCGGGAAGTTCCGCCAGCCGCCCGTCCTGCAGTCGGCCTTAGAGGTCGGCGAGGGCCGGGCATCGACGACCGTGATGTCGCCGCTCGTCAGCGGTCCTCCGAAGACGATCGGCGGAGTAGGCGAACAATCGGTCGGCGCTCGGCCGACCACGGTGGCATCGAAGCTATCCGGAGCGTTGTCGACGACCGCCACGGTGACAATGCCGACGTCAAAGGGCGGCGGCCGCGACAGGGGCACCGAGATGTTGATGGTCGCCGCGTTGCCTCTGACCGCGAGGCACGTCACCGGCCTGCTGACCGGCATCACACCGAACGCGCCATAGCTCACCTGACCCGTCGGATTCTCGCCGCTCGGGCCGCTGGTCACGTTGAGGGAGGTGACGGTGAAACTGCCGGCGATAGCCGGGCCGCCCGTCAGGACCACCGAGTCCTGCGCCGGCGCCTGCGCGCCGGAAACACCCGCGAAGGCCAAGGCTGCCCCTACGACCGCCGCAACGGGGAGCATCCTCTGACGCATCGGGCACCCCCTTTCAGCCGGGTCCAGTGCCCTTTGCACTGGGTGGCCTACAGGGCCGCGATGGGCGAGTCAAGTCACCCGAGTTCCCGTAGAACCAAGAGAGCCGCCCCGCGTGCCAGTCCCCGCGAGGGTCCAAGGCAGCGGTGCGGTCTCAGGAGCCGAGACAAATCTCTCGACCTCAGATTGGTACCCCTCCTGGCGGTTTCCAACCTGTTGACGTGTGAGGCCCGTCTGGCGGGGCTGGACTGAGTGGCGTTACGCGCTCGTCTGGGTACTCCGACGATCTCCCGGTCTGCACGCTCGAGAACAGCCTGACGCCGGCAGAGCTTGTCATCCGAGGTCTTCTACCTGCACCCGGAGTCGGCTGGGTAAGACACGGGCGCCTGCCGACGCTAAGTCGGCATGAGCTCAGCCAATGGGAACGGCCACGTGGCGCTCGTCGCGGCACGGGGGACGGGCGGCCATGCCGGCCGAAAGATCGATGCGCATGCCGCCGAACGCGCGGCGAGCGACCTACTGGGGGCGCTCGGAGCCGACCTGACCGACGAGGGCCTGCGCGAGACGCCACGGCGGATGGTCTCCGCCTACTCGGAGCTGCTCACCCCGCAGCCGTTTCACCCCACGACCTTTCCGAACGACGAGGGCTACGACGAGCTGATCGTCGTGCGCGCGGTCCCGTTTCACTCGCTCTGCATGCACCACCTGCTGCCGTTCCACGGCGTGGCGCACATCGGCTATCTGCCGGGCGAGCGCATCATCGGCCTGAGCAAGCTTGGTCGCGTCGTCGAGCACTTCGCCCGCGATCTGCAGATACAGGAGCGCCTGACCACCCAGATCGCCGGCTGGCTGCAGCGCGAGCTCCAGCCTAAGGGCGTTGGCGTGGTCCTGGAGGCCGAGCATCTGTGCATGTCGCTGCGCGGCGTGCAGAAGCTTGGCGCCACGACCATGACCTCGGCGCTGCACGGCCTGGTTCGAGACGACGCCCGCACACGCCAGGAGTTCCTGGCCCTGACCGCAAGGACGCCCCATGACCGCTGACCAGACGTACATGGTGGCCGGCGCCGGCTGGCGCTACAACCGGCTGCTGGGTGGAACGCCCCGGCTGTGCTTCAACCCGCTCTAGGAGCGGGCTTCGCACGCGACCCCTCCACTTGCTCCACGAGGTCGTTGAGGGCGCCGCTTGGATCGCTGACCCCCTCGGCCTCCAGCGCAGCCTCGGTGGTTGCCGCGGGTTTCTCCTTTTCGGTCGTCAGCGCCAGCGCGCTGACGATCACCACCGCGGCGATCAAGGCATGCACCGCAAGCGCCACCGGTAGCACGACCCAGCTCTCGAACGCGAACGCAGCGATCACGGCCACCACCGTCAACACGCCTCCGGCGACGATCAGCAACAGACGCGAGGAAGCGAGTGCCGCTCGGAGCGGCGAGGACCGAGGCTCGAGGGCCCGATCGATATCGAGATCCGTGCGCGCGACGGCCTGCTCGCCAACCACATCCGTCAGCTC
>JAXDIH010000091.1:0-12739 GCA_034664105.1 Thermoleophilaceae bacterium
CGTGGGCCGTGCGCAATCTCCGCTTCGACGAGTCGCTCGGGCAGCTCTACGGGCACGACTTCGACTTCTGCCGTCAGGTCAGGGCCGCGGGGCGCAAGGTGATCACCGCGGACATCGAGGTGGCCCATCACCACTCGCTCGACCTGGTCACCGACAACGAGCCCTGGGTGGCCGCCCACATCAGGATCGCCGAGAAGTGGGACACCGAGCCAGAAGACGATTGGAAGACGCGCGCCAGGCGCGCCGAGGCAGAGGCGGCTGCGGCGCGCCTGCTCGTGGTTTCCAAGGAGCTGCAGCGCGACGCGCTGTCCGAGGAGTACGCGGACCGCCTCAACGCGGTCACCCGCAGTTTCAGCTGGCGTATCACCGCGCCGCTGCGCCGGCTGAACGCCCTGCGCACCGCGCGGCGGGCCGATTCGCCTGATTCATCCCGCTCGGGTTTGTCCTAGAGTCGTTCCGTGCCGGTTACGTCCGCTGAGTCGGAACTGAGGTCGCGGGCGCCGCGGGCCTGTGCGTGGTGCGGTAGCGCGCTCGACGGGGGGTCCGAGCGGCGTGCCGCCGGCGTGGTCTGCGGCGGTTGCGGTGTCGCGAACACGGATCCCTGGCCCACCGCCGCCGAGCTCGACGCGGCCTACGGCGACTGGTACCGGCCATCCTCCGGCCGCTTCTCCGGCCTCGGCGACGCCCTGCTGCGGCGCACTCGCGGGCGGCTGGCCCAGCGTCTCGACGAGATCGCGCCCCCCGGTCCGGTACTGGACGTCGGAGCCGGCGACGGCGCGCTGCTGGACGCCCTGGCCGCCCGCGGCCGGCCGGCGCTCGGCCTGGAACGCGAGTCCACCCGCTCGGACGTGCGGGCGGGCGGCGTGGCTGACGTGGAAGGAGACTGGGCGGCTGTGGTGTTCTGGCACTCGCTGGAGCACCTGGCCAGCCCCGGCGCCGAGATCGAGCGCGCGGCCGAGCGGCTCGCTCCGCGCGGCGTCGTCGTGATCGCGGTGCCGAACGCCGCCAGCCTCCAGGCGCGGCTCTTCGGCGATCGCTGGCTCGCGCTCGACTTCCCCCGCCACCTCGTGCACATCCCGGCGGGCGCTCTGGTGGACCGCCTGCGGTCGCTGTCGCTGAACGTCGAGCGCGTGAGCTTCTGGCGCGGGGGTCAGGTCCTGTTCGGGTGGCTGCACGGCATCGTGGCGATGCTGCCCGGGCGCCCCGACCTGTACGACGCCGTGCGGCGCCCGGAGGCCCGCAGGCGCCCGCTGTCCGCCACCGCTCGGCTGGCGATCCTCGCGGCGGCGCTGCTGCTCGCGCCGCTGGCCGCCGCCGCCGCGGCGGTCGAGGTTGCGGCTCGGCGAGGCGGCACCGTGTACGTGGAGGCCCGCCGTGGCTGACGCACCCACGACCAGCGGCTTCCCGGCGCCGGCGGGGATCCCGCGGCGCCCGGCGGGGAAGGTGATCGTCGTGATGCCGGCGATGAACGCCGCCGCCACGCTGAGCGAGACCGTGGGGAGCATCCCGCGGGAGTGGGTCGACGAGGTGATCCTCGTGGACGACCACTCGACCGACGACACCGTTGAGCTGGCCCGTAAGTTGCCCCTGCGACTGGTCTGGCACCCGCACAACGCCGGCTACGGCGCCAACCAGAAGACCTGCTACCTCGAGGCTCTCCAGCGCGGCGCCGACGCCGTGGTGATGCTGCACCCGGACGGCCAGTACGAGCCCGGCCTGATCCCGAGCATGGTCGAGCCGATCCTCGCCGGCGAGGCCGACCTGGTGCTCGGCTCGCGCTTCGCCGAGCCCGGGATGGCGCTGGCCAACGGCATGCCGTACTGGAAGTACCTCGCCAATCGCGGCCTCACGATCGCCGAGAACCGCATCATGGGCACGCGGCTGACGGAGGCCCACACCGGCTACCGCGCCTATTCGCGCAAGCTGCTGCTGACGGTGCCGTTCCTGCGCAACGCGACCGACTTCAGCTTCGACACCGAGCTGATCATGCAGGCGAACCACTTCGGCTTCCCGATCCAGGAGGTGCCCGCCACCTGCCGCTACTTCGCGGATGCCTCGTCGGTCGGCTTTCGCGCCGGGGTGATCTACGGGCTCAAGACGCTCTGGGTGGGCGCGCGCCTGGCCCTGCACCGCGCGGGGATCGTGGAGTCGCGCAAGTTCAAGGACCCCGGCTCGGGGCGGACCTGAGCGACTTGCAGGTCGCCGTCGAACCGGGGATCCGCACACGAGCCCGCCCGGCGGCCCGCCCCGCGCTGCTGCTCGTAGGCGCGCTGACCGCGCTCGGGCTGCTGCTGCGCCTGCCGTCGTTCGAGGACGCGCTCTACGGAGACGAGCTGTCGACGTGGTTCATCGTCACGGACGGCGGGCCGGGGCGGGTGATCGACCTGCTCCAGGGCAACTCGGTCGATCTGAACCCGCCGCTGTTCTTCCTGGTGGCCTGGGTCACCGCGCACCTCGGTGACGCGCCGCAGCTGATCCGGCTGCCCTCCCTGCTCGCCGGCACCGCGGCGATCCCGCTCACCTACCTGCTCGGTACCTGGACGGTGGGACGACGGGCCGCGCTGGTCGGCGCCGCGCTGATCGCGCTCAGCCCGTTCCTGATCTTCTATACGACCGAAGCGCGCGCCTACGGCCTGGTGTTGCTGCTGGTGGTGGCGACCGCGCTGGCGCTGCTGCGCGCGCTCGACACGGGCGCATTCGGCTGGTGGGCCGCCTACGCCGCCTGCTCGTGCGCGCTGATCTACACGCACTACCCGCCGGTCTTCCTGCTGGGCGTGCAGTTCGTGTGGGTGTTCCTCACGCGACCGGAGGCGCGCCGCGCGCTGCTGGCCGCCAACGCCGCGGCGGCGATCGGCTACCTGCCCTGGCTCGGGACCGTGCTGGACAACACCGGGTCCCCGGGCGCGAAGACGATCGGGATCCTGAACCCGTTCGGGGTGGACGCGATCACCGGCGACCTGGGCCGCTGGGCGGTGGGCCACCCGTACATCCCGCTCGGCACGGTCCCGGGCGCGCTGGCGATCGCGCTGCTCGTGGCAGGCTGCGCGGTCGCGGTGGCGGGCATCGCGCTGCGACTCCGCGCCGGCCAGCCGCAATCGCGGTGGCGGCTGCCCTGGGGGCTCGGGTTCGTGCTCCTGCTGGCCCTGGCCTGCCCGGTCGGCCTGGCGCTCTACAGCGCGGTCGGCGACAGCGTGTGGGAGGCGCGCAACCTCACGCCCTCCTGGCCCGGGCTCGCGCTCGCGCTGGGCGCGCTCGTAACCGCCCCGGCCGGCGTGCTGCGGCCGGTTGCCGTCGTGCTGGTCCTCGCCGCCTTCGCCATCGGCGGGGCGAAGATGCTCGAGGCGAGCTCCCAGCGCCCCGACTACGACGAGCTGGCGCAGTTCGTCGACAGCCGGCCCGGTGTGGTGGCAGAGGTGTCCGCGCCCTCGCCCGGTCCGCTCGCCCCGTTCGGCGACGTGGCTCTGCCGGGGTCGCGTGACGGCGCAACCCGGCAGCGCGTTCTCCGCGTTGGCTCCGCGCCGCTCCAGGACCAGTTGCGCGCCCGGCCCTACTCGCCCGTTCCGGCGCCGCCCGCGGACGCCGTCGCGCGTAGAGCAGCCCTGCTGGCCCGCGGCGGTTCGCTGTTCCTGGTCGCTCCGGGCGCGGCGCCGCTCGAGGCGCTGAGAAACGGTGACGTCACCGCCGCCGGCGCGGGCCTCGAGGCGACCTTCGGCGACGGCCCGCCGGCCGCGCTGATGGTGGCGACCCTCGCGCCGCTGCGGCAATTCCTCAGCGCTCTGCCGCCCGACCTGAGGCACGTGGAGACGCGCACGTTCGACGGCTTCATGCCGGTGACCGTCTACGTGTTCCGGGACGAGCGATGACCGCCAGCTCGGAAGCGCCCTACCCGCCGCTGGACCTGGCCACCCGCACCCTGTCGCTCGCGGGTACGGACGACCCTTATGCCTCGTACGAGCAGCTGGGCGGCGAGACTCGGCGAGCCCTCCTGGGCCTGCTGCCCGAGGACTGGTCGTTCGAGGGCAAGCGCGCACTCGACTTCGGCTGCGGCGCCGGCCGGACGCTGCGCCACTTCCTGGCGGAGGCGCACGGCGGCGAGCTCTGGGGCGTGGACCTCGACGCCCCGAGCATCGACTGGCTCCAGCGGACGCTCTGCCCTCCGCTGCACGCTCTGCGGTCCGAGGCGGCACCACCGCTGGCGCTGGAGACGGGCTCGTTCGACCTGGCCTGGGCGATCTCGGTGTTCACGCACCTCACCGACAACTCGCTGCCCTGGCTGCTGGAGCTGCATCGCCTGCTCAAGCCCGGTGGCCTGTTGATCGCGACCTACATGGGTCGCTGGAACTCCGAGCTGCTGGCCGGCGAGCCCTGGGACGAGGACCGCATCGGGATGAACGTGCTGCGCCACAAGCTCGCCTGGGACCAGGGCGGTCCGGTGGTGCTGATGTCGGACTGGTGGGTCAGGGCCCACTGGGGGCGCGCATTCGAGGTCGTCGCGGTCGAGCCGCGCATCCACAACCAGACCTGGGCGCTGCTGAGAAAGCGCGACGTGCAGCTCACCGTCGAGGACCTGGAACGCCCGGCCGACGACCCACGCGAGTACCCCGCGCTGCGACACAGCCTGGTCCAGGTGCGCCGCGAGCTCGAGTTCGCACAGGGCATGTGCGAGCGAGGCGTGGAGCTGGTCGACTCGGTCCGCGCTGACTACGAGCGGTCGCTGAGCTGGCGCGTCACGCGCCCGCTGCGTGCCGCGGCGGCAGCCGCTCGCTCGCTGCGCTCGCGCTAGCCCGAAGCCGGCAGGTCGCAGATGCGCAGCGACGACGGTGCCGGCCTCATCACGAGCTGCCACGGGCGGTCCGAGCGGTCGGTCGGGATGCGCAGGTCCAGGGGTCGGTTCGCCGGCAGGTGCCCGACCGTGGTTGTGCCGGAGCTCGCGTAGCGGCGCAGCGCCAGCTCGGCGCCCGCCGTCGACGTGAGCCGTACGCCCGGCGGTCCGACCGCCTCGGTGATGGAGCCGCCGGCCCCGGCGAGCGTGCGGCAGTTCCGGGCGGGGGTCGCACGATCGGCCGGGGCGGCGTGGATGCCCTCTGCCTGGACCATGACCCCGTCCGCCGAGCGTCGCCGCTCCTCCGGCTGGCGAGCGAGCTCCGCGAGGGAGTAGCCCGGCGATCCGGCGCGGTCGACGGCCGCGTAATACGCCTCCGGCGGAATCGGCGCGAGGCCCGAGGTGGCCGACGACCGTTTGAACGCCGGACCGACGTGATCGCGGGCCACGTCCATCGCGGTCAGCTCGGCGCGCAGCCCGGTGGCGAAGCCCCGGTAGAGATGCATTCCGTCGCGCAGCCGCGCGAAGTTCGCGCCCAACGCAAGCAGGACGATCGCGTAGAGCGCGATCAGCGCGCCGCGTGAGAATCGCACGCCGCGGGCGGCCTCCGCGGCGATCAGCAGGACCGCGACCCCGCTCGCGTAGGTGTACCGCACCGTGGTGGGGTTGCGGCCTTCGCCGAACCCGAGTGCCAGCGCAATCCAGAAGGCGAGCAGGACGGCCATCGCGCCCCATAGGAACGGCGTGCTGCCTCGCCGCACCCTCAGGACCAGCGCGCCGACGGCGAGGGTGGCCAGCACCGGCCCGTAGGCGGACTCCGTGGAGAACGCGTTGAGGAAGCTGGTCGGGTTGAAGTTGTAGTTCAGGCCCGCCAGCGCCCCCGCCACCGAGGCCGCTTCGCTGGCGATGTAGTTGGGGATCAACAGGATGTTCCAGGCGTTGAGGTTCTGGATCTCTCCGTGCTCGGGCACGTAGACGGTTCGCACCCAGATCAGCCAGGCGGCGTAGACCCCAAGCGGCACCAGCGAGACCCAGAGCCTGCCGCGGGCGCCGGGCTGGAGCAGGATCAACACCGTCGCGCCGACGGCGAAAGCCACCCCCGGTGTCTGCGATACGACGGCCAGGATCAGCAGCGCGCAGGCGATGGCCTCGCTCCGCCTGCCGCCGCCGTCGAGCGCGAGCAGGGCCCCCAGGCCGGCCGCCACCGCGATGACGTTCCCGATCCCCGAGACGACGACGTTGATCTCCCAGACCGAGCCGAAGAACAGCAGCAGCAGCGCCAACGGCAGCGCGGCAGCGGGACCAAGCCGGCGGGCGGCCAGCGCGAAGAAGGCCGCCACCGCCGCGATCGCGCCGACCACCTCCACGATCCGGAGCGGCACGAACTCGGCGCCGAAGAGCTTGAAGTCGATCGCGAAGATGAGCCGGTGGGTCAGCGCGAGGTGCCCGTTGAGCGGCGAGAGCAGCGCCTCCACGTCGAGCCCGTTGCTCACCGTGAAGAAGTTCATCTCGTCGATGTAGAGCGTCGTGCCGCGTGTCAGCCACATGACGAGCGCGGCATACAGGGCCATCGCCACGCCCAGCACGAGCCAGGATGTGCGCCGGTCTTCAAGCCGATCGAAGACGCTCGTCAGGCGCTGCTCACCGCTCGGCATCGCGCGCATCGTAACGGCGTGTCGGCCGTGGGATCGCAGTTACACTGCCGCGCTCCATGGAGCGGCTGAACATCGAAATCGACCCGCACGCGAACGATCCGGGTCGGTGGGGCCACTCATTCGCGAACCTCGCCGAGCTGTTCGTGCCCTGCCTCGATGCGGTTGGCGCTCGCTCGGTCGTGGAAGTCGGCGCCTACGCGGGGGACTTGACGGGATTGCTGCTGGAGTGGGCCGGTAAGGCCAACGCCCGTGTCGTCGCGGTCGATCCTCTGCCTCAGCCGGGGCTGGAGGCGCTGAGCGAGCAGCGCTCCGAGCTGGAGCTGGTGCGCGAGACGAGCCTCGAGGCGTTCCAGCACATGGAGCTGCCCGACGTGGTGATCATCGACGGCGACCACAACTACTTCACCGTCAGCGAGGAGCTGCGGGCGATCGGAGAGCGCGCCTCAGGGGCCGCGCTGCCGCTGCTGCTCTTCCACGACGTGGCGTGGCCTCATGGCCGCCGCGACGCCTACTACACGCCCGAGCTGATCCCGGAGGATCGTCGCCAGCCGATCAAGGAGGGCGGGGGCCTGTTCCCGGGGAACCCGGGCACGCAGCCGGGCGGGCTGCCCTACAAGTGGGTCGCCGCCGAGGAGGGCGGGCCCAACAACGGCGTGCTGACGGCGATCGAGGACTTCGTCGCCGGCCAGGATGGGCTGCGGCTCGTCGTGGTGCCGGCGTTCTTCGGCTTCGGCGCCGTCTGGCACCGGGATGCCCCGTGGGCGGGCGCGATCGCCGAGCTGCTGGATCCCTGGGACCGCAACCCGGTGCTCGAGCGGCTCGAGGCCAATCGTGTCTACCACCTGGCGAACATGCACGTCCAGCAGATGGAGGCCGCGGTCGCGCAGCAGCGCAACGCCCGCAAGAACGAGCTGATCACCCGGCTGCTCAACTCGCGCAGCTTCGCCCTCGCCCAGCAGCTCTCGCGCCTGCGTCAGCGCGGCGAGCCGCCGTTCTCCAAGGCCGCCCTGCGCCGCGTGCTCGAAGACGACTAGGCGGGTCGCCGGCGCCTGCGCCGGTCGCCGAGCCAGCGCAGCGGGGCGGTGATGCGCCAACCGATGCTGCCGGTGGCCTGCGCGATGTGGCGCTGGTGCTCGGCGGCGCGCGCCTCGGTCTGAAGCTGGGTCGAGATCGCCTGGGCGCGCGCGGCGGCCCGCTCGGCCTCCGCCCGCCGGGCGCGTTGCTTCCAGTCGCCCCCGGCCACGCCGACGTTCGGCATCCGGCCGTCCCACTTCTCGGCGACGCTGATGTGGGCCTTGACCCAGCCCTCCGGGTCGTTGGCCAGCTCGAGCGAATGGTTGTGAACGACCCTGAAGTTCTCGGTCATGACCTTCTTCCCGGCCGCGCGGACCTGGAGGCAGAAGTCGAAGTCGTAGCCGTGCAGCAGCTGCCCGAGCGACTCGTCGAAGCGGACGTTGCGCACGGTCCATGGCGCCAGGGCCAGCACGAAGCCGTCGACGGTGTCGACCTCGCCGGTGCGCGCGTACGGTGGCAGCTCGTCGGGGTCCCACGACAGCGACGGGAACTCCTCTCCCGGACGGCCGTAGCGGTGGACGAACGAGGCCCACGTGACCGAGCCCTCCCACCAGGCGATGCTGCGCACGCCGATCGCGCCCACGCAGCCGACCACGCCGACCTCGGGATCGCGCAAGACGCCCCTCAGCTTGGTGCAGAAATCGGGGTCGACGATCTCTGCGTCCTGGTGGATCAGCACCAGCGCCTCGAGATCCTCGCGGGCAGCCGCCTGCTCGAGAATCATGTTGTAGCTGCGGAAGATCGATCCGGCAGCCGGGAGAGCGATCACCTCGGAGTCGGGCTCCGCGGCGAGCTTGATGCCGGGGGCGGCGCAGGACTCGTAGACGTCCGGTTTGGTGATTGCAGAGCCGAAGATGATCATCGAGGGCGGCGAGTGTACTGGGAGAGATGGGGCGGTCGCGCAGCCCGCGCCGGCTACCCGAGCCCGCAGACCGTGGCCCGTTCCGTGGGCGTGACGCGGACGTGCCAGCTCTGGGGCGCACCGTCGGTGCCGATGTGCAGCGTGGCGGCGCCGGACGCGTGCACCGTGCCGAGCGGCTGGGCCGGATACGCCGCGGCGAAGCGCCGAATCGCGACGGTCGCCGCACCGCCCTCGGCCCTGACGAGGATGCCCGCCGGCGGAACGGTCACCTGGAGGGCAACCGGCGCGGCTGCCGGGGCGAAGGCGGCCGGCTCGAAGGACAGGCAGGCCCCGTGCTCGGTGGTCGTGCCGCTCGAGGCCGAGTCGAGCACCGGTCTGGCCCCCAGCGCCACCGCGCCGGAGCTCGGCTGGAGGGAGAGGCCGTGGATGTGCACGAGCTGCGAGTCCGCGGACGCGCGGATCGGCTCCGGGTCCGCCGCGATCTCGGCGGGCGTGGCCGCGGGCGATCCGAGCTCGTCCCTTGCCGCGAAGTACGGACCGGCCACGATCTCGTCGAATAGGAAGCCCTCGGACACGTAGCCGGGGTCCACGAGCGGCCGCGCGATTTCGAGCGTGCCCAGCTCGGCGCGCGTGAGGCTCCCCTGGAGCCGCAGGACGTGGGCGGCGTCGCGGAGCGAGCTCACGTTGGACAGCACCGCGGCCGCGGTCACGACCGCCACCAGCAGCGCGGTTCGGCGCTGCACGGACAGCCCGCGCGCGAGCTCGGCTGCCAGCAGCAGGATGAACAGGCCGCCCACGTAGACATAGCGGCCGCTGGACGGGGCGCCGAAGAAGGCGCGGCCGAGCGCGGTGAGCACCCAGAACGCGACCGGGATCGTGATCAGGGTCAGCACTCGAGGCGGGATCTCCCGCAGCCGTGTCAGCCGCCACACGATGGCCGCCAGGGCGATCAGCCCGAGCGGCGCCCCCCAGGTCAGCGCAGACTGCGGCCCGTCGATGGTCGCCCCGCCCCCGAGGCCGACCAGCGAGCTCAGCGCGTCGGCTGGGGCGCTGAACACCCAGCTCGGAGTGAGGTAGACGTCGTGGCCCCAGCGCTCGGTCTCGTTGGTCTGGTAGCGGATCCACCAGAGGCCGTAGAGCACGAGCGGGGCGCCGACGATCCACGCGTGGCGCCAGTTGCGCCGGCCCCACAGCACGTCGACCGCGAGCCCGAGCGCGATCGGGATCCCGAGGGCGGAGCTGCCCAGCGATACCGCGAGCAGCGCGCTGGCGGCGATGTCGCCGAGCCGGTCGCGGCGATCCAGCATCAGCAGGGCGGCCACGCCGGCGCCCAGGGAGATCAGCCACCCCACCTGGAACGGCCAGATGAAGTTCTGCGCGGTGGGGCCGAAGAACGTGAGCAGCGCCGCCGGGACGAGCGCGAGTGGAGCGCCCACGCGCCGGCGCGCGTAGAGAAAGACGAGCGTGGCGCACCCCAGGTGCGCGCCGATCACCAGCAAGCGGTAGGGCAGGTAGTGGTCCAGGCCGGCGGTGGCGAACAGCAGCCTGTACAGCGCGATCGGCACCAGCGACAGGTGCCCGTAGTGGGGTTCGAGGAAGGTCCCCGCGGTGTTCCCGCGCCGGTACAGCGCCCACGTCCACTCGTCGCGCCACAGGGTGGTGTCGCGGGTCAGGCTCACGAGCAGCACGGCGGCCGCCGCGAGCAACACCGCCAGGCCGATCCACGCGGCGGTGGAGGGGCTGACGCGGCGTGTCGGCGCTCGCGCTACCCCAGCCCGCATACCGTCGCCCTGTCCTCGGGGGTCACACGCAGATGCCAGGGAAGGTCGGAGAGGTCCGCCCGCAGCGGCACCCTGGCGCTACCGGTCGGTCCCAACGTGCCCAGCGGGTCCTTCGGGTACGCGTCAGCGAAGCGCCGCATGCTCACCGTGGCGGTACCGCCCGCCGCCTTCAGCAGTACCCCGGCGGGCGGAACCGTGAGCTGGAGCTCCCCGCCGGCCGCCCCCGATGTGAACTGCGCGGGTCGGAACGCGACGCACGGACCGCGCTCCTCGACCGTTCCGCCGGTGACGGACTCCACCGCCGGCCGGGCGCCAAGCGCCACTCCGGGTGCCGCGGGCCGGAGAGCGATTCCGTGGGCGCGAATGAGCGTCTGATCTACGGACAGGCGCACCAGTTCGCCTTCCGAGGCGATCTCCGCTGGACTGGCGGCTGGTGTGCCGTCGGCGTCCTCGACGTCGAAGTAGGACTCGGCGCGCATTACTACGAAGGGGTAGCCGGGCAGAGCGGTCGACACGAAGTCGGGCTTCACGATCGGCCGGACGAGGTCGATCGCACCCAGCTCGGCGCGCGTGAGCGCGGCCTGCCCTCTCAAGTAACCGGCGCCATCGCGCATGGCGCCCAGGTTCGACAGCACGATGGCCGCCACCACGCCGGCGCCCAGCAGGTACGTCCGGGTGGACAGGTGCAGCGGCGGTGCCAGCTCGACGACCAGCAGGAGGATGAAGACGCAGCCCACGTAGCGGTAGTGACTCGAGTACGGGGTGTCCGCGCCGAGGTAGGCGCGGTTGAGGGCGGTCAGCGTCCAGAACGAGAGCGCCATGGCGATCAGGGTCACCACGCGCGCGGGGACCGGTCGCATCCGGGCGAGCCGGAAGGTCAGCAGCGCCAAGCCGCCGAGTGCGAGCGCGTAGCCCCACTCGCGCGCGGGCGGGGTGCCGCCCGGGACCGTGCGACCGGCCAGACCTGTCAGGGCGCTCAAAGCCCCTGCCACCGCGTTGACGATGAACCCGGGCGCGTGCATCAGGTCCTCGGTGAAGGGGGCGGTCTGGCTGGTCTGGTAGAGAACCCACCAGAGCGCGTAGACCGCAAGTGGAGCCAGGACGATCCAGGCATCGCGCCAGCGCCGGCGTCCCAAGGCGATCTCCACGACGAGCCCGATCGCCACCGGCAGCCCGATGCTCGAGCTCGCGAGGGACGCCATCAGGAGCACGCTGGCCCCGATGTCGCCCATGCGATCGCGGCGGTCGAGCAGCAGCAACGCGCCGATGCCGCTCGCCAGGGAGGTCAGCCAGGCGGTCTGGAACGGCCAGAGGATGTTCGACCACGCCGGGCCGAGGAAGAGGAGCAGCGCGGCGACAAGCAGCGCGAGTGGCCCGCCCACTCGCCGGCTGGCATACACGAACAGCAACGTGACGCAGACGAGGTGGGCTGCGATGACGAGCACGCGGTACGGGGCGTAGCTGTCCAGTCCGACGGTCGCGAACAGCACCCGGTAGATGGCAATCGGGATCAGCGAGAAGTGCCCGTTGTGCGGATCGAGGAAGCTGGCCGCGTCGGTTTGGCGGCGGCCGAGCACCCACATCCAGTCGTCGAACCACAGCGCCGTGCCGCGAGTCTCGTGGAAGAGGAACACGGCCGCCAGGAGCAGCAGCACGACCAGCCCGCCCCAGACCGCCGCCGAGGGCTGGATGCGCCGCGCCTCCACCTCGGCTACCCCAGCGCGCATACCGTCGCCCTCGCCGTCGGGGTTATCCGGACGTGCCACACCTGGGGAGCGAAGTCGGCGCGCAGACGCAGCGTGGCCGAGTGCCCGTCCGCCACCGTGCCGAGGGCGTCGTAGTGGTCCGCGAAGCGCCGCAGCGCCACCGCCGCCGCCCCGCCGGCGGGCCTGATGACAAGCCCGGTGGGCGGAACCGTCACGTGCAGCTCACGAGTCCCGGAGCCCAGGGCGAAGGCGGCGGGCCGGAACGTGAAGCAGCCGTCCCGCTCGGAGGCCGACCCGCCGACGGTCGCGTCGACCTTGGCGAGCGTCCCCAGCCGCGCACCCGGCGGTGTCTCCCGCAGAGCCGCCTCCTGGATGCGGATCAGCACCCTGTCCAGTGCCGAGCGCACGTTCTCGGGGTCCTTGACGAGCTCCGCGGGGGTCGCGGCCGGCGTCCCGATCACCTTCTCGGCTGCGAAGTAGGGCCCCGCCTCGATGCCGAAGAACGAGTTGGGGGTGAAGTCCGGCCGCACGATCGCGCGCGTGATGTCGAGCGCGCCGACCTGGGCGCGTGTCACGTCGGCCTGGACGCGGAGGTAGCGCGCGCCCTCGCGGAACGAGCCGAGGTTCGACACGACGATCGCTGCGACCACGGCGATGAGGGCCACGGCGGCGCGCCGGGACAGCGACACGCCGCGAGCCAGCTCGACCGCGGTGAGGACGATGAAGAGGCCGCCCACGTACAGGTAGCGGCTGGTGAAGGGACTGGAGATGAACCCGCGCGTGACCGCCGTGAACGCCCAGAACGACACGGGGATCGTGAGCAGTGCCAGCACCCGCGG
>JAXDIH010000157.1:0-19326 GCA_034664105.1 Thermoleophilaceae bacterium
GCCCACCGGCGAAAACCTCGCCCGTGACTCGAACGGGTACGACCGCACTAACTCTCTCCGACGAGATCCGTCAGCGCTTCGACGAGTTCTCGCGCTCGCAGAAGGATGTCGGTCAGTACATCGTCGACCATCTGGAGGAGGCCGCCTTCCATACGGCCGAGGAGCTGGCCCGGCGGGCCAACACCTCCAGCTCGACCGTCGTGCGCTTCGCGCAGGCGCTTGGCTTCGAGGGCTTCCCCGAGCTCCAGGCCGCCGCGCGCGACGAGTACCGCCGCGCCCGCGAGGGCGGGAACGGGGGAGGGGACGTGGCCGGCGCGCCGCTCTTCCCGATCGACCAGACCGAGTTCGAGGCCGCGCTGGCAGCCGACCACGCCAATCTCGCCGAGACCGCCCGCAAGGTGGACCGCGAGGAGGTGGCCGCGGCCGTCGACCTGATCTCGCACGCGGAGCGCATCGTCCTCTGCGGCACCGATCAGATGGCCTTCTTCGCGAGCTATCTGCGCCACCTGCTGATGCTGCTGGACCTGCGCGCCGAGGTGGTGGCGTCGCCGAGCCAGGAGAACCTCGCCAAGCTCGGGCGCGTGCACGACAAGACCGTGATGATCGGCTTCTCTGCCGGCCGCCCGCACCCGCTGGTCGTGCGAGCCATGAAGCTCGCCCGCAACCGCCACGCCGCGACGATCGCGATCGCCGATGCGACCCTCTCGGAGGTGGCCAAGCTGGCCGACCACCGGCTCTACTACTCGTCGAACGGCCCCGCCTTCGTGCGTTCGCACTCGGCGCTGCTCGGGCTCATCCAGGCACTCGCCTACGGCGTATACGCCATGGACGAGCCGGCCTACGCCGACCGCATCAAGGCCTTCCGTTTGAAGTAGTGTCCCCTCCCGGTGAGGAGGGGACTGCTTACCGCCGCGCTCTGCGCGATCTTGCTGGGTCTCGCCGGCCCCGTCCAGGCGGCGCCGCGTGGTTGCGACCCGTTCGACAAGGCCGCTTGCCTGCTGCCCTGGCCGAACGACTACTTCCGCAAGCACGGCCACCTGGCGCTGACCAACGCGCAGATGCCGCGCAGCACCGACGGCAAGCCGATCCAGGCGCGCGACTACAACTGGTCGGACGGCTTCAGCCCCGGTCAGATCATCGTGACGCTGGTGCCGGGGCTCGACCTGAAGCGCTCAGGGGCGGCGCCGGTGACCGACATCGGGCGCTCGCTGAAGCGGCGGCAGCCGATCGTGGTGATCGACGCCAAGACCGGCAAGCGGCAGCTGATCTGGTCCGAGCTGAACATGATGGCCACGAACCCCAGGAAGCGGACGCTCAACATCCATCCGGGGATCGGCTGGCGCGAGGGGCACCGCTACATCGTGGCCCTGCGCAACCTCGAGCGCTCGGACGGCAGCACGATCAAGGCGCCACGGGCGTTCCGCGTCTACCGCGACGGCCTGCCCGGCCGCAGCCGCGCGGTGGACCGCCGCGATCCCCACATGCAGGACATCTTCAGCCGCCTCGACGACGCCGGGATCAACCCGGGCGAGCTGTACATGGCCTGGGACTTCACGATCGCCAGCCGCAAGGGGCTGACCCAGCGGCTGCTGTCGATCCGCGACCGCTCGTTCGGCGCGCTCGGCGACCGTAAGCTGGGCGACCTGAAGGTCGCCGGCAAGCCGCCGGCGTTCAACATCGCCGAGGCGCGCGACATCGCGGGCCTCGCCGCCCGCCGCGTCAGCGGCACGGTGGACGTGCCGTGCTGGCTGAACAAGCCGGGCTGCCCGCCCGGCTCGCGCTTCAAGCTGAACCGCCGCGGCCTGCCCGTGCGGAAGCCCGGGAACGTGCAGAAGGCGCGCTTCGTGTGCATCGTGCCGGCGTCCTCGGCCACTACGCCGGCGCGCCCACTGCTGTTCGGTCACGGGCTGTTCCAGAACGAGACGGCCGTGGACGCGATCGCGGCGCTGGCGGTGCTGTCGAACGCCGTGATCTGCGGCACCAACTTCACGGGCATGGCCGAGGAAGACCTGGCCAATGCGGCGAACGTGTCCGGCGACCTGTCTCGCTTCCCGACCATGGCGGACCGCCTGCAGCAGGGCATCCTCAACTTCATGTTCCTGGGGCGGCTGATGATCCACCCGCAGGGCTTCTCGTCGAACCCGGAGTTCGCGGGCCGGATCGACACCCACCGGCTGTTCTACGCCGGCGCCAGCCTCGGCGGGATCATCGGCGGCGCGCTCACGTCCGTGGCGCCGGACTTCACACGCTCCGCCCTGATCGTGCCCGGCTTGCGGTTCAGCCTGCTGCTCACGCGCAGCAGCCAGTTCCCGACCTTCGGCAAGGTGCTCTACCTGAAGTACACGGACCCGGTGGACCAGTCGCTGGTCAACTCGTTCATCCAGGTGCTCTGGGACCGCGGGGAGGCCAACGGCTACGTCTACCACATGGTGCGCGACCCGCTGCCGGACACGCCCGCGAAGACCGTGCTGCTGCACGAGGCGTTCGGCGACCACCAGGTGTCGAACGTAGCCACCGAGACCGAGGCGCGCATCATCGGCGCGCGCCTGCGCACGCCCGCGCTCGACCCCGGCCGCAGCCGCGACCGCCAGCCGTTCTACGGCATCAAGCCGATACCGAGCTATCCGTGGAAGGGCAACGCGCTCGCGGTCTTCGACATCGGGCCGCTGCGACCGCCCGGCTGCGGCGGCGCCGCCTGCATGGGCACGCCGCCCGCCCCGATCGACAACGAGCCGCCCCTGATCGGCGTGGACCCGCACGACAAGACGCCGCTCGACCTGAAGGCGGTGTTCCAGTTCACGAACTTCCTCGCGGAGGACGGCGCCTTCGTCGATACCTGCGACAAGGGCAAGCCCTGCTACGCCCTGGGCTGGACCGGGCCGTAGCCGCCCGGGCGGCCCGGCTGGTTATCCTCTCCAGGCACATGGAAACCGGGACATTTCGAGTCAAGGCCGGGCTCGCCGAGATGCTCAAGGGCGGCGTGATCATGGACGTGGTCGACGCCGACCAGGCGAAGATTGCAGAGGACGCGGGAGCGGTGGCCGTAATGGCCCTGGAGCGCGTGCCGGCCGACATCCGCGCCGACGGCGGCGTGGCCCGCATGTCCGATCCCACGATGATCGTCGGGATCCAGGAGGCCGTGTCCATCCCGGTGATGGCAAAGGCCCGCATCGGCCATTTCGTCGAGGCCCAGGTGCTCGAGGCACTCGAGGTGGACTACATCGACGAGTCCGAGGTGCTGACCCCCGCCGACGAGGCGCACCACATCGACAAGTGGCGGTTCAAGGTGCCGTTCGTCTGCGGCGCCACCAACCTGGGCGAGGCGCTGCGGCGGATCGCCGAGGGCGCCGCGATGATCCGCTCGAAGGGGGAGGCGGGCACCGGCAACGTCGTCGAGGCCGTGCGCCACATCCGCCTGATCACGGGCGAGATCCGGCGCCTGAGCTCGCTCAGCCCGATGGAGCTGCCGGCGGCGGCGAAGGACCTGCAGGCCCCGCTGGAGCTGGTACGCGACGTGGCCGAGCAGGCGCGGCTGCCGGTCGTGCTGTTCTGCGCGGGTGGGATCGCCACTCCCGCCGACGCCGCGCTGATGATGCAGCTCGGCGCCGAGGGCAACTTCGTCGGATCGGGCATCTTCAAGTCGTCCGATCCCGCCACCCGGGCGCGGGCGATCGTCGAGGCGACCACGCATTTCGACGACCCCGAGCGCGTGGCCGCGGCCTCGCGCGAGCTTGGCGAGGCCATGCCGGGCATCGAGATCGGCAACCTCGAGGCCAACGGCGGGCTGCTGCAAAAGCGGGGTTGGTGAGCCCGCCCCTGATTGGGGTGCTGGCCCTGCAGGGCGGCTTCCAGGCGCACGCGAAGGCGCTGGAGGAGCTGGGCGCCCAGACGCGCATCGTGCGCGTGCCCGCGGACCTCGAGGGGCTCGACGGGCTGGTGATCCCGGGCGGCGAGAGCACGACGATGACGCTTGGAATCGAGCGGGAGCGGCTGGCCGAGCCGCTGCGCGAGTTCGTGCGCAGCGGGCGCCCGACGCTCGGCACCTGCGCCGGCCTGATCATGCTCGACCGCAACCACCTCGGGCTGCTCGACGTGAGCGTGCGCCGCAACGCCTTCGGCCGTCAGATTGGCTCGTTCGAGGCCGACCTCGACTTCGAGGGCCAGTCGCTGCACGCGGTGTTCATCCGCGCGCCGTGGGTGGAGGAGCACGGCGACGAGGTGGAGGTGCTCGCCGAGGTCGACGGGCACCCCGTCGCGGTAAGGGAGGGGAACGTGCTCGCGGTGGCCTTCCATCCGGAGCTGACCGACGAGCGCCGGTTGCACCGCTGGCTGCTCGATCACGCGCAGGTCGCCGCATGAGGGACAGCCGCGCCGATGCGCTCGCCCAGATCCTGGTGCGCTACTCCACCAGGGTCGGCAAGGGCGACATCTGCGTGATCCAGTCCACCACGCCGGCCGAGGTGCTCGTCCAAGCGGTCTACGAGGAGGTCCTGCGCGCCGGCGGGCTGCCGATCCTCCAGATGACGACCGAGGGCGCCCAGGCCGCCTTCTTCGACCTCGCCGGCGACGAGCAGCTCGACTGGGTGCCGCCGACCTCGGAGTGGGTGGCGGAGAACGCAGACGCGCGCATCGCGATCATGGCCGACGTCAACGCGCGCGAGCTGTCGCAGACCGAACCGAAGAAGCAGGCGCGCGTGTCCAGGGCCCGCCAGGGGCTGATGGAGACCTCGATGAAGCGGTCCGCCGCCGGGGAGTACCGCTGGGCGCTCACGCTGTTCCCCACGCACGCGTACGCGAGCGAGGCTGGCATGTCGCTGCGCGCCTACGAGGACTTCTACTACGCGGCCTGCCTGGCCACCGACGCCGAGCCGGTGACCGCCTGGGAGCGCCAGTCCGACGAGGTCAAGCGGCTGGCCGAGTGGATCGAGGGCAAGGAGCAGGTCCACGTCACCGCGCCCGGCACCGACATCACGCTGGGCGTGTCCGGTCGCCACTGGATCCCGTGCGTCGGCGAGCACAACATGCCCGACGGCGAGTTCTTCACCGGTCCGGTCGAGGACTCGGTCAACGGCGAGATCAGCTTCTCGTTCCCGGCCAGCTACGGCGGCCGCACCGTGTCGGGCGTGCGCCTGCGCTTCGAGGACGGCAAGGTGGTGGACGCCTCGGCGGAGCAGGGCGAAGAGTTCCTGATCGAGATGCTCGACACCGACGAGGGCGCGCGCAGGCTGGGCGAGCTCGGCATCGGCACCAACTACGGGATCTCCACCGGCACCAAGGAGATCCTGCTGGACGAGAAGATCGGCGGCACGGTCCACATGGCGGTCGGGATGAGCTACCCCGAGACCGGCGGCACCAACAACTCGGCGGTGCACTGGGACATGGTCTGCGACCTGCGCGCCGGCGGGGCGCTCGTGGTCGACGGCACCGAGCTCCAGCGCGACGGCAAGTTCCTGGTCTAGAGACGGCCTGCTTCGCGGCTCGCTTCTGCCCGAGCAGGCGTGGACGTGGTCGGCTGGCGTACCCGGGAGCCACTGGACGCGCGGTGGTTTCCCCGCTCCCGAGTAGGCTTGATCGCGATGGCCGGACACTCCAAATGGGCATCGATCAAGCACAAGAAGAAGGCCGTTGACGCCAAGCGCGGCGCGCTGTTCACGAAGCTGACGCGGGCGATCACGGTCGCCGCTCGTGAGGGCGGGGGAGACCCCGATGGCAACCCGGCACTGGCGCTCGCGATCCAGAAGGCCCGGGACGCCTCGATGCCGAAGGACAACATCGAGCGCGCGGTGGCCAAGGGCACCGGTGCGGACGCCGACGCCGACGCCTACGAGGCCGTGCTCTACGAGGGCTACGGTCCTGGGGGCGTGGCGATCCTGGTCGAGGCGCTGACCGACAACCGCAACCGCACCGGCTCCGAGATCCGCCACGCCTTCACGAGCCACGGCGGCAACCTGGGCGAGCCCGGCTCGGTGGCGTGGACCTTCGAGAAGAAGGGCGAGATCGTCGTGGACGGCGGCCGCTACTCCGAGGACGACCTGCTGCCGGCGATCGACGCGGGCGCCGAGGACGTGGCCCTGGACGGCGACGTGTGGGAGATCGTGACCGGACCGAGCGAGCTGCAGGCCGTGCGCGAGGCGCTCACGGCCGAGGGCGTGGAGGTCGAGTCCTCCGAGCTGGTCCAGCGCCCGACCACGCGCACGCCGGTAGACGAGGAGCGCGTGCGCACCCTGATGAACCTGCTCGAGGCGCTGGAGGACAACGACGACGTGCAGGGCGTGCACGCCAATTTCGACGTGGACGCCGAAGTGCTGGAGCGGGTGGCGGCGGCCTAGCGTGGCGGCCCGCTACGGGGCGGCGAGCTTCTGGATCGTCGCCGGAGCGATGCACTTCGTGATCCCGCGCAGCTATCAGGCGATCGTCCCGCCGCGCCTCGCACGCTGGCGGCGCGAGCTGGTCGTGGCCAGCGGAGTCGCCGAGATCGCGGGCGGGCTGGCCGTGCTGCCGGACAGCACCCGGCGGGGTGCCCGCTGGTGGCTGCTGGCCACGCTGGCCGCCGTCTACCCGGCGAATATCCACATGGCGGTCAACTCGAAGGACTTCGCGAACATCCCGGCACCGGCCCTGTGGGCTCGGCTGCCCGTGCAATTCCTCTTCGGCTGGATCACCTGGCGAGGCACGCGCTAGGGGGAGGCGTCCGCCCCCGCGCGCAGAATCTTCGTCATTGGTGATCGTCCTCGGCATCGACCCGGGCACCGCGAACACGGGCTACGGGGTGGTTGTCTCGCGCGGCAGCACGCTGGCGGCGCTCGATGGCGGCGTGATCGAGACGCGGGCGGGTGCGCCGGTGGAGCGGCGCCTGGCCGAGATCCACGCGCGCGTCTGCGACCTGATCGCCGAGCACCGGCCGGCCGCCGTCGCGATCGAGGACCTCTACTTCGGCCGCAACGTCCACTCCGCCTTCGCCGTCGGTCAGGCGCGCGGGGTCGTCTTGCTGTCCGCCGGCATGGCCGGCGTGCCCTGCTTCTCCTACACCCCGCAGGCGGTCAAGCAGGCGGTCTGCGGCTCCGGATCCGCCGCCAAGGACCAGGTCCAGCGCATGGTCGGCACGCTGCTTTCGCTGGCCGAGCCGCCGGAGCCGGACCACGCCGCCGACGCCCTGGCGGTGGCGATCTGCCACGCCAACGGCGCGCCGCTGAGGGCGGCGCTCGGATGAGCGGGTCGCGCTCGTGATCGCCTCAGTCCGCGGCGAGGTCCTCACCCGGCTGGCCGGCGAGGTCGTCATCGAGGCCGGCGGGATCGGCTACAAGCTGGCCGTCTCCTCGGAGACGCTCAGCTCCGTGCCCGCCGCCGGCGAGCAGGCCCGGCTGTTCACCCACCTGGTGATGCGCGACGACGCCATGAACCTGTACGGCTTCGCCAGCAAGTCCGAGCGCGAGCTGTTCCTGATGCTGATCGGTGTGCAGTCGGTCGGCCCCAAGGTGGCGCTGGCCGTCCTCTCGGGTGGCAGCCCGCGTGAGCTGCTCAACGCGATCGCGTCCGGCGACAGCGCCCGCTTCCAGGCCGTGCCCGGGATCGGCAAGCGCACCGCCGAGCGCATCATCGTCGAGCTGCGCGAGAAGGTGGCGGGCAAGGTGAGCGACGAGATCGTGGTGCGCCACACCGCCACCGACGACCCGCGCACGCTCGCGCGCGAGGGCCTGCTCGGGCTCGGCTTCACCCCCCAGGAGGCCGACGGCATGCTCGACACCGCGGCGGGCGACACGCCCGAGGACCTGATCTCCGAGGCGCTCAAGGCGGCCCGGTGAGCGGCGGCATCCGCACTCCGGGCGTCGAGCGCATCCAGGCTCCGGTGGCGCTGCCGGCGGAGGACGAGCTCGACCGCTCGCTGCGCCCCAAGAAGCTCGACGACTTCGTCGGCCAGGACCGCATCAAGCAGCAGCTGGAGATCTTCATCGAGGCCGCGCGCGCCCGCGGGGAGGCGCTCGACCACGTGCTGCTCGCCGGCCCCCCGGGCCTGGGCAAGACCTCGCTCGCGCAGATCGTCGCGAACGAGCTGGAGGTGGACTTCGTGCCCACCGCCGGCCCGGCGCTGGAGCGCAAGGGCGACGTGGCCAGCTACCTGACGGCGCTCGATTCGCGCGCCGTCTTCTTCGTCGACGAGATCCACCGGCTGCCGAAGGCGCTCGAGGAGACCTTCTATCCCGCCATGGAGGACCGCCGCCTCCCGATCACCGTGGGGCAGGGGGCCGGCGCCCGTGTGGTCACGCTCGACCTGCCCGAGTTCACCCTGATCGGGGCCACCACTCGCACCGGCCTGCTGACCACGCCGCTGCGCGACCGCTTCGGCGTGACCCACCGCCTCGAGCTGTACGCGCCGGCGGAGCTGGCGCGGATCGTGCTGCGCTCGGCCGGGATCCTCGACCTCGACATCGACGACCCCGGCGCCGAGGCGATCGCCGCCCGCTCCCGCGGCACGCCCCGCGTGGCCAACCGGCTGCTCAAGCGCGTGCGCGACTTCGCGGAGGTGCGCGGCGCCGGCTCGATCGACGCGCGGGTGGCGCGCCAGGCGCTCGACCTGCTCGAGGTGGACGAGGCCGGCCTGGACCGGCTCGATCGCGACATCCTGCGGAACATCTGCGGGAAGTTCGGTGGGGGCCCGGTCGGGCTCTCGACGCTGTCGGTCGCCGTGGGGGAGGAATCCGACACGATCGAGGACGTCTACGAGCCCTACCTGCTCCAACAGGGCTTCCTGATGCGGACTCCGCGCGGACGAGTCGCCACCGACGCCGCCTTCGCCCACGTCGGCCTGGAAGCCCCTCGCGACGGGGCACAACGGCTCTTCTGAGCGGGCATCCGGTTTTGCCACTTCGCGTGGCTAGCATGGGCTGTTCGCATGCCGATCTTCATTTGCCCGAATTGCGGCGACCGGAGTATCTCCACCGAGCGCACCGCCGGTTTCAAAGACCGGGCTCGCGCCTGCTCGAAATGCGGCTTCGGATTCGTGTTCGAGCTCCTCGACGACTACTACCCGGCCCCGAATGCCGCGTTCTTCCTGCTGGACCAGCAGGGTCGCCTGATCGGCACCGGCCGCGGCGCGCGCGAGCTGACCGGCCTGGGCGACCTGGACGTGATCGGTAGGTCGGTGCAGGACGTGCTCAACCTCGAGTTCGAGAACAACGAGGACCACGTGGGCACCGCGCTCGAGTGGGGAGTGCGGGTGCTCGACAAGCAGGTCACCGTGCACGCCGAAGGAGACCGCCCCGAGCCGGCGAAGGCGGACATCTTCCCCGCCTATGACGACGACGGGGGACTTCTCCTCGTGCTCACGCCACGATGACCAGCCGTACTCGCAACCTGACGATCCTCGGGATCGTGGCGGTCATGCTGGTGCTGGCCCTGTCCGTGATCGTGCCCGGCACGCCGCTGTCGAAGGACACGAAGCTCGGCCTCGACCTCGAGGGCGGCATCGAGCTCGTCTACGAGGGCCAGGCCACGCCACAGGTGCCGAAGGTCACCCCTCAGGCCGTCGACGACGCGATCGAGACGATGCGCAAGCGCGTGGACTCGCTCGGCGTCTCCGAGCCGGAGATCCAGCGCGCCGGTCAGAACCAGATCTCGGTCGGCCTGCCGGCCGTCCAGAACGCCGAGCGAGCCAAGGAGCAGGTGGGCACCACGGCGCGCCTGCAGTTCTACGACTGGGAGCCGAACGTCCTCACCAGCCGCGAGGTCTACGCGGGCAGCAAGGCGCTCTACCAGGCCACCGAGGCCGCCTCGAAGCAGAAGGGCAAGGCTGAGGCCACCGACGTCCCGCCCGGGTCGGACCTGTCGCCCGCGGCGGCGGACAAGGCGAACAACACCGTCAAGGACCGCTACTACCTCTTCGGTCCCGACCAGCTTCCGATCGGCCCCGACAAGAAGCCGCTGCGCGCGGGCAACTACGAGCCGTCGAACACGTGCAAGGAGCTGCTGGCCGATTACGAGGCCAAGCCGGGCCCGGCGCCCAAGTTCGCCACGGACACCGAGTGCCAGGCGCAGCTGGACGCCCTCGGCTCGGGCGGCCCGCCGGCCGGCTCGCGCGTGATCAAGGTGCCCACGGGCGTGATCGTGATCGAGCAGGAGCGGGCTCCCAACCAGCCGCCTCAGATCAAGCGCTTCACCGTGCTCGAGGACGACTCCGAGCTGTCCGGCGAGGACATCAAGAACCCGCAGGCCAACACGGATCCCAACACGAACGCGCCGCTGGTGACGATGGAGTTCACCGGCAAGGGGCGCGAGGCGTTCGCGCGTGTGACCAAGCGCATCGCCCAGCGCGGCTTCGACGCCTCCACGCTGTCGCCGGGCGCCACCGACAAGCAGCAGTTCTTCCAGCGCTTCGCGATCACGCTCGACAACCAGATCGTCTCGCTGGCGACGATCGACTTCGTCTCCAATCCGGAGGGGATCGACGGTCGCACCGGCGCGCAGATCGAGAACGTGGGCGACTTCAACGCGGCCAACGACCTCGCCGAGAGCCTGCGGATCGGCGCGCTGCCGATCGACCTCAAGCTGATCTCGGAGACGCAGGTATCGGCCACGCTCGGTAAGCAGGCGCTGCACCAGGGTCTGCTGGCCGGAGCGGTGGGTCTGGCGCTGACGATCCTCTTCCTGCTCTTCTTCTACCGGGTGCTGGGCCTGGTGGCCACGGCGGCGCTGCTGATCTACGCGGCGTTCCTGTTCGCCCTGGTCAAGCTGATCCCGATCACGCTCACGCTGCCGGGGATCGCGGGGTTGGTGCTGACGCTGGCGGTGGCGGCGGACGCCAACATCGTCATGTTCGAGCGAATAAAGGAGGAGGTGCGCGCGGGCAGATCGATACCTGCCGCGATCTCCGCCGGGTACTCCAAGGCGCTCAGGACGATCATCGACGCCAACGTCGTGACCGTCGGCGTGGCGTTCATCCTGTTCACGCTGGCCACGGCCGGCGTCAAGGGCTTCGCGTTCACGCTGGGAATCGGCACGCTCGTGTCGCTGTTCACGGCCGTGCTGGCCACGTCGGCGATCCTCGGGTCGCTGGCGCGCAGACGCGTGCTGCGCTCGCCCAGCGCGCTGGGCGCGGGCCGCGAGCACGTGAGCTGGCAGAAGTTCGACTTCATGGGCAAGGCGCGATGGTTCTTCTCGGTGTCGGGACTGATCCTGGCCGTGGGCGCGATCGCGATCTCCACGCTCGGCCTCAACTTCGGCATCGACTTCGAGTCCGGTACGCGGATCACGACGCCGTTGCAGCGCCCGGCCGACGTGGACCAGGTGCGCAACGTGCTCCAGCCGCTCGGCTACTCGGACGCCAAGATCCAGAACGTCAACGACCCGGAGCTGGGCAAGAACGTCTTCCAGATCTCGGTGCCGAAGCTGCCGCCGGACAAGGTGGACAGGGTCGAGCAGGCGCTCGACTCCAAGTTCGGGGTGGCGACCGACGACTTCTCGTCCAGCTCGATCGGGCCGACGTTCGGCGCGCAGATCGCGCGCACGGCGCTGATCGCGGTGATCGCGTCGCTGCTGCTGATCTCGGTGTACATCGGGTTCCGCTTCGAGTGGAAGTTCGCGGTGCCGATCCTGATCGCGCTGGCGCACGACCTGCTGATCACATCGGGCGTGTACGCCCTGACCGAACGGGAGGTAACGACCTCGACGGTCGCCGCCTTGCTGACGATCATGGGCTACTCGCTCTACGACACGATCATCGTGTTCGACCGAATCCGAGAGAACGTGCCGCGCATGCCGCGCGCGACCTTCTCGCAGATCGCGAACCGCTCGATGTCCGAGGTGCTGACCAGATCGCTGGCCACGAGCTTCACCGTGCTGATGCCGGTGGGCGCGCTGATGCTGTTCGGCGGCGCGACGCTCAAGGACTTCGCGTTCGCCCTGCTTGTCGGCGTGGCCTCGGGCGCGTACTCGTCGATCTTCATCGCCACGCCGGTGCTGGTGGAGTGGAAGGAGCGCGAGCGGGGCTACATGCGCCGCCGCAAGATGGTGATGGAGGAGCACGGAGGCATGGTGCCGGCGTTCGCGACCGGAGCGCTGGCGGCCGAGCCGGCGGCGGCAACCGCCGGCGGCGGCTCGGCGCCGACGCGGACGAGGCGCGCCCGGCGAGCCGCTGGTCAGCCGGGAGCCGGTACGTCGCCGCGGGCGGCCGCTCCGCGTCAGGCCGCGCCACCGCCCGCTTCCCCGCCCGCGCCAGCTGCGCCACCGCGGACGGCCGCTCCGCGCCAGGCTGCGCCACCGCCGCCCGCTTCCCCGCCCGCCGCGCCGCCCGAGACGGCCGCGCCCGTGCCGGGACCCGCGTCCCCGCCCGCTGCGCCACCCGAGACGGCCGCGCCCGTCCCGGGCCCCGCTTCCCCGCCCGCCCGCGGCGACGGCGCCCCGCCCGCCGATGGCGTCCCGCCCGCCGATGGGGTCCCGGCGCGCGATGGCGCTCCCGCCGCCCCGCGCGAGTCGCGGACCACTTCCACGGCCGGCAGCGGCAGCCCGAAGGCCAAGCAGCCGAAGCGGCAGCGGCCGCGCAAGAAGCACGGAAGGAGTCGCTAGCCGATGAGCCTGCTCGTTTGGATCATGATGGGCATCGCGGTCTGGCACTTCACGGTGTTCGTGCCGGATCGCTTCTGGGGCGGCATCGTCGGGGCCTTCCTGGCGGCGGGCATCTCCGCGGCGCTGTTCGGCCTGATCGTCAACGGCGGCTCGGTCCCGGGCCAGAGCGACACGGACATCGTTCAGGCGCTGATCGCCGTCCCGGGCTCGGCGATCGGCCTAGCGCTCTCGTACTGGTACGGCGCGCGCAGCGACACCCAGCACGGCGTGGACCACGGTCACACGCGCGCCGGCTCGCACTGATCCGCCGCTAGCCGGTCGGCGCGAGCGCCGGCAGGCGTGCCGCGAGTACGTGGAAGGTCTCAGGGCTTTGGGGTGGCCGTTCAACACGAGCGGCTCAGCCCATTCCGTCCGCTCTCCAGCGCAGGATGGGTCGGGTGCTCTCCAAGCCGACCAGATGGTCGTGCGCGCCCTATGACGTGGCGGTCGCCGAGCGGCTGGCCACGGGGCTGGGCGTGTCGCGGCCGGTGGGCGCCATTCTCGCCCGGCGCGGCTTCGCCACGGTGGACGACGCGCGCCGGTTCATGGCGGCCGACGAGCGCCACGATCCGCTGACCTTGCCAGGCGTGGCGGCGGCCAGTGAGCTGATCGTCGCGCACCTCCGGCGCGGCTCCCGCATCGCCGTGTTCGGGGACTACGACGTGGACGGCGTGTGCTCCACGACCATCCTGGTGAGGACGCTGCGCGCGCTGGGCGCGGACCCGGTCTGGGAGCTGCCGAGCCGCTTCGACGAGGGCTACGGGCTCTCGACCGCGGCTGTCGAGCGGCTGGCCGCTCGCGGCGTGGGCTTGCTGGTGACGGTGGACTGCGGCATCACCGCGGTCGAGCAGGTGGCCGCGGCGCGTGCCGCCGGGCTCGACGTGGTGGTCACCGACCACCACCGGCCGGGCGAGCGGCTGCCCGATTGCGTGGTGGTGCACCCCGCCCTGCCGGCCGAGCCGGGCGGACCGCCCGCCTACGCATGCCCCGAGCTGTGCGCGGCGGGCGTCGCGCTCAAGCTCTGCGAGGCGCTGCACGGAGCCGCGGGCGGCGACCCGGCGGCCGCCGAGGAGCACCTCGATCTCGCGGCGCTCGCAACCGTCTGCGACCTCGTCCCGCTACGCGGCGAGAACCGGCGCATCGTCCGGGAGGGCCTGGTGACCATCGCTCGCACGCAGAAGCCCGGGCTGAGGGCGCTGATGTCGGTTGCCGCCGTGGAGCCGGCTGAGCTCACCGAGCAGTCGCTCGGCTTCCGGCTGGGCCCGCGCATCAACGCCGCCGGCCGCATGCGACGAGCCGACGCCGCGCTCGAGCTGCTGCTCACCGAGGACGCCGGCCGCGCGGCGGAGGTCGCGCGTGAGCTCGACCTCCTCAACGGCGACCGCCAGCAGGCCGAGACGCGCATCCTGTTCGCCGCGGAGGCCGCCTGCCTGCCGCAGGCCAGCCAGGCCGCCATCGTCGTGGCCGGCGAGGGCTGGCACCCCGGCGTGGTGGGCATCGTGGCCTCGCGCCTGGTCGAGCGCTGGCGCCGGCCCTGCGTGGTCATCGCCCTCGACGAGGACGGCTCCGGGCGAGGGTCGGGTCGCAGCATCTCGCCCTACGATCTGCATGAAGGGCTGGCGGCCTGCTCCTCGCACCTGATCCGCTTCGGCGGCCACCGCATGGCCGCTGGTGTCGAGCTGACCGCGGATGCCGTCGAGCCGTTCCGCCGCGCGCTGGCCGCCCACGCCGGCGGCGCGCTCGCCCCCGAGGACATGATCCCGGTCGAGCGCGTGGACGCCATCGTCCCCGGCGGCCTGCTCGGGCTGGGGCTGGCCGAGGAGCTGGAGTCGCTGCGCCCGTTCGGGATGGGCAACCCGCAGCCCACGCTGCTCGTGCCCGCCGCCCGCTTCCAGAACGTCACCGGGATGGGCGATGAGAAGCAGCACGCCCGCTTCACGCTCGTAACCGCTGGCGGGGCGCGGTCGCGCGGCGTCGCCTTCGGCACGCCCCCCAAGGCGCTCACCCCGGCGGCTGACGAGGACCACGACATCGCGCTGCGCCTGGAGCGCAACCGCTGGAAGGGTGTGGTCGAGCCGCGCACGATCCTGCGCGCGCTCTGCCCGACGCGGGCGGGCGAGCTGAGCGTGCTGGGGGAGGAGGGACCATTCTGGGAGCGGCTGCGCCTGGCGCTGACCAGCCCGCCGCCGCCCGCGCCGATCGCCGCGTCCGCCGAGCCGATCGACCGTCGCCGCGAGGGCTTTGCGGGCGTCGCCGGAGAGCTCTTCACCAGCGGGGAGCGCGTGCTGGTGGCGGTGGCCGACGTCGAACGGCGCCGCCAGGGCCTCGAAGCCATCGTGGCCGGGCTCGCCGCGGACGGGATGGCCGTCGCCTCGTGGGCCACCATCGCCGCCGATCCCGGCCTCGCCGGCGCGTACGACCACCTGGTGGCACTCGATCCGCCCCCCGGCGGGCTCTCCGACCCCCTCCTGCGCCAGGGCGCCCGCGCCCACCTCGCATGGGGACCCGCGGAGGCCGAGTTCGCCCTGCACGTGGCGCGGGCCGAGCTGGACCTGCGCCCGGCGCTGGCGAGCACATACCGCGCCCTGCGCCAGCTACCCGCGGAGCCCGATGCCGCGGCCATCCAGGCTGCGCTCGAGGGCACAGGGCGCTACCCGCGCGCGCCAGCCGCCGGCGCCCGGTTGATCGACGTACTCGGCGAGCTGGCCCTGATCGAGTTCACGGCCGATCCGCCCTCGTGCCGCGTCCTCGAGTCCGATCGCACGGACCTCGAGCGCTCCGCCACGTACCGAGCGTGCGCGGAGCGCCTGGCCGCGATCGAGCGCGCGCTGGGCGCGGAGCTGCCGGTGGCGGCGCCGGCCCAAGCGGCCTGAAGGACGCCAGCCGGCCGACGCTCCACGGGGGGCCGCGGGCGCGAGCCCCCGGATGCCATCCCGCCTGGCCGCCACCCGCTCTAAACTCGATCCCATGCCCAAGCTGCCACGCGGCAACGGGAAGTCCGGTGAAAGCACGGCGCCCAAGGCGCCGGCGAAGGCCGCGGCCGCGGCCAAGCAGGGCACCACCACCAAGCGGCCCGCTGACACCAAGGCCACCCCGAAGAGCCCTGGCAACGGCGGCGCGGCGAAGCAGCCCACCGCCCCGGCCAACGGCGACAAGTCCGCCGGCCGGGACTTCGAGCACCACCCGGTCGACGCCCACACCGCGCGCACCCCGGCCGGGCCGAAGGCGAGGCTGACCGACGACCAGCGCGTCCTGCTGGGCGACCTGTTCGCCGTCGTGGAGGAGCACGCCGGAGACGCCGTCGAGCAGGTCGATCGCGACCTCGTCGAGGCAGCCTTCGTGTTCGCCTGCGAGCGGCACGCCGACCAGCGCCGCGCGAGCGGCGAGGATTTCATCGTCCACCCGGTCGGCGTGGCCAAGATCTGCGCCGGCATGAGGCTCGACACAGCCACGCTGTGCGCCGCGCTGCTGCACGACACCGTGGAGGACACCACCGCGTCGCTGGCGGAGGTGCAGGAGGACTTCGGCGACCAGGTCGGCGCGCTGGTCGACGGCGTGACCAAGCTGTCCGGGGTCACGTTCCAGAGCCGCGACGACCGCCAGGCCGAGAACTACCGCAAGATGATGGTCGCGATGGCCCAGGACATCCGGGTCATCCTGATCAAGCTCGCCGACCGCCTGCACAACATGCGCACGATCGGCTCGATGCCGAAGCACAAGCAGCAGGAGAAGGCGAAGGAGACGCTCGAGATCTTCGCCCCGCTGGCGCACCGGCTCGGCATCCACGCGATCAAGTGGGAGCTGGAGGACCTCGCGTTCGCCACGCTCCACCCGCGCAAGTACAACGAGATCAAGCAGCTGGTCGCCCAGCAGCGCGGAGAGCGCGAGGGCTACGTGTCACGCGCGGGCGAGTACCTGCAGAAGGAGCTGGAGGCCGTCGGGATCGACGCCGAGATCGCCGGCCGCGCCAAGCACTTCTATTCGATCTACTCGAAGATGACCAAGAAGGGCCGCGAGTTCAACGAGATCTACGACCTCACGGCGATGCGCGTGCTGGTCGGCTCGGTGAAGGACTGCTACGGCGCCATCGGGGTCATCCACTCGCTCTGGAAGCCGCTGCCGGGCCGCTTCAAGGACTGGGTCGCCATGCCCAAGTTCAACATGTACCAGGCGCTGCACACCACGGTGATCGGGCCCGAGGGCCGGCCGCTGGAGATCCAGATTCGTACGCAGGAGATGCACCGCACCGCCGAGTTCGGCGTGGCCGCGCACTGGATCTACAAGGAGGACGGCGGCAAGCCCGTCGAGCAGAAGGTCGAATGGCTGCGCCACCTGCTCGACTGGCAGCAGGAAGCCAAGGACCCGCAGGAGTTCGCCGAGACGCTCAAGGCCGACCTGTTCGAGGACGAGGTGTTCGTCTTCACGCCCAAGGGCGAGGTCAAGTCGCTCGCCGCGGGCGCCACGCCGCTCGACTTCGCCTACTCGATCCACACCGACGTGGGCCACCGCTGCGTGGGCGCCAAGGTGAACGGCAAGATCGTGCCGCTCCACTACGAGCTGGAGTCCGGCGACATCTGCGAGGTGCTCACCTCGAAGAAGGAGCGCGGCCCATCGCGTGACTGGCTGGCGCTGGCCAAGACCACGCGCGCGCAGTCGAAGATCCGCGCCTGGTTCACGCGCGAGCGCCGCGAGGACTCGGAGCGCACCGGCCGCGAGATCCTCCACGACAACATGAAGCGCGCGGGCCTGCCGCCGCAGAAGCTGGCCGGTTCGCCACTGCTGGCAGACGTGATCCGCGAGATGGGCTTCAGGAAGGGCGAGGAGTTCTACATCGCCCTGGGCCAGGCCAAGATCTCGCCGAAGACGGTCACCAGCAAGCTGATGCACCGCCTCAAGGAGGGCGAGGGCGTGGAGCCGGCCACGGCTGCCGCCGAGTTGCTGGAGCGCCGCGAGACGCCGAAGAAGACGTCGGCATCGTCGAGCTTCGGCATCAAGGTGCAGGGCGTGGACGACGTCATGCTGCGGCTGGCCAAGTGCTGCCGGCCAGTGCCCGGCGACCCGATCGTGGGCTACATCTCGCTCGGCAAGGGCATCACGATCCACCACCAGAGCTGCCCCAACGCGCAGGCGCTGATGCGCAACCCGGAGCGCTTCACCAAGGTGGCGTGGGAGGGAGACACGTCCGCGCCGTTCCGGGTGGAGCTGCAGATAGACGGCTGGGACCGCCACCGGCTGCTCGAGGATCTGTCGCGCACGTTCGCCGAGACCGGCATCAACATCCTGGAGGCGCGCTGCACGGTGGTGCACCCGATGGTCAAGAACCGCTTCGTCGTGGAAGTGGGCGACACGGCGTCGCTGAAGACGGCGATAACGCGGCTGCGGAACATCGATTCGGTGTTCGACGCGTACCGGGTCACGCCGACGGGCTGAGGCCCCCTACGAAACCGCCAGCAGCCCGTCTGGCACCGCGCTGAACTCGATCTCTCCGAACTCGCCTATGTAGTCCCCGTCGACCTGCACCGGGAACGGGCGGTCGTCGATCGCCTCTACGCGCAGCGAGCCCAGCTCGCCCAGGCTCTCCACGTGGCGGTGGCGCAGCACGGTCTTCGCCCGGCCCGAGAGCAGCCGCGGCACCAGCGTGGGCAGTTCCAGCGGCGTGGCGCTCCGCAGCACCGTCGCACCCAGCGAGCCGGTGTTCAGCCCGGCGCCCGAGGCCACCCGGATCGGCCGCTTGCGGAAGTACGTGAACGGGTCCGAGTTCTGGACGATCACCGTCACGCCCTCCAGCGTCCGCCCGTCGGCGTGCACCCGCACGTGCGGTGGCCGCACCAGGTAGCGGCGCGTGAAGATGTCGACGGCCGCGTAGGCGTAGTACCAGGCGCCGTAGCGCGCCTTGCGCAGCGGGTGTCGGTCCACGCGCTCCACCACCGACGCGTCGAGCCCCACGCCCGACGCGAACACGAAGTGCCGTCCGCCGGCCCGGCCGAGGTCCACGCGGAAGGGCCGGAAGTCGTCCGCCATGCGCAGCAGGTGCTCGGTGGCATCGACCACGTCGTTGGGGATCCCCAGCGTGCGCGCCCAGACGTTCGTGGAGCCGCCCGGTAGCGCCGTGAGCGGCGTCTCCGACCCGACCAGCCCGTTGGCCGCCTCGTTGACGGTCCCGTCGCCCCCGAAGGCCACCACCACGTCGTAGCCCTCGCGGGCCGCCTCGCGGCAGATCTGCGTGGCGTGCTCGCGCTTCTCCGTGTCGATCGCCTCGACCGAGTAGCGCGACTGGAGCGCGTACACCACCAGGTTGCGCAGCCGGTCGGAAACCGTCGTCGCGTACGGGTTCACGATCACCAACATGCGCCGCTTGGGCGTACGATCGGGCAGGAAGCGCTCCGCGAGCTCCTCAGCCCGGTCCAACGCGGTCTCGGCGGACACAGCCGGAGAGGCTATCGAGCCTCGAACACGGTGACTTCGTCGCGCTCGGCCTCTTGCACGCGGCCCTCGTTGACGAGCAGGTCGACGTGCCCGAGCACCTCGGACAGGGTCAGGTAAGCCTGGGTGACGGCCACGTTGCCCCACAGCGCCTGCGCGATCTCGTAGGCCGAGCGCGGCCGCTCGGTGAGCAGCCGGTGGATCTTGTCCGCCCGCCGCCGGTGCAGGACGAAGCGCTGGTCGATCAGCGCGCGGTGGTCGGTGATCGGGTCGCCGTGGCCGGGCAGGACGAGCTCCGCGTCCATC
>JAXDIH010000170.1:0-2798 GCA_034664105.1 Thermoleophilaceae bacterium
ACGCCGTGCCAGAACGCCAGCTCGGCGTCCTCGGGCTGCTCGGCATGCGCCGCCGCGTACTGCTCGAGCGCGCCATCGACGTCGCCGGCGGCCGCCAGCTCGTCGCCCAGCTCGACACGCATGTAGGTGCGTCGCAGATCCACGAGTCGACGCAGCTCCGCGAGCGGGTCGGGGTGGTCCTCCACCCGCAGGTCCACGGGCCGGTCATCGGTCGGCTGGCCGGTCGCGCGCGGGGCCACGACGGTCAGCGCGGCCGACTGGCGGCCGCGGATGTCGCCGCCCTCCCGCTCGGCGGCGTCCAGCGCCGCGAGCAGGCGGTCGGCCAGCTCGCCGGAGGTGGATCGGTAGGCCTCGAGCATCGCGTCGGGGACCGTCGCCCGCTCCATCATGTTGGCCTGGACCGAGACGCCGTCCGCCACGCGGTGGCCCGCCTCCCGGATGCAGCGCGACCCGGTGTGCACGGCCGCCCGCCCGCGGGCGTCGACCACCGCGACCTGGCGCACCTCCTGCTGGTCGTCGTCGAGCAGCAGGCGGCGCAGCGCCTCGGGCGCCGACGATCCGCGGCGCATCAACCCAAGCCCGCGCGGACCGTAGGCGGGCTCGACTACGGACTGGGTGGCCACGGCGCCCACGCCGGGGTCGGCCCAGCTGACCAGCGACCCGACCGAGAAGTAGTGCGACTGGACCGCCACGCCGAGCTGGCCGCTGTCCTCGTCGCGCGCGACGATCGAATAGGTCACGCCGCGATCGTAGTCCGGCCGCCGCCCGTTCGGGCGGCGCGGCAGCTACTCCTCCGAGAGCGGCTCGACCGAGATGACGCGGCCGACCCGGCCGCTGTCGAACTGCACGACGCCGGGGCGGGTGGCGAAGATCGTGTGGTCCCTGCCGAGGCCCACGCCGTCGCCCGGCTTGAACCGGGTGCCGCGCTGGCGCACGATGATCTCGCCGCCGCTGACGGACTGCCCCGCGAACACCTTCACGCCGAGGCGCTTGGAGTTCGAGTCGCGGCCGTTGCGGCTGGATCCGAGGCCCTTCTTATGAGCCATCCGAGTCCTCCTTCTTCGCGGCGCGGCCCGCGCCGACCTTGATGTCGCCGATCTGTATGCGCGTCAGATCCTGGCGGTGGCCGAAGCGGACCTTGTAGCCCCGCTTGGGCTTGAACTTGAGCCCGTGGATCTTCTTGCCGCGCTCGTGACCGGTGACCGTGGCCTGCACCTTGATCTTGCCGAGCTCGCCCGGCTCGAGCACCGACTTGTCGCCGTCGGCGTAGAGCAGCGGCTCGAGGTCGACCTTGTCGCCCTCGTTCGCGGACATGCGATCGACGACGAGCGAGTCGCCCTTCTCGACGCGGTACTGCTTGCCGCCCACTCTGACGATTGCGTAGCTCATGGCAAAGGAAACGGCGCCACGGATGCCGGCGGCGCCGCTGGCGAGTCTAGCGGGTGACGAGCTCCCGGGCGGGTGCCCGCCGCTGCCCCTGCGCGATCAGCAGCCCGGCCGCCACGAGCGCCGCCCCACCGAGGGCGCGACCGGTGATCGACTCGTCGTAGAGCGCCGCGCCGAACAGCAGCGCGCCGAACGGCAGCAACATCGCCAGGTACGACATCGCCTGGGCGCTGTAGTGGCGCAGCAGCACGGTCAGCCCCACGAACGGGACCGCCGACCCGACCAGCGCGAGGTACACGATCGAGCCGACCGACCGGGCGCTCCAAGCGGCCTCGCCCCAGCTCTCCGCGCCGGCGGACACCACGAGCAGCAGCACGCCGCCGCCCAGCATCCCCCACCCGTTCAAGACCACGGCGTCGAGCTTGCGCGCGCGCAGCTGGAGGCTGACGTTGCCGACAGCGGTTCCGAGCGCGGCGGCGGCCAGCGCGGCGGCGCCGGCCACCGCCAGTTCGCGGTCGCCGAGGTCGATGCTCTCGGCAAAGGCCAGCGCAAGACCGCAGATGGCCACCAGGACCCCGGCGATCACCCGCGCTCGGAGCGGCTCGTTCGGCAAGAGCGCGGCCCCGAGCACCGCCACGTACAGCGGCAGCACGCCGAAGATCACCGCCGCGAGCCCCGACGGGATGTACTGCTCGCCCCAGTAGACGAGGCCGTAGGCGAGCGCGAACGGGAACAGGGCGAGCAGCACGGCGAGGCGGACGTCGGTGCGCCACGGACGGCCCGAAGCGGCCGCGATGGCGAGCAGGACGAGCCCGGCGCCGGCGAAGCGGATGCCAGCGCCCAGCAGCGGCGGACAATCCTCCAGCCCGATCTTGATCGAGACCCAGGTGCTCGACCAGATCAGCAGGAGCATCACGTACAGGCCCCAGAGGGCGGAACGACTCACGCGCGCCGACATTAGCCGGCCCGGCATCAGCGGGGCCCGGGGGCGCGAGCCCCGCGGCTGGTTACCGATGGCCAGATTCGTGGCCGCTTGCTCATCCCGCCGAGCGCCGTGTCCGACAACCCATGCATGGCCTACGTGCACGCCGACCGCGAGCCCGACGCGCTCGCGGTGCTCGACAGCCTGCACGAGGCGCTCGGCGAGGTGGTCGCCGAGATGATGGGCGCCGCGCGCGGCTGCCCGCCGCCCCGCTCGCACGCCAGCTTCCTGGCGCTGGGCGGCAGCGAGGCCCAGGCCGCCGAGCTGGCTCAGATGGTCAACGCGCTGTTCGGCCTCAGCCTGCCGGACGACATCATCATGAGGTCGCCGACCCCCGACGCCCTGGCACGCACGATCGCAAGCGCCTGGTTCGACGGCAACGGCACGGCCGCCGACCTCCGCGAGCTGATCGAAGCGATCGCGGACGCCG
>JAXDIH010000204.1:0-5779 GCA_034664105.1 Thermoleophilaceae bacterium
CCACGAGCAGGATCGCCGAGACGGCGGCCTCCGTGACGAGCAGCGGCCCCCCGCCGAGCAGGACCGCGGCCGACATCGCCAGCAGCACCATCAGCCCGATCTGCGCCGGTCCGGTGCCGATCGCGCGCACCAGCAGGTCCGCGACCCCGATGCCCACCACCACTCCGCCGATCAGCTCGATCGCGCGCTCGGAGCGCTGACCGTAGGTGGCCCCGAGCGCTATGACGGCGGCGATCGACGCGAAGACCGGCTGCTCCTCGGGCAGGAGCAGCTTGGCCAGGTACCAGGCGCCGACGGCCGCGGCGGCGGTCTGGAGGATCGGCCACGCGCGCAGGCGCAGCCGCAGCCAGGGATCGCGCACGAGGAGTTGTCTGGAGGAACCGGCCACCATCCCCTCAAACTAGTGACGCCGCCAGTCGGCGCGTACGCTGCTGCTGGCATGACGGGGACACACGCCGACGGCGGCCCGCGCATCGTGCTCGGGTTGCTGGCGGCGCCGGGCCCCGCGGCCGAGCTTGCCGAGCAGCTCGCGCCCGAGCTGGAGGCGCGGCTGGCGGAGCGCTACCCCGGGGTCGCCTGGGCTGTCCCGGTCGTGGGCGACGGCCTGGTGGAGCCGCCCGCGTCGACCACAGAGCTGATCGACGCGGCCCACCAGCGGCTGATGCGCGAGGACTGGGAGCTGGCCCTCGCGCTCACCGACCTGCCGCTGCGCGTGGGGCGCCGCCCGGTCGAGGGCCAGGCCAGCCCGACGCACCGCGTGGCGGTGCTGTCGCTGCCCGCGCTGGGGACGGCCCGGCTGCGCCGCCGGGCTGTCGACGCGGCCGAGGGGCTGGTCGCCGCGGTGCTGGGCGACGACGACTCCCGGCAGCGCCTGATCGACCTCGCCGAGCTCGCCGACGAGAACCCCGAGGACGCGCCCCCCGGCCTGGCCTCGCTCGCGCGGGGCGGGAACCTGCGCCTGCTCGCGGGGATGGTGCACGCCAACCGCCCCTGGCGGTTGGCGGCGCGGCTGTACCGCGCTCTGGTGGCCGCGGTGGCGGCGGTGGCGTTCGGGTCCGTGCAGTCGGACGTGTGGCGCATCTCCACGAGCCTCAACGGCTTGCGGCTCGCGGCCGTCGCGGTGGTGTCGATCGCCCTCACGGTCGGGTCCCTGATCGTGGTTCACGGCCTCTGGCAGCGCAGCGGGGGCGGCCGCGCCCCGGACCAGGTCGTCCTGTTCAACGCCGCGACCGCGGCGACCCTGGTGCTCGGCGTCGCCTTCCTCTATGTCGTGCTGATCGTCCTGGTCCTCGCCGGGACCGGGCTGATCATCGCGCCCGGCACGCTCGGCGCGGCGCTCGGGCGCGACGCCGGACTCGGGGACTACGTGAAGATCGCCTGCTTCGTCGGCTCGCTGGCGATCGTCGGCGGTGCGCTGGGCGCCGGCCTGGAGTCCGACGAGGCCGTGCGGGAGGCCGCCTACGCCTACCGGCCTACGGACGAGCCGCCGGCGGCGGCGGGTGCCGGTGACGGCGTGCCCGCACGCCAGTAGAGGGCCAGGCCGACCAGCGCCGCGGCTACCGGGATCGCGCCGGCGAGCGCGAGCGTCGACCGCCCGCCGATGGCGGCCACCAGCACCCCGCCGCCAGCCAGCGCGACCAGCTCGGCGCCGTTGCGCAGACCGTTGTAGGCGGCGAACGCCCGCCCGTGAAGGCGGTGCGGCACGCGCTCCTGGATCAATGTCCGCGCCAGCACGTTCTTGGTGCCGTGCCCCAGGCCGCCGATGAACCACATCGCCGCCCCGAAACCGACCGCCAGCCAGGCGGTCGGCAGGCCGAGGCCCGCACCCTGGATCCCCACCGCGAGCAGGACGCCGAGGGCATAGGCGCCCGCCGGGACGCGCCGGGCCACGGCCACCGCGCCGACCACCATGCCGAGTGTCCACGCGCCGAAGAAGGCGCCGTAGAGCGCGTCCGACACCTCCAGGTCCTCCTTCAGGAAGAAGACCTCAGCGGTGGCCGACGCCGTCATGAACAGCAGCGAAACGAAGACGACGGCCATCACCAGGCCCAGCGTGCGGTCGCGGAACAGGTACACGACGCCGTCGCGGGCGCGCTCCGGTTGCTCGCCGGGGGACCGCGCCGCCGGGTGCCGCCTCGTCCTCAGCAGCAGCGCCGCCAGCGCGACCGCGACGAACGTGGCCGCGTTGACCAGCATCGCGATCTCGGTGCCACCCAGGGCCGCGAGCACGCCACCGAGCGCCGGTCCCGCCGTCATGCCGATGTAGCGCGCCGTCTCGACCAGGCCGTTGATCTCGGTGAGCCGGTCGTCGCGCCCGATCAGCGGGACGAGCGAGAACTCGGCGGGCTGCGCCACGGCAAAGCCGACCCCAAGCAGTCCCGCAAGCACGAGAATCGCCGCGACGGAGTCGAGCGCGATCGCCATGGCAGCCGCGATGGCCGCCTGGCCGAGCGAGGCGACCAGCAGCACGCCGCGAGCCTCGAGGCGGTCGGCCAGCAGCCCCGCGACCGGCGCGAGTACCACCGCCGGCGCCCAGAGCGCGACGAACAGGGCCGCCACAGCGATCCCGGAGCCGGTCTCCTCCTGGAGGTGCAGGGTGAGCGGGATCCACAGCAGGAAGTCCCCCAGCGCCGAGATGCCCACCGCGCCGACGATCAGGCGCGTGTCGTGCTCGCGAAGCAGGCCGGCCCTCATCCCGGGCCTAGTGTCTCCGATTCAGGGGTACAGCAGGGAGGCCTTGAAGCGGTCGCGCGCGAGGTACCAGGCCGGCTTCTTGTCGCCCTCGTAGGTGAGCAGGCCCTTCTGGTGGATGGTGTTGGGCCGGAACTCGGGCGGGCGCGGGCCCGCGCCGCCGCTCCAGCCCGGGTAGATCTGGAACTCGCGCAGCGTCCAGTAGATCGCTCCCGAGATCGGCGCCGCGTCGGCCACGTCGAGCGTGCGCGCGAGATGGAACGTCTGGAAGGCGTAGCTGCCCTTGACGTCGACGGGGTCGTTGGCGCGCTCGGGCCGGGCCTCGGCGCCGAACTCGGTCATCACCAGCGCCAGCTCCGGATACAGGTCGCGCATCTCCTGCAGGTAGAGCGGCAGGTCGTCGAAGTTCTCGACCCAGCGGTACCAGCCGAAGTACTGGTTGATCCCGAGCATGTCGAACTTGTGGTACGTGAACTGCTCGGGGTGGTAGGGGCGACCGTTGATGTCGACCGAGATCGGCAGCGTGGGGTCGAGGTCGCGGGCCAGCTCCTGCGCGTGCTCGAGATAGCGGCGCGTCACGCCCGGGCGGTCGTCGGGGCGGGACCACAGCTCGTTGGCCACGGAGTGGGTGATCACCGAGGGGTGGCTGCGAGCGGCGATCACGGTGCGGCGCACGGTCTCCCAGGCGCGCCGGCGCTGGAGCGGCTGGCGCAGCACGTTCGCCTTGCGGTCCCGCTGCCAGATCGGGGCCTGGTTCCAGACCATGATCCCGGCCCGGTCGAGGCGGGACAGCAGCCCCTCGCTGAGCACGTAGTGCGAGCGCGTGACGTTGGCGCCGACCTCTTTCAGGTCGGCCACGATGCGGTCCATGTCCGCCGCGGTCAGCGCCGCGCCGCTGCCCGGCATGTCCTCGTGGATGGAGGCGCCGGCGAGCTTGATGCGGCGGTTGTTGAGGTAGAGCATGCCCCGCTTCACCGTGACCGAGCGCAGGCCGACGATGCGGCGCTCCACCTGCTGGACCGCGCCGCGGTCACGCAGGGTCAGCCGTGCCGAGTACAGCTGGGGGTCCTCCGGCTTCCACAGCACCGGGGCGGGGACGCCCATGGACAGCTGCACGCGGCGCCGCTCGGCGCGCTGCTTCGGCAGCCGGAAGGTGCGCTCGGTGAGGCGCCCCGAGGGCGAGCGCAGCTGCACCTCCAGCGTGGGCGCGAGCTTCGAGACGCCGCCGCGCTGCAGCACGCCGTCCACCAGCAGCTTCGCCCGACAGCCCGTGGCCGGGCCGCGGCAGCTGACCTGCGACAGCGTGCCGAGATCGCTCAGGTGCGCGCGCCCGGCCGGGATCAGGTGCACGGGGCGCACGATCCCGCCCCAGTTCCACCAGCCCTCCGGCAGGCGCGGGTCCTTGCGGCTGTCCACCTCCACGACGAGCCGGTTCACCCGCCCCGGGCGCAGACCGCGCGCCTCGAAGGTGAAGGGCGTGTAGGGATCGACGTTATGGCCGAGCCTGCGCCCGTTGAGGAAGACCGTGGCGGAGCGGCGCACGCTCTCGAACCGGATCAGCCAGCGGAACCCGCGCGGGGTGGCCGGACCGGTGAAGTGCAGCCGGTAGCGGCGCACCTGGCCGCCGTACTCAGAGGCGACGGCCCTGGTGTCGAAGACGCTCGGCACGGTCACCGGGCTCCAGTTCGTCGGCTGCTGGGCCGCCTGACCGCCTGGCGCCGGATCGGCGGCCGGGGCCGGCACTCCCTCCGGCTGCCCCTCGACCGGGGGAGCGGGCTGCGGTGGCGCCGGAGCGGCCTGCTGCGCCCGCACCTCCCAGCCCTGGGAGAGCGTTTGCGCGCTCGGCGGCGCCGCGGCCGCGGCCGCGGGGAATGCGACCGCCAGCGCGGCAATGTATGCGGGAGCCCTCCTCACGCCCCACCAAGGTAGCTTCCGGGCGTGACGCCAGTAGCTGCCGGGGTCGACTTCCTGCAGGAGCCGGCCGCCGTCTTTGGCCTGCTGCTGATGGCCGGCGCGCTGCTGTCGGGCCTTGCGCGGCGCAGTTTCCTGTCGCTGACCGCGGCCGTCGTGGTGGCCGGCTTCGTGCTGGGCCAGGGCGGGCTGGAGGTGCTCGACCTCGACCCACACTCGGACTTCGTACAGGGCCTGGCCGTAGTCGCGCTGATCCTGATCCTGTTCCGCGACGGCCTGGACGTCGAGGCCGAGATGCTGCAGCGGGCCTGGCACCTGCCGTTTCGCAAGCTGGTGCTCGCGATGCCGCTGACGGCCGCGCTGGTGGCGCTCGTCACACACACGCTCACGGACCTCGGCTGGACCGAGTCCTTTCTGGTCGGGGCGCTGCTGTCGCCCACCGATCCCGTGCTCTCCTCCATCGTGATCACGAACCCGCGCGTGCCACGTGTGATTCGCCACTCGCTCAACCTGGAGTCGGGCCTCAACGACGGCCTGGCGCTGCCGGCGGTGCTCGCCTTCACGGCCGCGGCGGAGTCGCGCGACAACTTCGTCTGGTGGGAGTTCGTGCTCCAGGACCTGTTCTTCGGTGCCGTCACCGGATTGGTGGTGGCGTTCGTAGCCGCGCGGCTGATGCCGCGCGGCACCACCGGCAAGGACGGCCCCAGCGCCCACCAGAAGGGTCTCTACGCGGTTGGCGTGGCCTTCGCCTCCTACGGCATCGCGGTGCTGCCGCCCGAGGGCAACGGCTTCATCTCGGTCTTCGTGACGGCGATCGCGTTCGGGATCTGGCGACCGGACATCCGCGAGTGCTTCGAGACGCGCTCGGAGGACCTGCTCGAGGTGGTCACGCTGGGCGTGCTGCTCGTGTTCGGGGCGATCTTCACGTTCGACACGCTGCTCGAGGACGGTTGGACCGCCGTCGCCGTGGCCGCGTTCACGCTGCTGGTCGCGCGGCCCGTGGCGGTCTTCGCCGCGCTGGCCGGCACGCGCCAGGTCGACACCGCTGGCAAGGCGTTCATGGCCTGGTTCGGGCCCAAGGGGGTCGCGACGATGACCTTCGCGCTGTTCGTGCTCGGGTCGAGCGCGCCGGAAGCCGATCGGATCGCGGGCATAGCGGCGCTCACCGTCTTCATCT
>JAXDIH010000212.1:0-5701 GCA_034664105.1 Thermoleophilaceae bacterium
CATGAGCGGTAGCGATCAAGAGCAGGGCGGGCAGAAGCCGAGCGAGCAGCGCGGCGGAACCACGCCAGACGAGGCAGAGGCCCGCGAGAAAGGGGAGTGGGGCGCGACCGCCGCGGACGGCGTCGTCCCCGCCGAGCTGGGCGGCTCCGATGCTCCGCGCGAGATGCTCGATGAGGACCCGCAGCTCGACAGCTCGGTCCTCGGGCGCACGACTGGCTCGGACGAGCCGGCGACCGAGGACGGCGTGGACCTCAGCGGAGGCGACAGCGCCGATGCCGCCACCGACGGCGGGCCGGACATCCCGGAGGGCGCCGAGCCCGATCTGAAGGACATCGGCGCGGCGTCCCGCGAGCGGGACGTCGACTCGGCCGGCTAGCAGCCCCGCGCCAACCCCATTGCGCCCGTGGACCAGAGCGGGCTCGTTGGCTATTGTCAGACTTGGGGATGAGGAGAGGGCGCTGCTGACAGCAGCTTCCACGGGTTGGGTCGTAGGGATCGCGATGGGAGTCGTGGTGATCGCGGTCGCGGCGGCCATCGTCATCGTCATCGTCTCGCTGGCGATGAGGATCGCCACGCAGGCCGCCACCGCGGAGCAGGCGGTCGAGGTGGTCCGTCAGCAGACCTCGGAGCTAGGCGGCATCGAGCGGATCAACGACTCGGGCACCCGCATCCTGCGCTCCGCCCGCGCACTTCGAAAGGCGGCGGTCGGACGATGACGGCCTGGGGTGTCGCACTGATAATCGGGCTCGTCGCCGCCCTGGCCGTGGCCGGACTGCTCGCCCTGCTGCTGGTTCAGGTGGGCAAGATCCAGCGATCGGTTCGCAACTTGCTCGAGACCGCGGGCCAGGTCGGCGCGAACACGGCGAACATCCCGCAGCTCGAGGCGACCGCGCCCGTGCTGGCGCTGATCGTCGAGGAGGCCGTGGTCCAGGACGGCTACATGAACGCGCTCACCGACGGGTTCGGGCAGGGCGCGTGAGCACCGACACGTACATCCTCTTGAGCGTCCTGCTCGCCGTGGTCGTGATCGCGGTGCTCGCGTTCGCCCTGATCAGGGTACGCCAGGGCCTCGAGGCGATCTCGCAGGATCTCGCGGCGCTCGCCTCCGCTCTGGACGGCGTCGAAGCCCAGCATCTGCGCCCGCTCGAGCCGGCGGTCAAGGCGATCAACGCCCAGTTCGAGATCATCCTCGGCGCGCTCCCGGGCATCGGGCGCAAGGCGGCGATGGTGGCGGAGAGGAGGCCGCGATGACGCTCTGGTGGATCGGAGACGCCGTCCTGTTGCTGGTGATCCTTCCGGTCGTGGTCTATCTGCTGCGAGGGGTGCTCGACGCGGCCCGCAGCATCGTCCCGAGCGTGCGCAAGATCTCCACCGTCGCCGCCGCGGGCTCGAAGGACCTGGACGCCGCCGTGCTGCTGCTCACCACGCAGGATCAGGTTCAGCAGACCGTTGCCGGAGTGGCGGGCTACGGCGGCTCGCTCGACGTCATCGTCGACGACGCGGAGGGGCAGCGCTGATGCCGGCGGCCGGGGTCGTGATGATCATCGCGGTCCTGGCGATCGTGCTGGCGCTCGTCTACTACCTCGTATCGACGATCGTGGCGCTGCGGCAGATCGCCGACGGCCTCGACGAGGCCATCGGCGGCGTCGCCGAGATCGTCGCGAAGAGCGCGCCGGTCAACGAGGTGGTGAGCGCGATCAACGGGCAGCTCGATGCCGGGGTCGACCTACTCGAGGGGCTGCTCGTCAAGAAGGCCGGTCTCAGCGACGCGATGGGCCTGATCGAGAGCGTCTACCCCGGGGCCGCGGCAGCGGGATTGCGCAACTTCCCCGACAGCGCCTCCGTGGATGCGCCTCGTATCGGGGAGGTCTACACCAGGGGCACGCTCACGCTCGCCCGGCTCGGCCGAGAGGCGCCAATCGCCGCCGCCAGTCCGGCAAGCGAGGTGCTGCGCAACGTCCAGGGCGGCAGCCTGGCCGCCCGGCTGCTCTACCCGAACCTTCGTCAGACGAGCCCGGAGAGCCTGCCGAACTCCCCGGTGATCGGCGCCGACGCTCCGGTCCAGTACGAACAACGCGACGACATCGGGGCCGCTCGCCGGCAGTTCCCGGTTCGGCGCACCTGATCCGAGAGGAGCAAGTTGCAGACTCCGGCGCCATTCGAGTACGAGCGGGCGACCACCGTCCAGGGTGCGATCGCGGCGCTGGAGCGGCTCGGCGCCGACGCCCGGATCATCGCCGGCGGCCACAGCCTGCTGCCGATGATGAAGCTGCGGCTGGCCAACCCGGCGCATCTGATCGACATCAACGATCTCGCTGAGCTCGCCTACATCCGCGAGCAGGACGGTCAGATCCGGATCGGCGCGCTGACCCGGCACGTCGACCTCTTGAAGTCCGACCTCCTGGCGCGGGAGTTTCCGATCTTCCGCGACGCCGAGACCGTGATCGCGGACCCGGTCGTGCGCAACCGCGGCACCATCGGCGGCTCGCTCTGCCAGGCGGATGCCGCCGAGGACCTGTCGGCTGTCTGCTCGGCGCTGAAGGCAGAGGTCGTGATCCGAGGGGCCGGCGGGGAGCGAGTGGTGGGGATGGAGGACTTCCACGTGGGACCGTTCACCACCGCGGTCGGCGCCGGAGAGATGCTGACCGAGATCCGCCTGGCAGTTCGCCCGGGGGCGGGCAGCGCACACGAGAAGGTGGAGCGGCGTGCCGGGGATTGGGCCATCGCAGCGGCGTCGGCGGCGGTCTGGATCGACGGCGGGGTGATCGCGGACGCGGGCATCGCGCTCAGCGCCGTCGGGATGACGACGATCCATCTCACGCGCGCTGAGGAGCTCGTGCGCGGCAAGCAGCCGTCGGACGACCTGTTCGCGCAGGCCGGCGAGATCGCCTCGGCCGACTGCTCTCCGAGCGCCGACGGCCGCGGCCCGGTCGACTACAAGCGCCACCTCGCGGGCGTACTCACCCAACGCGCGCTGCGCCGATCGGCGGCGCGCGGCCTGCACCAGGAGGCCTGATCGATGAACGTTTCGATGACCGTGAACGGCGAGCAGGTCTCCGCGGACGTCGAGCCGCGTCAGCTGCTCGTGCACTTCATTCGCGACACGCTGGGGTTGAAGGGCACCCACTGGGGCTGCGACACCTCGAACTGTGGCGCCTGCGTGGTGCTCATGGACGGCCAGCCGCTGAAATCGTGCACGGCCCTGGCGGTGATGTGCGACGGCCATGAGATCCGCACCGTGGAGTCGCTCGAGGTCGACGGCGAACTGGACCCGATCCAGCAGGGCTTCCACGAGCGTCACGCGCTGCAATGCGGGTTCTGCACGCCGGGCATGCTGATGACCACGCGCGCCCTGCTTGACGAGAACCCCGATCCCACCGACCACGAGATCCGTACGGCGATCTCCGGTGCGATCTGCCGCTGCACCGGATACAAGAACATTGTCAGCGCAGTCCGCTGGGCGGCTGAGCACGAGGCTGGCGCGAAATCGGAGGCATGAGGATGGCCGTTGTCGAGAACCTTCCAAGCCCGTCGACCGAGCGTCCGATCGGCTTCGGCCGGCTGAAGCGCAAGGAGGACGCGCGCTTCATCCGCGGGCAGGGGACCTACCTGGACGACATCGAGCTGCCCGGCATGGTGCACGGCGCCGTCCTGCGCAGCCCGTACGCCCACGCGCGCATCCTCTCGATCGACACCTCGGCCGCGCTGGCCCACCCGAACGTGGCTGCCGTGGTCACCGCCAAGGACCTCGAGACGCTCGGTCTGGCCTGGATGCCGACGATCTCGTACGACACGCAGGCGGTTCTGGCCGGCGACAAGGTCCGCTTCCAGGGCCAGGAGGTCGCGTTCGTGATCGCGACCGACCCGTACTCGGCCCAGGATGCGCTGAGCCTGATCCACGTCGAGTACGAGTCGCTGCCCGCGGTGGTCAACGCGCGCAAGGCGCTTGATCCCGACGCGCCGCTGATCCGTGACGACAAGTCCGGTCAGGTCGACAACCTGGCGAGCCCGACCTGGGAAGCCGGCGACCAGGAGGCGACCGACCGCGCCTTCGCCGAGGCCGACACGGTCGTCGCGCGCGACATCATCTACCCGCGCTGCCATCCGGCGCCGCTCGAGACGTGCGGGATCATCGCCGACTTCAACCCGGAGACCGGCCAGCTGGACATCTACAACGGCAACCAGGCGCCGCACGCCCATCGGACCGTGTACGCCCACGTCGCGGGGCTCGCGGAGCACATGATCCGGATCCGCTGTCAGGACATCGGCGGCGGATTCGGCAACAAGGTCCCGATCTACCCCGGGTACGTGTGCGCGATCGCGGGCTCGATCGTGGCCGGCGTGCCGGTCAAGTGGGTGGAGAACCGCTCCGAGAACCTGATGTCGACCGGTTTCGCTCGCGACTACGTCATGCGCGCCGAGATGTGCTCGAAGGACGGCAAGATCACCGGCCTCCGAGTCGACGTGATCGCCGATCACGGCGCCTTCGACAGCACGGCCCAACCGACGAAGTTCCCGGCCGGGTTCTTCCACATCGTCTGCGGCTCCTACGACCTGCAGGCGTCGCATGTGAAGGTGAAGGCGGTCTACACGAACAAGGCGCCGGGCGGGGTGGCCTACCGGTGCTCGTTCCGGATCACCGAGGCCGTTTACCTGGTGGAGCGGATGGCCAGCGCGCTCGCCATGGAGATGGGCGCCGACCCGATCGACCTGCGCATGCGCAGCTTCATCGCGCCCGAGCAGTTCCCGTACGAGACCACCACCGGCTGGACGTATGACTCGGGTGACTACGCCAAGACGATGAAGGTCGCGATGGACATCGCGGGCTACGAGGACCTGCGCCGCGAGCAGGCCGAGAAGCGAGCGCGCGGCGAGCTGATGGGCATCGGCGTGTCCTTCTTCACGGAGGGCGTGGGCGCCGGACCCCGGAAGCACATGGACATCCTCGGGCTGTCCATGAACGACGGCGCCGACCTCCGTGTCCATCCGTCGGGCAAGGCCGTGGTGAGCATCAGCGCCCAGACCCAGGGTCAGGGTCACGAGACCACGTTCGCTCAGATCGTCGCCGAGGAGCTCGGCATCCCGCCGGAGAACGTCGAGGTCCGCCACGGCGACACCGACAAGTCCCCCTACGGCCTCGGCACCTACGGCAGCCGCTCGACTCCGGTCTCCGGCGGGGCGGTGGCCGTGGTCTCGCGCAAGGTCCGCGACAAGGCCCGCCTGATCGCCGCGACGATGCTCGAGACCAGGCCCGAGGACCTGGCGTGGGAGAAGGGCCGTTGGTACGTCAAGGGCGACCCTGAGAAGGGCGCGATGATCGAGGAAATCGCGGAGCGCGCCTATAGCGGGGAGCCGATGCCCGCCGAGCTGGAGGGCGGGCTCGACGCGCAGGTGATCTACGACCCGCCGAATCTCACCTATCCCTACGGCGCGTACATCGCGGTGGTGGACATCGACCCCGACACCGCCCAGGTCACTGTGCGGCGCTTCATCGCCGTCGACGACTGCGGGGTCCGGATCAACCCGATGGTGGTCGACGGCCAGATCCACGGTGGGCTCGCCGAGGGCGTCGGAATCGCGTTGATGGAGCTGATCTCCTTCGACGAGGAGGGCAACTGCCTCAACTCGTCGTTCATGGACTACCTCATCCCGACTGCGCTCGAATGCCCGGACTTCGAGTTGGGGGAGACGGTCACGCCGT
>JAXDIH010000217.1:0-11005 GCA_034664105.1 Thermoleophilaceae bacterium
CTGATCGCCGAGCGTCGCGAGCGCCCCACCGACGATCTCACCAGCGTGCTGGTCAATTCCGAGGTGGACGGGGAGCAGCTCGAGGAGCACGAGATCGTGATGGGCTTCTTCCTGCTGGTCGCGGCGGGCAACGACAGCACCAAGGCCACCTACTGCAGCGGGATGCGGGCGCTGATGGAGAACCCCGAGCAGAGGCGGCTGCTGCTCGACGACCCGGCGCTGATCCCGGCCGCGGTGGAGGAGTCGCTCCGGATGTTCCCCGCATTCGCCCACTTCCGCCGTACCGCCACGCGCGACACGGAGCTGGCCGGCCAACCGATCCGCGAGGGCGACAAGGTGGTCATGTGGTACGTCTCGTCGAACCGCGACGAGTCGCGCTACGAGCAGCCGGATCGGTTCGATGTCACGCGCGCCACCGAGCACCAGGCCTTCGGCGCCGGCGGCAGGCACTTCTGCCTCGGCGCGGCGCTGGCGCGGCTGGAGCTACGGATACTGCTGGAGGAGACGCTGGCGCGGTACCCCGGCATGGAGCTGGCCGGCACCCCGCAGTACGCGGAGTCGCCGTTCGTCAACCAGCTGAAGACGCTGCCGGTTCGGCTCTAGACGGCGGTGCCGCAGGACGGCTCTTCGTCCGCCACGCGGAACGAGGAGCCACAGCCGCAAGACGCGACCGTGTTGGGGTTCGTGACCTCGAACCCGGAGCCCTGGAAGCTCTCGGTGTAGTCGACGGTCGAGCCGTCGACGTACTGGAGGCTGGCCGGGTCCACCAGCACGCGAATCCCGGAGTTGTCGAACACCAGGTCGTCGTCGCGCTGCTCGTCCAGCGCCAGCGCGTACTGGAAGCCCGAGCAACCGCCGCCGCGGACCCCCACGCGCAGGCCAACCTCGCCCTGCGCGGTCTGGCCGCTGATGAAGTCGCGGACCTTCTCTGCTGCGATGTCTGTGAGCTGCACCATCTGTTTGGGATTGTATCGGCGATCGCCTCGGTACTCTGGAGTTTGCCCAATGCCGACGACAGCAGAACTTCAAGAGCGCATCAGCGCGGCATTGCCCGGCGCAGAGGTCCAGGTGGAGGACCTGACGGGCGGTGGCGACCATTTCCGTGCCGAGGTCGTGTCGGACAGGTTCGAGGGCCTGTCCCGGATCCAGCAGCACAAGCTGGTCTACGACGTGTTCGGCCCGGAGATCGGCGGCGCCATCCACGCGCTCTCAATCAAGACCTCGACACCCGGAGCCACACCGTGACGAACGACGAGATTCGCGACTTCATCCAGCAGGCGATCGACGAGAACCGCGTGATGCTCTTCATGAAGGGCACGCCGAACGCGCCGTCCTGCGGCTTCTCCGCCCGCACCGCCGGCGCCCTCAACGCGCTCGGGGTGCAGTACGCGGCCCTGGACATCCTGCCCGACCCGCGCATCCGCGAGGAGCTGTCGGGCCTGTCCGGCTGGCCGACGGTGCCGCAGCTGTTCGTCAACCAGGAGCTCGTCGGCGGGTCGGACATCGTCATGGAGATGTTCGAGTCGGGCGAGCTGGCCGAGCTGCTCGAAGTGGAGCAGCCCGAGGGGCTCACCGAGGAGCCTCAGCCCGAGCCGGCGAAGCGCCCGATCGGGCTAGAGAACCACCTGGAGTAGCCGCGCGTACGAGCGTGGGCCCTACTTCGGGCGATATCACCCGTTCCAGGGCCCACACTCGACGGAGCCTGGTTGCTGCGGTTCGGCGGCGCCCGGGCGCTAGGGCTTCTTGCGGCGCTGCTCCAGCGCCTTGCGCCCGCGCTGCGCGTACCCGCGCGCCTGGCGCTTGTAGCGGTCCTTCTCCTGCGGCGAGAGGTTCTGCCAGCGCTCCCAGCCCATCAGGACCAGCGGCCACGCACGCCGTGCGCCCCGCGCCGCGCGTGCGATCCGGCTCATGCGACCTCCTTGGAAGCCTCGAGCCAGTCGAGGTGCTCCAGGATCCGGTGCGAGTCGTGGATGACCTCGTCGCGGTGCACGAGGACCGGTACCCAGCGCTGCCCGGTCAACTCCTCGATCTCCGGGCGGTCGCGCTTGCGGAACTGCACGCGGACCTCGTCGAACTCGATGCCGGCGCTGCGCAGCCGCCGGGCGACCTTGCCGCAGCGGCACACCAGGTCGGTCGGGGCCTTGCACCGGTAGAGCGTCGTCACGGGCCGAATCCTAGGGACGCGCCGCCGTTGCCCGCCGCAACAGGCCCACCGCGGTCTCGGTGGCACCGATCGCGGCGCTCGCCAGGCGGAACTGGATCTGCTGCGAGCGGCGGGTGCGGGCGATCCGGTCCTGCTCGCGCTCCAGGTGCCACGCCACCGTGGCCTCCAGCGTCTCCTCGTGCGGGCGGGCGTTCCAGCCGAGGTCCCGCCGCGCCCGCGTGGAGCGGTAGGTCCAGCGCTGGCTGGCCACCCGCACCTCGAGCGGCGTCAGCGGCCAGCCCCGCCCAGCGGAGGCGAGCAGCCCGGCGGCGGCGCGGGCCGCCGCCGGCGGCAGCCTCACCGGCGGAGCGATTCCGGAGATGCGTCCGAGGTCGGCGAACAGCCTGTCGAAGGTGAAGTTGCGCCCGCCCAGGATGTAGCGCTCGCCGGGCTTGCCGCGCCGGTCGGCAAGCAGGTGCCCCGCCGCGGCGTCGCGCACGTCCACGACCGAGATCGCGCCCTCCGTGTAGACGGGGATGCGGCCGAGCAGGAACGAGCGCACGAGCCGCGTCGACGTGAGCAGGTGATCCCCCGCGCCGAAGCAGATGGTCGGGTTCACGCACACCAGCGGCAGGCCGCGGGCGGCAACGCGCATCGCCTCCACCTCCGCCTCGTGCACGGAGTTCATGTACGGGATGCCGAGCTTGCCGGCCGTGAACAGCTGCGTCTCGTCGGCCGCCTTGCCGTGCTCTCGCGCCGGGCCCACCACCGCCGCGCTGGACGTGTAGACCACACGCTCGACCTCCGCCCGCAGGCACTCCTCCATGACCAGCTTCGTGCCGCGCACGTTGACGTCGAAGAGCCGTTCTGAGTCCTGCGGCCGCACCGACGTGATCCCGGCGCAGTGGAACACGCGCTCTACGCCGCGCAGGGCGCGTCGCACCGCGCGGCGGTCGCGGACGTCGCAGTTGACGCGCTTGAGGTCGAGATCCGCGATCGCCGCGTCCGGCGAGCCCGGCTCAACGGCCAACACCACCTCGTCCCCCCGCTCGGCAACCAGCCGCGCCACGTGAGAGCCGATGAAGCCAGTCGCGCCGGTGACGAGGACCGTGGCCAAGTGGCGGGGAGGTTAGCCCTGTAGGCTGCCGCGCGCCATGAGCGAAGTCGCCGTTGTAACCGACAGCACCTCCTACCTCCCGGCCGGCGTCGCGGAGCAGCACGGCGTGACCGTGGTGCCGCTGTACGTCGTCTTCGGCGGCGACCGCACGGTCCCCGAGACCGAGATCACGGACTACGACGTGTTCTTCGAGGAGCTGCGCTCCGCCGACGCGCTGCCGACCACGTCTCAACCCTCGGTGGGCGACTTTCGCGCCGCCTACGAGCCGCTGCTTGCCGAGGGGCGCGAAATCGTCTCCGTGCACATCTCCGGCGGGCTGTCGGGCACGCCCGAGGCGGCCCGCCAGGCCAAGGAGGCGCTGGAGCGCGAGGGCAAGGGCGGCGACCGCATCCAGGTGATCGACTCCACGACCGCCGCCGGCGGGCTGGGCTACATGGTCCTCGCGGCGGTCAAGGCGGCCCGCGACGGCGGCAACGCGGAGCAGGTGGCCGCGCACGTGACCGAGGCTCGCAAGCAGCTGAAGATGTGGTTCGCCGTGGACACGCTCGAGTTCCTGCGGCGCGGCGGGCGCATCGGCGCGGCCAGCGCCTGGATCGGGTCCACGCTGAAGGTCAAGCCGATCCTCACCGTGGAGAACGAGATGACCCCTGTCGAGCGCGTGCGCACCAGCGGGCGGGCGTTCGAGCGGATGGTGGACTACGCGAAGCAGCGCCGCGACTCGGGCGCCGACGCCTGGTGCGTTCAGCACATCAACGCACCCGATCAGGCCGCCGCGCTGGTCGAGCGCATCCGCGAGCTGTTCGACTCCGAGCCGACCATCGTCAGCGAGATCGGACCCGTGCTGGCCGTGCATACCGGCCCCGGGCTGCTCGGCACCGGCGGCCTGCCGCTCAGCTTCCTCCGGTAGGAGGCGCACCAAGCGGGGCGAATACCGCCCTGATGCTCCTCTCCGCGAGGCAGATCGTGCGCATCGTGCTGACCGTCGTCTGCGTGGTCATAGCGCTGTACGTCCTCTATCTGCTGCGCAAGCCGATCACGTGGCTGCTGATCGCCACCTTCCTGGCGGTGGCGCTGTCGCCCCCGGTGAACGTGCTCGCGCGCCGGATGCGCCGCGGCTTCGCGATCACGATCGTGTACCTGGGCCTGCTCGCCGTCCCGCTGCTGCTGATCGCGCTGATCGTGCCCCCGCTGATCACCGAGGCCAACAACTTCGCCGACAAGGTGCCGGCCTACTCGCGCGACGTGACCAAGTTCGTGAAGGACAACAAGCGGCTGCGCGAGCTCAACCGCGACTACGACATCACGAGCAAGCTCGAGCAGGAGGCGGGCAAGCTGCCCAACCGGCTCGGCGGCGCGGCCGGAACGCTGCGCGACGTGGGCTTCGGCATCGTGAGCTCCGCGTTCGCCCTGATCACGATCCTGGTGCTGACCGCCTTCCTGCTCGGCAGCGGACGAGGGTGGATCGACGCGATCATCGGCATGCGACCACCCCAGCAGCGTGAGCGGCTGCGCCGGTCGCTCGACCACATGGCGGAGGCGGTGGCCGGCTACGTGGCCGGCGCGCTCACGATCGCCCTGATCGCCGGCGTGCTCACCTACATCGTCCTGCTGATCCTGGGCGTGCCCTTCCGTGGGCCGCTGGCCGTGATCGCGGGGCTCTTCTCGCTGATCCCGCTGGTCGGCGCGACCGTCGCCGCGGTGCTGATCGGCCTCGTGACCGTGTTCGACAACTTCCCCACCACCACGATCATCTGGGTGATCTGGGCGATCGGCTACCAGCAGCTGGAGAACCACCTGATCCAGCCGCAGATCCAGAAGCGCACCGTGAACGTGCACCCGTTCATCACGATCGTGGCGGTCCTGTTCGGCGCCACGCTCCTGGGGATCCTGGGCGCGCTGGTGGCCATCCCGGTGGCCGCCTCGATCCAGATCCTGCTGCGCGAGTACGTCGACCTGCGGACGATGCGCATCAAGACGTCCCCGCCAGAGCCGCCGCCGGAGCCCGATCCGGCGCCGGCGTAGGCGAGCGCCTAGCCTCTCCCCGGCATGAGACCGGGAACGCTCGCAAAGCGCGGTGTGCTGCTCGCGATCACCGCGGTCTCGCTGTACCTGCTGGCCCCCGCGCTGCTCACCGTGTTCGGCGCGTACGACCGGCTCGACGAGTTCAACCCGCTCTGGTGGATCGCCATGGTGGCGCTGCAGATCGGCAGCTACGCGTGCATGTGGGCGGTCCAGAAGATCGCCATGCGAGCCGACCGCTGGGGCCCCGTGATCACCTCGCAGCTCGCCTCCAACGCGTTCGGGCGCGTGGTGCCGGGCGGCGTGGCTGCCGCCGGGGCCATGCAGTACGCCATGCTCGCGCGCGGCGGGGTCCCCGCCGGCCAGGCGGCGTCGGGCATGACCGCGTCCTCGGTGCTCGTGTTCGGCATCCTGCTGGCGCTGCCGCTGCTGGCGCTTCCGGCCGTCCTCTTCGGCGCCCCGGTGGACCCGGGGCTGGGCCGAGCCGCGCTGGTCGGCGGTGTGGTGTTCCTGCTGCTCTGCGCCGCGGGCGCGGCGGCGATCCTCTGGGACCGGCCGCTGCTGGCGGTCGGGCGCGCGGCGCAATCGCTGCGCAACCGCATCCGGCGCAACCGACCGCCGCTGACCGGCCTGCCGCCGCGGTTGCTACGGGAGCGGAACGAGGTGCGCGAGGTGCTCGGCCACAACTGGTGGCAGGCGCTGCTGCTGTCAGCCGGGCGCTGGGTGCTCGACTACCTGACGCTGCTGGCGGCGCTCACCGCGGTACACGCCAGCCCGCGCCCCTCCACCGTGCTGCTGGCCTTCTGCGCCGCCCAGTTCCTCGGCACGCTGCCGCTGACGCCGGGCGGCCTGGGTTTCGTGGAGGCCGGCCTGACCGGAACGCTGGTGCTCGCGGGCGTGCCCACGGGCGCGGCCGTGGTGGCGACGCTGGGCTACCGGCTTGTCTCGTTCTGGCTGCCGATCCCGGCGGGCGCGATCGCCGCGGTGCTGCACAAGCGGCTCTACGGTGAGGAAGAGGAGACCGTCGGCGCGGGCGCTAGCGACGCCGGCGGCCGCTGAACAGCGAGAAGGTCGCGGCCACGCCGCCGCCGACCACGAAGCCGGCGACCGCGGCGCCGATCAGCGCGCCCCGGCGGTTCTCGGCCAGCTGCCGGCGCCAGTCCGTCAGCTCGGCCATCTTCGAGCGCAGGTCGTTGACCGAGAAGGCCAGCTCGCGGCGGGTCTCCTCGATCGAGGCACGGATCACGTCGGGGCTCTGCGATGGCATCAGCTCTTGCTCCTCTCCAGCTGGTCGCGCTGGACGGCCTGGGCCTCGAGGTCGGCGCGCATGCGCTTGGCCTCCTCGATTGCCATGTTGGGCGTGGGCGGGGTGCCCTTCTTGAACAGGCGCAGGGCGAGGAAGGCAGCGAGGATCGCGAGCAGGAACAGGCTGCCGCTCACGACCGCGAACCCGGCCCAGATCGACGTGTCCCAGTTGAACAGGTCGATGAGGAACCACGCCAGCCCGTGGAAGAACATCGTCACGCCGAAGATCAGGAAGACCCCGGCGGCGGCGCCCGCCACGGCTCCCCTGGTCAGCTTGGAGAGCTTGCTCGTGACCTCCGCCTTGGCGAGGTCGATCTCCTGGCGGACGAGCAGCGACGCCTTCTCGGAGACCTCGGAGACGATCTCGCCGAGGTTCTTGTCGGCGCTCGGCGGTGCTCCGTTGCCGCTCATCGGGTCAACCTGCGCAAGATCAGGGCCAGCGCGAGCCCGCCGGCGAACGCGGCGCCGACGAAGGCTTCGGGGCGCTCGGCAAACGGGTCGCTGTCGCTTTCGACGGTCAGAGGCGTCTCACCGAGCGGACGGTTACCCGTTGCTCCCTGGTTGGGAACCTCTTCGGCGGCCATCAGTCGATCGGCGGGTCCTCCTTGAAGACCCGCGTCCAGATCTCGATCGCGATCCTGTTCGCGACGATCGAGGTGAGCGCCCCGACACCCGCCAGCAGGCCGCTCCACATCAGTCGTTTCGTCAGGTCGTTCTGCATGAGCGGGTGATTCAAGCAGACGAGGAACCGGCGCCGTTGTGCGCCGACTCGAGCCCGCCGCAGATCGCTTCGACGACCAATCCCTTGGCGCCCTCGTACTCCTCGTCGGTGCGCGGCAGCAGCTCGAAGATCCAGGCGGTGAGCAGCTGCTCGATCGCGCCGTAGAAGCACATGGCCGCGAACTCCGACGGGATGGCGGACTTGAAGGAGCCCTGCTCGCGCGCCGACTCGACGATGCCGGCGATGCCGAGGTAGGCCTCGCGAATCTTGTCCAGGTGCAGCGCGCCGAAGGAGTTCGCCGCGCGCGTGACCTCGACGATGATCACCTTCATCAGGTCGGGGTCGTGGCGGTAGGAGTCGATGATGAAAGAGGCGACGGCGTAGAGCTTGTCGCGGGCCGGCACCTCCCGTGAGTCGATCTCGCCGATCGCGTCGAGCATGATCTGCCAGCGCTCGAGGAAGAGCGTGTTGAGGATCTCCTCCTTGGAGCGGAAGTAGTGGTAGACGAGGCCGTAGGCCACGCCCGCCTCGTCGGCGACGTCGGACACGCGGCAGTGGTGGAAGCCCTGGTGGGCGAACACGCGGACGGCCGCGTCGAGGATGAGGCGGCGCTTGTCCACGGTGCCCTGCTTGGCCGCGGTGGCCATCAGACCCTGGCCTCCTCGGGCCAGCGGTAGGCAGCGGCCACGCGGTTGGCGAGGCTCGGCAGCTTCTCCCTGATCTCGTCCTGGCGGGCCAGGTCCAGGTCGGCGGCGACGAAGGACTCGCCCTCGTCGCCGGCGCGCGCCAGCACCTCGCCCCAGGGATCGACGATCATCGAGTTGCCGTAGCTGTCGCCCTCGGCGCCGGGCCCGCGGCCCTGACCGGGGGCGATCACGAACACCTGGTTCTCGATCGCCCGGGCACGCAGGAGCACCTCCCAGTGGGCCTCGCCGGTGACGCGTGTGAAGTTCGCCGGCACGGTGACGATGCGAGCGCCGCGCAGTGCGAGGATGCGGTACTGCTCGGGGAAGCGGAGGTCGTAGCAAATCGTCAGGCCCAGGCCGACGCCCGCGGCGGTCTCGGACAGCACGATCTCGTCGGCGGGCTCCGAGTGCTCCGACTCGCGGTAGTCCACCCCACCCACCTCGACGTCGAACATGTGGATCTTGCGGTAGACCGCCTTGACGTCGCCGTCGGGGCCGACGTGCACGGAGGTGTTGGCCACGCGCTCGTGGCCCTCGCGGCGCTCGGCGATCGAGCCGGCCACGAGGTCGATCCCGAGCTCGCGCGCCGTCTGCCGCGCCCATGCGAGCGGCCGGCCCTGTTCCAGCGGTTCGGCCCCGGCTGCGTAGTCGGCGGCGGTGCCGCGCAGGTCAAGGCGCTCCGGGAGCACAACCAGGTCGGCGCCGTCGGCCGCAGCCGCACGCGTCAGGCGATCCGCAGCCTCGAGGTTGCGCTCCCTGTCACTCGTCGATTGGAGCTGCACAGCGGCGGCCCGCAAGATCGTCATCCCTCCCCCAAGCCCTCGGGGCGTTGACTGACTAGTCAATCTGGAGTGTACTGCGCCTGGATGTCGATGCTGCCGATCCGGGGCGAGGCCGTGCGCGCACTCGACCTGCCGCTCCCGCCGGGACGGATGCCGCTGCTACGCCGCGGGCGGCCGCTGAAACGCTGGCGCTACGTGGCGGTCTACGGGCCCGAGCTGATGCTGTGCGTGGGCGAGGCGCGCGTGGCCGGAGTGCCCCAGCGCTGGTGGGCGGTGGGGCTGCCGGACGGGCGGCTGTTCGAGGGCTCGCGCGTGGACACCGGCGTCATCGATCTCTCCTTCGAGGAGGGGCCGGGCGTCGAGGTCGTCTCGCCGCACGGCCGCTCGTACGTCTGGACGCGCAAGCAGGCCGGGATCCCGGTCTCCGGCACGGTGCGCGTGGGGGGCGAGGAGCTCCGGGTGGACGGGCCGCTCGGCTTCGTGGACGACTCGGCCGGGTACCACGCGCGCCACACCAGCTGGCGCTGGTCCGCCGGCATCGGGCGCGCGCGTGACGGCCGGGCGGTGGCGTGGAACCTCGTGGACGGAGTGCACGACTGCGCGCGCGCGAGCGAGCGGACCGTGTGGGTCGACGGCGAGCCGCACGAGGTGCCGGCGCAGCGGTTCGCCGCCGATCTGTCGGCCGTCGGCGAGCTGCGCTTCACCGAGTGGTGCGCGCGCGAGGAGCACCGGAACCTGCTGGTGATGCGCTCGGACTACCGCCAGCCGTTCGGCTCCTTCACGGGCGCCCTACCGGGGGGACTCGAGGGCGCCCTACCGGGGGGACTCGAGCTCGAGTCGGGCTACGGTGTGATGGAGTGGCACGACGTGCGCTGGTAGCAGCAGGGCTGGCGGCCTGTCTCGCCCTGGCGGCGTGCGGCGGGGGGTCCTCGGACGACAGGGCGCCCGCGCGGCCGGAGCCGCTGCTCGGCGTGACCAGCGGAGCGCTGCTGGACCCGGGGGCGCCGCTCGCCGCCGAGGTGCGAGCGATGCGCGCGAGCGGCGTGACCACCCTGCGGGCGCCGTTCTACTGGTGGACCGCCGAGCCGAAGAAGGGCGCTGCACCGAGCTTCGCCGCCACCGACCCGCTGGTGACCGCGGCTGCGCGAGCGCGGATCGAGTTGCTGCCGGTGGTCCTGGGCACGCCGGCGTGGGCGGCTAGGCATCCGAAGCTGAGCAACTCTCCGCCCGCGGGCACGCGGGACTACGCGGGCTACCTCGTGTCGCTGGTCCGGCGCTACGGGCCGCACGGGTCGTTCTGGGGCGAACATCCGGGCGTGCCGAGGCAGCCGATCCGCTCGTGGCAGCTGTGGAACGAGCCGGATCACCTGCACTACTGGTCCGACCAGCCCTTCGCGCGCGACTACGTCGCCCTCGCCCGGGCGACACGGTCTGCGATCGAGGGCGCCGACCCGGGCGCGCGGGTGGTGATGGCGGGCTTCGCCGACCGCTCGTGGGACTCGATCGCGGCCGTCTACCGGGCGGGCGGGAAGGGCGTGTTCGACGTGGTGGCGATCCACCCGTACACGTACGAGGTGCGCAACGTGCTGAGGATCGTGAAACTGGCTCGGCGCGCGCTGCGCGAGGCGGGCGACGGGGAGCGACCGCTGTGGCTGACCGAAGTCACGTGGTCGTCGGGCAAGCGCCCCGGCCACCCGCCGGCGCCGTTCGAGACCACGCTCACCGACCAGGCGGCCCGACTGGCCGAAGCGCTGCCGCTGCTGATCCGCGAACGCCATTCACTGGGCGTGGAGCGCATCTTCTGGGAGAACTGGATCTCGACGGACAGCAACCACGCGAACCCGTTCGACTTCTCGGGGCTGCGAGTGCTGAAGCCCGACGGCAGCGTGGCGGAGAAGCCGGCGTTCGGCGAGTTCAGGCGGATCGCGCTGGGGGTCCGTGCCCGGCGCTGAGGACCGCGCGAACATCGGCTAACAAGGAGCCCGGCTCTTCGCGTAGCGCCTGATCCGTGATGCGGATCGGGCGCCAGCCCGCCGCTTGGGCGTGCCGGTCGCGCCGGCGGTCGCGCTCGAACGCCGCGGCGGTCTGATGGTACGCGCGGCTGTCCAGCTCGGCGATGACCCGCTGCTCCGACCAGACGCAGTCGACTTCGATCCAGTCTCCGCCTATCTCCAGCCACACGTTGGTCTGCGGCAGGGGCAGGCCGAACCGCTCCAGGAACGTGAGGAAGCG
>JAXDIH010000238.1:0-16546 GCA_034664105.1 Thermoleophilaceae bacterium
CTTGGTGTCGGCGGCGGACACCCCCTGCCTAGATCTTGTTGCGCTGGAGGAGCTTCTTGCCGATGACCATGCGCTGGATCTCCGACGTGCCCTCGCCGATCAGCAGCAGCGGCGCGTCGCGGTAGAGCCGCTCGATCTCGTACTCCTTCGAGTACCCGTACCCGCCGTGGATGCGGAACGACTCCTCGACTACCTCCTTGCCGGTCTCGGAGGCGAACAGCTTGGCCATGCCGGCCTCGAGGTCCGACCGCTCGCCGGCGTCCTTCATGCGGGCGGCCTTGAGCGTGAGCAGCCGCGCGGCCTCGATCTTGGTGGCCATGTCGGCGAGCTTGAACTGGATCGCCTGGTGCTGGGCGATCGGCTTGCCGAAGGTCTTGCGCTCCTGGGCGTAGCGCAGGGCCAACTCGAGCGCGCGCTGAGCGATGCCGACGCCGCGAGCCGCGACGTTCACGCGGCCCACCTCCAGCGCGTCCATCATCTGCGAGAAGCCCTTGTTGACCCCGTTCTCCTCCCCGCCGAGGATGCGGTCGGGACTGCTGATGTAGCCGTCGTAGAGGAGCTCGGTGGACTCGACGCCCTTGTAGCCCATCTTCTTGATCTGGGGCGGAACGGTGAGGCCCTTGAAGTCGCCGGTGTTCTCCGACGCGCCGGGCTCCTTCTCGGTGATGAAGCAGGTCATGCCCGTGTGGGGCGGGTCGGCCTTCGGGTCGCTCTTCATCAGCACGAAGACGACGCCCGACCGCAGGCCGTTCGTGACCCACATCTTCTGGCCGTTGAGCTGCCAGTAGCCGTCGTCGAGCTTCTTGGCGGTCGACTTGATGCCCTGGACGTCGGAGCCCACCTCGGGCTCGGACAGCGAGAAGGCGGCGCGCAGCTCACCGGTGGCCATGCGCGGGAGGAACGACTGCTTCTGCTCGTCGGTGCCGAACTTCATGAGCAGGTAGGAGCCGATGAAGTGCGTGTTGACGATGCCCGAGACCGAGATCCAGCCGCGCGACAGCTCCTCGACGATCATCGCGTAGGTGGTGAGGTCCAGCCCCATCCCGCCGTACTCGTCGGGGATGGTGACCCCGAACAGGCCCAGCTCCTTCATCTGCTCGACCAGCTGCTCGGGGAACTTGTCCTCGTGGTCGTGCTCCTCGGCGATCGGAAGCACCTCGTTGTCGACGAACTGGCGCACCATCTCGGTGATGGCCTTCTGCTCGTCGGTCTTCTCGGTGAGGCTTGTGGCTATCGCCATTGCTCGGGGCTTCTCCAGTATCGCCGATATCGTTGACTCGCGAGTCAGGGCGAGGATATCGCGCGAGCGGCCTGGCGCCGCTGGAGATCAGTAACCGCGCGGGTGGCGGGCTACGAAGGCGTTCGACTTGCGCAGCGACTTGCTCCAGCGCGGGCCCGTGCGGGGGCCGGGGGCGTTGGAGTCGTGCATCGAGGTGTCGAAGCGCAGCCCGGCCACCACGATGTAGGCGTGGCTGCCGTGCGCGTAGACCGTGATCCACTGGCCGGGGCCGTCCTGACCCCAGCTCATGAGCGCGCCCGACGGGAGTGGCGAGCGCAGGAAGCGCCCGCCGAAGAGCGCGAAGGAGACCGACCCGGAGCAGTCGTAGCCGCGGTCGAGGCGGCTGGAGAAGGGCTTGTGCCCGCCGCCGTAGATGTACGGCTTCTCGACCAGGCGGTTGGCGGCGTCGATGACCTTCTTGACGCGCGCGGGCGCCGATGCGGGCGCGAGCACGCGGCCACCGACGAGCGTGGCCTCTTCGGGCGGCGGAGGCGGCGGCTCGAACGTGGCTCCGCCGCTGGTGGGGCTGGGCTCTGCCGCGGCGACGCCGGCGAAGGCCGGAACGAACAGGCAGACCAGCGCCAAGACGACGCAACGGAACGATTTACTGGGGCAAGCTAGGGGCGGCATTCTCTTTCGAACGCCTACGGGGTTAGCTGACGGGCTCGCGCTGAAAGAGCTGCGCGCCTCCCCTAAGAGAGGTTCGCCCCAGTGGTTCGCACCACCTTGGTTCCCCCGCTCCGCGCTACCGCGGATTCGGCGTGGTCGGGCACGCTACCAGATGTTTCGGAAACGTTGCGCACTTATTGAGCTAGTGCGTATCTACACCAGTTCGGCGCGTCGGGCCGAAGTCCTCCTTGCGGTGCGCGGCCGCCGCGGGCGCGGCCCGGCGCCCTCGAGGCGCAGCAGCGCCCACGCGATCAGGGCGATCAGGCCCGCCGCGATCGAGCCCACCGTCAGGTAGGCCGCGAGCTTCAAGCCGCCGGCCACCCCGGCCTTCTGCTCGCGCTGGAGGATCTTGACGTCACGCACGAAGGGGCGGGTGAAGCTCGGGCTGGCGGGCACCTCGGGCGCGGGGATCGCGCGATCGCGCGGCAGGTAGATCGGCACCCCCACGAGCGAGTCGCCGGTGTGTACCCGCAGCAGCGCCTTCCAGCCCCCGTGCACGGGGATCGGCTTCGTGGTGCGGTACACGCCGGGGCGGATCTCCTTCAGCTTGCTGACCACGCTGCCGCCGCCCTGCCACGCGGTCACGTTCGCGAAATGGGCATCCTCGACCGCGTCCGGCGGCCTGAATGCGATCGTCGCCTGGACCGCCCGCCCGTCGCGCGACGGGACCTCTGTGAGGATCACCTTCGCGCTGGTGGGGCCCTCCGACGAAATCGGCAGCCCCCAGGCGATCACGGCGACCAGCACCAGGAAGCTCGCCAGCGCGGCCCTGCGCGCGCCGCGGCCCAGCAGCGGGCGCGGGCCGTCGGGCAGGCCAAGCTCGGGAGCCTGCTCCATCGGACGCGCCAGCGCGCCGCCCACGAACCCGCCCACCGCGCCGGCGGCGACGGCGGTGACGAACCCTGCGATGGCGGCCTCGGGCAGCAGGGACTCCGGCCAGGGCAGGGGCATCCACACGTGGCTCCACCCCCACTCGGCGGCCAGGCCGACGGTGCCGATCAGCGCGCCGGCGATCGCCCCGGTGGCAACCGGCGAGCGCCCTCCGCCGCGCACGAACGCCGCCTCCACGAGCAGCGCCTCGACCAGGTAGAGCGGGAAGTGCGGGGTGGTCTGGCCCCAGACCTCGCCGACCATCAGCGCGATGAACCCACGGATCAGCACGAAGCCGAGCACGGCCAGCAGCGCGCCGCCGCGGCCCAGGTAGACCCGCGCTGTCACCAGCGCGATGCCCGCGGCGAGCATGATCAGGATCGGGTGCAGCACCAGCCGGAACTGCGGCACGCTGAAGTCGAACTCGCCCTGGAAGGTCGACAGGGCGACGAGGAAGCTGCCGGCGAGCAGGCCGCGCCGCAGCACCAGGAGCAGGCGCGGATGGTGGCGCTCCGGGTCGCGGCCGAGCGCCCCGATCGCCTCGGACTGCAGCGCCATCGCACCGAGCGTGGCGAGCGAGGCGCCGCCGATCAGCATCAGGTGGGTCGGGCCCCAGAGCGTCACGTCCTGGCCGAAGAGCCGGTGCCACATGTCGTCCAGCGGGAAGCCCGACAGCGCGAAGGCGCCGCACACGACGATCACGACCCCGCCGATCGGGGCCCACCAGCCGCTGCCGACCCGCACTGCCGTGCGCGTTGGGCGCTCGCCCGCCAGGGCCGCGGACAGCACGCCGGACAGGAGCACGCCGTACAGCCCCACGAGGATCAGGTAGTGGGCGGGGTTCGCGAGCGGGCCGGCGTCACGACCGTTGTCGATGTGCAGCGAGATGTCCCAGTACATGCCGAGCACGGCAGTGAGCAGGGACGCGTTCAGGAGGGTCAGCGGCAGCGCCGCCCAGCCCGGCAAACCGGTGAGTCGCTCGGTGAGACGAGCGGCGCGCGCGAGCCAGTCGATCCGGCCGCTGCGGTGCCCCGCGATCAGGACGGCGATCAGAGCGGTTGCCACACCCGCCGCCGCGGTGGCGCCCAGGGCCTCGCCGATGGCGGCCCCTCCGGCGGGCTCGTCACCGGTTGCCTGAGCTACGAATGCCATCGTCTTCATGTGCGACTCTCCCTGCGCTCGACAGTTGCCGGTTTGACTTCCCCGTACCCGATCAGCAAACTAACTGAACAGTCAGTCAGTCATGTGTGAGGTGTCTCACACAGGTTTTGCTCCGGTCCAGCAACCAATATCCGCGTAGATGAGCAGTAGGTGAGCACCACCCCACGCAAGCGCCTCACTGGCGAGGAGCGCCGTGCCGCGATCCTCGACGCCGCCTTGGCGGTGTTCGCCGAGCGCGGCTACCACGTGTCGTCGATCGACGACATCGCGCGCGAGGGCGGCGTCTCGAAGGCCCTCATCTATGAGCACTTCACCTCCAAGCAGCAGCTCTATGCCGAGCTGCTGGAGCAGCACGCCGGCGAGCTGTTCAGCGTGCTTGCCGAGGCCATCTCCGAGGCCGGCACCACCGCCTCGGCCCGGCTCGCCACGGGGTTCGACGCCTTCTACGGCTTCGTCGAGGAGCACCGGGTGGCCTGGCGCATGCTGTTCCGCGAGGCCACCGACCCCGAGGCCGTGGCGGTGCTCGACCGGGTCATGGCACAGGTGACGGCGATCGTGGCCGGGCTGATCGCCGAGGATCCGGGCTCGCGCAAGGTCGCCGACGACGAGGAGACTCGCGAGCAGGGCATCCAGGTGCTCGCCCAGCTGCTCGTGGGCGCGGTGCAGTCGCTGGCCAACTGGTGGGCGGACCACCAGGAGCTCCCGCGCAACCGCATCGTGGAGATGACGATGGACTTCGCCTGGGTGGGGCTGCAGCGACTCAGCGCCGGCGAGCGCTGGCCGGCCCCGGCTCGGTGAACTTCGCGCGCGACGTCGTCGACGCGGCCGACCCGCAGCGGCTTGCGCTGGTGGCGGTGGGGCACGACGGCGAGCGCCGCGAGATCGCCTTCGCCGAGGTGGCCGACCGCTCGGCCCGTCTGGCCGGTGCGCTCGTGCAGCGCGGTGTCGCGCGCGGCGACCCCGTCATGACGCTGATCGGGAACCGGCCCGAGTGGGTCTACGCGATGGTCGCCTGCTGGCGGCTCGGGGCCGTGGCCCAGCCCTGCACCGAGCAGCTGCGCCCCGCCGACCTGCGCGCGCGCATGGACAAGGTGGAGCCGCGCGCCATCGTGGCCGACGCCCGCAACGTTCAGCTGGTCGCGGACGCCGGCTTCGACGGTCCGGTGCTGGTGGTGCCGGACGAAGCCCTCTTCGAGGCCGAGCCGGCGCCGCCCGCGGAGCTCGGTCCCGAGGACCCCGCGCTGATCGTGTTCACGTCCGGCACCTCCGGCGAGCCCAAGCCGATCCGCCACGGCGCTCGCTACCTCGAGGGACAGCAGACCCAGGCGGAGCACTGGTACGGGGCCCAGCCGGGTGACCTGTGCTGGTGCACGGCGGCCAGCGGCTGGTCGCTGTCGGCCCGCAACGCCTTCGTGGCGGCCTGGCTGCGCGGCGCGGCCGCCCTGCTGCACGACGCCCGCTTCGACGCCGGCGAGCGCCTCGAGCTGCTGGAGCGCGAGCGGGTGAACGTGCTGTGCATGTCCCCCACCGAGTACCGCGCCATCGCCAAGCGCGGGGAGCTGCGGCCGCTGCCCGCGCTGCGCCACGCGGTCGCGGCCGGCGAGCCGCTCAACCCCGAGGTGGTGGTGACCTGGCAGGAGGCGGTCGGCGTATCGGTGCACGACGGCTACGGGCAGACCGAAACCGGTCACCTGACCGGCATGCCGATCGGCCCCCCGGTCAAGCCAGGCTCGATGGGCCGGCCGCTGCCCGGCTTCAAGGCCTGGATCGACGAGGGCGAGCTGGTGATCGACCCCGCGCTGGTGCCCACCTTCTTCATCGACGGCGAGCGCGACCGGCCCTGGCGCACCGGCGACAGGGTCAGCGAGGACGAGGACGGCTACCTCTGGTTCGAGGGCCGCACCGACGACGTGATCATCTCGGCCGGCTACCGGATCGGGCCGTTCGAGGTGGAGTCGGCGCTGGTCGCGCATCCGGCCGTGGCCGAGGCGGCCGCCGTCGCGGCCCCCGACGAGGTGCGCGGTCAGGTGGTGCGGGCCGTGGTGGTGCTCCAGCCCGGCTCTCGGGCCAGCGACGACCTGGCGCGCGAGCTCCAGGACCACGTCAAGCGGGAGACCGCCCCCTACAAGTACCCGCGCATCGTCGAGTTCGCCGAGGCGCTGCCGAAGACGCCGAGCGGCAAGATCCGCCGCGCGGCGCTACGCGAAGGGGTCGAGTGAGGCGAGGTAGCGGCGCAGCATCGGGTCGATCACCCGCCAGCGGCCGCGGGACTCGTGCTCGACTATGCCCGCGTCGCGCAGCAGCTTGAGCACGCGGTCGCGGACCCCCGGGTGCAGGCGCTTCGGCACGGGCTGGCCGGCCGCGAGCGTGCGTGCCACCAGCAGACCGTTCTTGTGCAGCAGCCGGATGCGCTCCACCATCTGCTCCATGGTGGGCCGGTCGCCCTCCAGTGCGCGCTCGAAGCCGACCTGAACGAGGTCCAGGTCGATCTCGCGCGTGTCCAGCTCGAGCGAGACCAGGTGCACCTGCTGGGCGATCCGCATCGTGGCGCGCGGATGGCCGCCGCCGAGCTCCACGATCTGAGTCAGGGCCGGCTCGCCCACGGTGCAGTCGTCTGCCGCGAAGCGCTCGCGCAGGCCGCGGTGCCACTCCTCCACGTCGATCGGGCGCAGCGCGTAGAAGCTGCCGAAGCCGCTGAAGGCACGCCGGGACGGGGCGAACAGGTCGCGCATGACGTGCTCGATGCTGCCGGCGAACAGGTAGCTGACGGAGGTCGAGCGCTGGAACACGGCGCGCATGCGGTTGGTCACGGCGTCCGGCTCGCCGTAGGGCCGGCGTGCCGAGGCCACCTCCTGGAACTCGTCGAAGAACAGCAGCAGGCGGCGGCCGTCCGCGCGGGCCACGCGCTCCGGCAGCTCGAGCGCGAGGTCGAGCGCGCGCTCGGGATCCTGGGCCGCGAGCCCCGGCGTGAGCGCCACCTCCACCCCCTCCCCCAGCTCGCCCACCAGCCTCACGACGGCCCTGGCCTGGGCCGCCGACAGCGCGGCGCGCCCGGCGCCGCGCGCCCGGCGCAGCAGGCGGTGGGCGGCCGAGCGATTGGCGATCACGGCGCCCGCGAGCGCCTCGGCCAGCTCGGCGGCGTCGGAGACGCGGAACAGGTCTAGCTTCGCGACGTAGGCCCCGCGCCGGCGGGCGCGAGTCAGCGCGGCCTCGCACACGCTCGTCTTGCCGGTGCGGCGCGGCCCGGCGACGATCAGATGGGTGCCCGCCTCGAGCCGCGTGGCGATCTCGCGCACGTCGTCGGCCCGCCCGATCATCTGGCTGGCGGGTATGGGAGAGTCGGACGGGAAGAGATCTCCGCTGGCCTGGCGCACGCTGGCAGTTTACACGTATTGTGTGTAAATGAACACGTTTGTTGTGTAAAGCGTTCGGCGTTCGGGTGCCGCGCCCCGGCCCGGGTAGCCTCAGACCCGATGGCCAACCACCTCGCCGAAGAGACCTCGCCCTACCTCCTCCAGCACAAGGACAACCCGGTCGACTGGTATCCGTGGGGTGAGGAGGCGCTCGCGCGCGCGCGTGACGAAGACCGCCCGATCCTGCTGTCGATCGGCTACTCGGCCTGCCACTGGTGCCACGTGATGGAGCGCGAGTCGTTCGAGGACCCGGAAACCGCGCGGCTGATGAACGAGCTGTACGTGTGCATCAAGCTCGATCGGGAGGAGCGCCCGGACATCGACTCGATCTACATGGAGGCCTGCCAGGCGATGACCGGGTCGGGCGGCTGGCCGCTCAACGTGTTCCTCACCCCCGAGCAGGTGCCGATCTACGCGGGCACGTACTTCCCGCCGGAGTCGCGCATGGGCATGCCGAGCTGGCGCGACGTGCTCGAGGCCGTCGCGCAGGCCTGGCGCGAGAAGGCCGACGAGATCCGCGCGGGCGGCGGCCGCATCGCGGAGCGCCTGCGCGGAGGCGCGGCCCTGCGTCCCTCCGACGAGCCGCTTCAGCCGCGCCTGCTCGACGCGGCCGTGGAGGGCCTGCGCTCCCAGTACGACGCCGCGAACGGGGGCTTTGGCTCCGCGCCGAAGTTCCCGCCCACCTCGGCGCTCGAGTTCCTGATGCGCCGCGGCGAGGTGGACATGGTGGGCCACACGCTGCGAGCGATGGCCTCGGGCGGCATGTACGACCAGATCGGCGGCGGGTTCGCCCGCTACTCGGTCGACCCGTACTGGCTCGTCCCCCACTTCGAGAAGATGCTCTACGACAACGCGCTGCTCGCGCGCGCGTATCTGCACGGCTGGCAGGTGACCGGCGACCCGCTGTTCAGGCGCGTGGCCGAGGAGACGCTCGATTGGGCGCTGCGCGAGATGCGCGCCCCGGAGGGCGGGTTCTTCTCAGCCCTCGACGCGGACTCCGAGGGCGTGGAGGGCAAGTTCTACGTGTGGAGCGTCGACGAGCTGCGCGCGGCGCTCGCCGGCGAGCCCGATGCGGACGAGGCGATTGCCTGGTTCGGCGCGACCGACCGCGGCAACTTCGAGGGCGCCAACATCCCGGTGCGCGGCCCCGGCCTGCCGGAGCGGCTCGGCGAGTGGAGGCGGCGCCTGTACGAGCTGCGCTCCGAGCGCGTGTGGCCGGGCCTCGACGACAAGCGCCTGACCTCGTGGAACGCGTTGACGATCTCCGCGCTCGCGGAGGCCGGCGCGGTGCTCGAACGGCCCGACTACCTCGAGGCCGCCACCGCAGCCGCCGACTTCGTGCTCGGGTCCCTGCGCGACGAGCAGGGTCGCCTGCTGCGCACCTGGAAGGACGGTCGAGGGCGGCTCAACGCCTACCTCGAGGACCACGCCTACCTGCTGGAGGCGCTGCTCACCCTCTACGAGTCGAGCTTCGACCCGCGCTGGTTCGCCGAGGCCCGCAGCTTGGCCGACACCATGATCGAGCGCTTCGGCGACGAGGAGAACGGCGGGTTCTTCGAGACGTCGTCCGACCACGAGCAGCTGCTGGCCCGGCGCAAGGACCTCGAGGACCACCCGATCCCGTCCGGCAACGCCAGCGCCGCCTACGGACTCCTGCGCCTGGCCGCGCTCACCGGCGAGCACGCCTACGAGGAGCGGGCTGTCGGCACGCTGCGGCTGCTGCACGAGCTGGCCGCACAGCACCCGCATGCGTTCGGGCACCTGCTCCAGGCGCTGGACTTCCACCTCTCGCCCGTGAAGGAGGTGGCGCTCGTGGGCGACGACGTCCATCCGTTCGAGCGGGTCGTGCGCGGCGCCTTCCGGCCGCATCTGGTGGTCGCGGGCGGCGCCCCGGACGGCGTGCCGCTGCTCCAGGACCGCTCTCCGGTCGACGGCCGAGCGGCCGCCTACGTCTGCGAGCGGTTCGCCTGCAAGGCGCCGGTCACCGAGCCAGAGGAGCTGGAACGGCTGCTGTCCTAGCCATCCTGGCGCTCGCCGCCGGGCACTCGGCTCACGACGTCGCGGTGCGCATCTCCTCCTGGGGGCCGCGGCCGGCTGCCAGCGCCACCGAGGCACGCGCGCACCGCCTGATGGCGCGCACCTTCCGCGGCGCCGGCCTGCGCGTGGCCGTGCAGGAGTTCCCTGTGCCGGGGCGCGGGCGCTCGCGCAACGTGATCGGGACGCTCGACACTCCCGCCAGCTGCCTGCGCATCGCGATGGCCCACACCGACAGCGCCCCGCCCGCGCCGGGTGCCGACGACAACGCCTCGGGCCTCGGCGTGATCGCCGCTCTCGCCACCCGCCTGCGAGCCCTCGACCCGCCCTGCGACGTGTGGTTGGTGGCGACCGGGGCCGAGGAGCGCGTCTACACCGGCTCGCCGGACCACTTGGGCGCGCTCGCCCTGGCGCGCCGGGCGCGCGCACGCGGCGGCGCCAGCCGGCTCGAGTGGGCGCTGTCGCTGGACGAGGTCGGGCGCGACCGCCCCTTCTGGCTGCGCTCGCCCGTGCCGGGGATCCGGCCGGGGGTCGAGGGAGCGCTGCTGCGCGCGGCGCGGCGCGCTCATGTGCCGGTCAGCTGGGTGCGCGACGAGGACACCGGCAACTCAGACCACCGCGAGTTCGAGCTGCTCGGCCTGCCCGGGCTCAAGCTGGGCGTGGGAGCGGGCGGGGAGCCCTGCCGCCACACCGCCTGCGACCGTCCGGAGCGGCTCGACCCCACCTCATCGCGGCTGGCCCGCCGGCTGGTCGAGGCCGCGCTGGGCGCTCAGAGCACCGCCAGGTAGCGGTCCAGCTCCCACTGGGTCACCTGCACCCGGTAGTCCTCCCACTCCTGCCGCTTGATCTCCACGTAGCGGTTGAAGATGTGCTCGCCGAACGTGCGCAGCACCAGCTCCGACTCGGCGGTCAGCTCGATCGCCTCGCCCAGCGTCTCCGGCAGCTGCTCGATGCCCAGCCGGCGCCGCTCCTCCGGGCTGATGTGGTACAGGTTCTTCTCCATCGGCTCGGGCAGCTCGTAGCCCTTCTCGATGCCCTCGAGCCCGGCCGCCAGCAGGATCGCGAAGGTCAGGTAGGGGTTGCACGCCGGGTCCGGACAGCGCAGCTCCATGCGCGTGGCCTTCTCCTTGCCGGGGTGGTAGAGCGGCACGCGCACCAGCGCCGAGCGGTTGCGGCGCGACCAGGCGCAGTAGACCGGCGCCTCGTAGCCGGGGACGAGCCGCTTGTAGGAGTTCACCCACTGGGCGAACACGGATGTGATCTCGCGCGCGTGCTTGAGCTGGCCCGCGATGAACGCCTTGCCGATGTCCGACAGGAAGTACTGGTCGCTCGCGTCGTAGAAGGCGTTGCGGTCGTCGGTGAACAGCGACTGGTGGGTATGCATGCCGGAGCCGTTCTCGCCGAAGAGCGGCTTGGGCATGAACGTCGCGTGCCAGCCGTACTTCATGGCGTACTCCTTGACGGTGATGCGGTAGGTCATGCAGTCGTCCGCCATCTTCAGCGCGTCGGCGTAGCGCATGTCGATCTCGTGCTGCGACGGGCCGACCTCGTGGTGCGTGTACTCCACGTGGATCCCCAGCTCCTCGAGCGCCAGCACCGTCTCGCGCCGCACGTCGGAGCCCGCGTCGAGCGTGGTGAGGTCGAAGTAGCCGCCCTCGTCGAGGATCTCCGGCTGCTGGCCGTTCTCGACCTTGGCGTTACGGAAGTAGAAGAACTCGAGCTCCGGGCCGACGTAGAAGTTCGTGAACCCCATCGTCTCCGCGCGCTCGAGCACGCGGCGCAGCACCTGGCGCGGGTCGCCCTCGTAGGGCTCGCGGCTGGGCGTCACGACGTCGCAGAACATGCGCGCCACGCCGCGGTCCTCCGGGCGCCAGGGGAGGACGGCGAACGTCGACGGGTCCGGCATCGCGATCATGTCCGACTCCTCGATCGCGTTGAAGCCGGTGATCGACGAGCCGTCGAAGCCCATCCCGCCCTCGAACGCGTCGTCCAGCTCCGCCGAGTTGACCGAGAAGCTCTTCAGCTGGCCGAGGATGTCGGTGAACCAGAGGCGGACGAAGCGGATGTCGCGATCCTCGACGAACGCCTTGACGTCGTCGGCGGTCTGTGGCTGGTCGGCCATGGAGCTCCTTATGTATCGGTGTGCGCGTCGACGCCGCGCGTAGGCTAACGGCGCTTCACCGAATGCGTCCCCCGGCTCAGAGCCAGGAGCGGGCCCAGACCTTCAGCGAGCGCACGGCGGGCTCCAGCGCCCGGCCCTTCACGGTCAGGCGGTACTCCACGCGCACCGGCACCTCGTCCATCACGCTGCGGTGGACGATGCCCTCGGATTCGAGCTCCTTCATGCGCTCGGAGAGCAGGCGATCGGAGATGTCCGGGACCAGCTGCTTGACCTCGGAGAAGCGCAGCGGCCCGTCCATGAGCACGAACACGATCGCGCCGGACCAGCGCTTGCCGATCAGCTCCACCGCCTGGTGGTAAGCGGAGCAGCAGCATTCGCGCCGGGCGGCGACCGACTCTTCCCCCTCCGCTATGGCCTGCCCCGGGGCCATACCGAACATCGTAGCCCTAAGCGGCGATCGACAGTCGAGATTCTTCGCTCGAGCCGTCCAGCGGCACGTCGCCTGCGCGGGTGACCAGGTTCGCGAAGGTGGCGAGCGCCACGTGGGCCACGGTCTCGAGGATCTGCTCGTCGTCCCAACCCGCCTCGCGGGCCTCCTCGTGCTTGTGCCGCGGCGGCGCGCCGTCGGAGTCGAGCAGCGCCTTCACGAAGCGCAGCAGCATGGCCTCGCGCTCGTCGTGGGAGTCGAACTCGCGCGCGAGGGCGATCTCGTCGAGACCGAGGCCGGCGTCGCGCGCGGTGCGCTGCAGCGTGGCCAGGCCGTACTCGCTCTGGTGGTGCTCCGCGACCGCGAGCGCGATGCGCTGCTGGGTCGCGTACGGGAGCGAGCCGTTGCGCAGCTCCGAGCGGAAGCGCGCGTAGGCGCGCAGAACGGCCGGGGACCCGGCGAGCACGCCGATGAAGTTAGGGAGCTGTCCGCCACCGGAGAGCGCACCCTTGAGAATCGGGACGCTGCGCTCGGGGGCCGTCAACTCGTCGTGGACCTGAAACCTGCTCTCCTTCGTCTTCATCCGCCCGCTTCACTTTCTGCTTGTGCCTTACGGCGGGTAAGTATACCCGACAAAGGCGTGCAGAGCAGGCCAAAACGCCCGCTTCGGGCGCTCCACAGCGGCGTAACCGAAGCCTGGAGGGCGCTTAGGCGTGCGCGGTGCCGGCGGCCACCGCGACGAGCAGCAGTCCCAGCAGGAACGCCCAGAGGGCGACCCGGTCGGGCTGAGCCAGCTGGGCGTCGACCACCGCGCGGCGCCGGCGCGCCGGCGTGGGCTGACCGGTGATGGTGATCGTGCGACGCTCGGCTACGGGCTGGGGCGCCTCGGCCTGCTCCTCTTCGGAGCGCTCGAAGCGGCGCTGCTCCGCTACCGGGCGCAGCGGCACGGGCTGCGCGACGTCGGAGTCGTTCTCCGCCTCGGCCTCGGCGGTGGAGCGGACGAAGCGGCCGCCAGGCTCGAGGCGCTCGCCAGACTCACCGCGCTCGCCGCGCTCGCCAGACTCCACGCGCTCGCCGGCGTCGAGGCGCTCAGCCGCCTCGATCTTGCGCTCCCACTGAAGTAGGACCGCCTCCCGACTCATTTCGTTGTCATCCTCCCGCAAGGCGCGGGCACCGGCTGAATGCATCGGCTCTCTCTCTTCTCGCCTGCGGGGTTAGCTGACGGGCTCGCGCTGAAAGAGTTGCGCTACGAGAGCTCGAAAAGGCCTTGTTAGACACCTTTCGGGTCTGCTCGATTCGCCCCTGGCCGGACGGCCAACTGGTTCCCCCACGCCCGTTTGCCAGGCAGGGCTTCGGCTTGGATCGACGCGGCCATGCTATCAGCACATCGCACGCCCCGGACGGAAAAAGCGCCGCAACCAGCGGGGGTTTCCGTAAGCGATGACGCGAGCGCCGGGGGTGCTACTGACCGGCCACGCGGGCCACGTAGCTCGCGACGGCCTCGGCGTCCTTGCCCTGGAGCAGGCCAGCGGGCATGAGGCCCTGGCCCGTCCCGCCCCGCTTGATGGCGTTCAGGACGCGCTGCTTGTCCAGGCCGCCCAGCTCGTCGAGGTTGGGCCCGGTGACGCCGCGGGCGTTGACCGCGGCAAGGGTGTGGCAGCTCTTGCAGTTGGCGATGAAGAGCTCCTTGCCGAGCTCGTCGGTCTTGCTGGGCTGCTCGGAACGCAAGGGACCGACCGCGCCCTCGGCCTGGCCGCGCGCGGTGATCACCGCCGCCGGGACGGCCACGCCGAGCGCGAGGTAGAGCAGGACCATGCCAACCGAGAAGAAGCGCCCGCCACGGGTCAGGTACGCCTCACGCGCGCGCCCGGGGCTGCCGGAGAACGCGATGAAGATCACGACTATCCCGAGGACCAGGAACGGCCCGATGACCAAGAGCACTTCCATCGAGGGCGGCACAATACCGGCCGCAGGCGCGGACGTTCGTGTAGGCGGCGGGCCGCTGAGGCGGACAGCGGCCGCGCGCGTCGTTTGGGGGCCGTAGCCGGGAGCCTGCGGGCTTTGGCCCCTGCCCTACGCGGAGTCGGCGGCCGCCCGGCGGGCGCGCTTCCAGCTGCCGTAGGCGGCGAAGACGTCACTCAAGTTGGGCAGCGCGTCGTCGTCGGTTGTGCGTTGCTGGTAGTCGACCATCAAGAGGCGCTCGGGCCGCTGGCCGGAGTCCTCGGCGACCTGGCAGATCGCGCGGCGAACCTCTTCCTTGGTCGACTCGCCGTCCCCGCCCGCGCGCTTGGCCTCATGGGCGAACACCCCGGCGGCGCTGCCTCGAGCGCCGGGCTCGGCCGACGGCGTGGGACGGCCGCGACCGGTGCCGACCAGCAGGCGGCAGTGCGGGCAGCGCTGCGGCTCCTTCGGCCAGTCCTCCCCCACTCGCCGCTCGATCAGGAGGTGGCAATGAGGGCAGTAGCCGTCCTCCGCGGCCTTGGAGGCACGCGAGTCCGGCTCCGTGGGAGGTGTGGAGGTGCGAGTGGCAGGCGGCAAGCGGTTCCCCTACTTGTCGAACTATTCGCCGGGGCGGTCCATGACGAAACCCGAACTTTCGGCCACGCAGGCGCACCAGCGGGGCGGGCATGCGCCAAAGCGGCGCGGCGGGGCGCCAAGCGCGCCACGCGGCCCCCCGCGCCCCCGCGCGCCGTGCCCCCGAACCCCCGCGCCCCCCGCGCGGCCCCCGCGCCCCCGCGCGCGGTGCCAAATAGAAAGGGCCCCCTCGCGGGGGCCCTTCCCTTAGCCGGTCTCTAAGCCGGATTCTGTCTCGAGCAGCCATCCATCTCGCCCGGACGGTCCTTGGACCGGGCCGGACGGGGCTCTCGCCCTGCGGCCTACCTGGAGCTCGGCGGGCAGCGTCAACGCTCCTGCTTGGCCTTGCACCGGGTGGGGTTTGCCTGGCCGCCGCGTCACCGCGACGCCGGTGCGCTCTTACCGCACCTTTTCACCCTTGCCGGCACCGGGCTCACGTGCGGCCCGGCGCTTAGGCGGTTTGTTTCTGTGGCACTTTCCCGCGGGTTTCCCCGGGTCGGCTCCCCGACCACCCTGCCCTGCGGTGTCCGGACTTTCCTCGAAGGGCCGGTTGTCTCTCCGACCTCTCCGCGGCTGCTTGACCGGCAGACCTTGAATTTTAGAGCCGCGGAGGCCACTTGGCGACCCCGCGCAGGCGGACGCCCGCCGCGGGTCCGCCGGAGCCGTCCAGCGCTCCGCCCCGCAAACCGCGGCACCAAGGAGCCCGCGGCCCGGTGTGGAGGGTGCGGGCGACCTGGGTGGCCAAATGCGCAACCTTGGTAGCCCACACTCGCCGCGGGGCGCGGCCGGGCTCGCCGCGGCGCGCGGCCGGGCTCGCCGCGGGGCGCGACCGGCCCCCCTGGCCCCGCCCTCAGGCCAGCGTCGTCCCGCACCCGCCGCAGCGGGCCAGCTCGCCTTGCAGGTGCATCGCCCCGTGGCAGACCGGGCACTCCGCTTCGGCGTGGCTGCGCGCCGTGCGCCACGTGGCGTCCAGCAGCTCCTCCAGCGTGGGCCGGCGGCCTCCGGCGGCGCCGCTGCGCGGCGCGGGGGCGAACAGCGTGAACGGTGCTTCCAGCAGCGCGGTGCTCATGAGACCCTCCTGCACACCCCTACGACCCTCCCGAGCACCTTTACGTCGGTGGTCAGGATCGGCTCCAGGGCGTCGTTCTCGGGCTGCAGGCGCACGTGGTCGCTCTCGCGGAAGAAGCGCTTGACAGTCGCCTCCGCCTCCTCCCCCACCAATGCCACGACGATCTCGCCGTCGACGGCGGTGTCCTGGCGGCGGACGACCACGTGGTCCTGGTCCAGGATGCCGGCGTCCTTCATGGAGTCGCCCTTGATGCGCAGGACGAACTCGCCCTCGTCGCCGCCGGCGATCCCGGGCACCGGCACGTACTCCTCGATGTTCTCCTCGGCCAGCACCGGCGAACCAGCCGCCACCTGGCCGACCACCGGCAGCCCCAACGGCTTGACCGACTGGCGGGCCTTGTCCACCAAGACCTCGATCGCTCGCGGCTTGGTGGGGTCACGTCGCAGCAGCCCGAGCCGCTCCAGGTTGCCGAGATGCGCGTGAACGGTGGACGAGGACGTGAGCCCGATCGCCTTCCCGATGTCACGCACGGTCGGTGGATAGCCGTGCTCGCCTACGTAGCGCTTGACGAAGTCGAAGATCTCCTGCTGGCGCTTCGTGAGGTTCAAGTCGACCATGCGGACGCTCCCTGGGGCCGGTTCCAATGTCGTAATCCGAACATGTGTTCGTAGAGTATCCCGGCGCTCGGACGACATCAAGGCCCCACGACCCCGCTCTATACTCAGGCGGCCACGCGCCTGTGGCGGAATTGGTAGACGCGCAAGGTTGAGGGCCTTGTCCTGCTTACGCGGGGTGGGAGTTCGAGTCTCCCTGGGCGCATGTGAGAGCCCCGCGAATGCGGGGCTTTCCGCTTACAGACTGGCGGGCGTCAGCAGAGCGCCGGCAGCTTCTTGACGACCTTCAGGTACACGAAGGTCTGAAGGTTCGC
>JAXDIH010000175.1:0-29670 GCA_034664105.1 Thermoleophilaceae bacterium
GACGAAGGCCACCGCCGAGGCGGCGTCGCGATGGGTCACCGGTATGCCCGCGTAGGCCGGCGCCGCCACCCCGGCCGTGACGCCCGGCACGATCTCGAAGCGCACACCGGCCGCGGCCAGCGCCTCCGCCTCCTCGCCGCCGCGACCGAACACGAACGGGTCGCCGCCCTTGAGCCGCACCACCCGCCGCCCGGCTAGGCCCAGCTCCACGAGCTGCGCGTTGATCTGCTCCTGCTCCACCGCCGGCTTGCCCGGCTCCTTGCCCACGTAGCGCAGCTCCGCGTCGGGGGGCGCGCCGTCCAGCGCGCCGGGCGGGATCAGGCGGTCGTAGAGCACCACGTCGGCCGCCGCGATCAGCTCCAGCGAGCGTCGCGTCATCAGCCCGGGATCGCCGGGGCCGGCTCCAACGAGGTACACGATCCCGTGCTCCACTCCGGAAACGCTACCCGCGGTCGATAATGGAGCCCCGTGCGGGCTCTCTGGACGCAGCTGTAGTGGAAGGCGGATCCCCGGCGGGGGTGGCCGCCAGCCGCGCCACCGCCGGACGGGACATCGTCGGCCAGATGCTGCTGCGCGCCGTGAATCTCGCGCTGGGGATAGGCGTCACGCTGCTGCTGGTCCGCACGCTGGGCGCCGACGGCTTCGGCCGCTGGTCCGTGCTGCTCGCGGTCTTCGGCTTCGTGTCGTACTTCGCCAGCCTGGGGCTCGCGCAGGTGACCGTCGAGCGCGCCGCCGCCGACCCCGAGCGCTCCCCGCACTGGTTCGGCGCCCTGGTGACGCTGCGGCTGGCGCTGGCCGGACCAGTGACGCTGCTCTCGCTTGCCGTATGCCTCGCCCTCGCGGACGACGCCGCCATGCGGGTGGCCGCCGTGTTCGTCTGCGCGGTGCTCCCCGTCTCCGTGCTGAGCGCGCTCAGCGTCGTCTTCCAGCTTCAGGTGCGCAACGTCGTGGTCACGGCGATCGAGCTCGGCAACAGCCTCCTCTGGGCCGCGGCGGTCGGCGTGGTGGCGCTGCTCGGCGGCGGCCTGGTGGCGTACGCGGCCGCGTTCCTGGGGGTGTCGACGGTCACCAACGTGGGCTACATCGCGATGGCGCTGCGCGCCTCCCCGGTCCACTTCCGCGAGTCCCGCGCCCTGTGGCGGGCGCTGCTGCGCAAGGGGCTGCCGGTGGGGCTCGGAGGGCTGCTGACGCTCGGGTACGGCTACGTGGACCAGGTGATCGTCTTCCAGATCGCCGGCGTGCGCGACGCCGGCCTGTACGGAGCCGTCTACCGCATCTACGAGCGCGTCCAGTTCCTGCCCGCGGCGATCATGACCACGCTGTTCCCGCTCTTCGTCGCGGCGCGCGACACCGACCCCGCCCGCGCGCGGCGCCTCTTCCACACCGCGATGGACTACCTGCTGCTGACCTCGCTGCCGGCGCTGGCGATCACGCTCGCGGGGTCCGAGCAGATCACCCGGCTGCTGTTCGGCGCCGAGTTCGCCGACGCCGCGCCGGCACTGCCGCTGCTGATGGCCACCTTCGTCGTGGTCTCGCTCGGCTACCTGACCGGCTACCTGATCGTCGCCTACGACCTGCAGCGCAGGTTCGTGCTGATCGCGATCGGCGCGCTGGTCTTCAACGTCGCCACCAACCTCGCGCTCGTGCCCGCCTACGGGTTCATGGCGGCCGCGTGGCTCACGCTCGCCACCGAGATCCTCGTGATGTCGCTGTCGATGTGGATCGTCTGCGCGAGCATGGGGGTCTCGCCGGCCAGCGAGAACGCCGGCCGCCTGGTGATCGCGGCCGCCGCGGCGGGCCTGGCGGGGTGGGGCCTGAGGGAGGCCGGCCTCCCGACGCTGGCGTGGGTCGCCGCGGCGGGAGCCCTGTACGCGGCGCTGGTGATCGCGTTCGGTGTGGTCAAGCTGGACGAGCTGCGGGGGCTGACGCGCAAGGGCGAAGCGTGAGCGAACCGCTGCACATCGCCGTAGACGCCAACGTCCTCGAGGCGTCCTGGGGCGGCATCCCCAAGCACGTCCACCGCATCGTGGCCGAGCTGGTGGCGGGCGGCGATCGGGTCGACCTGCTCGTGAACCTGCGCAGCTGGGAGTCGCCGGTGCCGGGCGCCCGCGCGGTGCCGCTGCGCCTGCGCGGCCGCGAGCTCTGGCGCGACCTGGCGGTGCCGCTGTGGGCGCTGCGTCATCGGCCCGACGTGCTGTGGGCCCCCGAGACGGAGCTGCCGCGGCGGATCGGCGTGCCGACGGTGGCGACCGTGCACGACCTCGCCCCGCTGATCTTCCCGGGCAGCAAGCCGCCGCACGTCGAGCGGCGCTTTCGCACCACGGTCCCGCGCTCGGTGCGCTCCGCGACGCGCGTGATCTGCGTGTCCGAGGCCACGGCGGCCGACGTAACGGTCCACTGGGGCGTCGAGCGCCTCGACGTGATCGGCAACGGCGTCGACGACCGCTTCACGCCGGGCGACGCGGACGCCGAGCGGCGCTGGGCAAGCGAGACGTTCGGGCTGAAGGGGCCGTTCGTGTTGCACGTGGGCTCGCTCGAGCCGCGCAAGGGCGTGGACGTGCTGACAGCGGCCGCGGAGCTCGATCCCGGCTGGCAGCTGGTGCTGGCGGGGCAGCCCGGCCACCAGGGCGACGAGATCCTCGCGGCGGCGCGCAACGCGGGCGCAATGTGGCTGCCCGACCTGGACGACGAGGCGATGGCGCGCCTCTACCGAGCGGCCGAGGTCGTGGCCGTGCCGTCGATCTACGAGGGCTTCGGGATCGTGGCGCTGGAGGCGATGGCCAGCGGCACGCCGGTGGTGGTGGCCGCCGACGCGGGAGCGCTCACCGAGGTGGCGGGGGACGCGGCTGTCAGGGTCGAGGAGCGCAGCGGCGCGGCCTGGGCGGCGGGAATCGCCGCGGCGCGCGAGCGCCGCTCGGCCCTGGTGAGCGCCGGCCTGGAGCGGGCGGGCCGGCACAGGTGGCCGCGGGTGGCGGCCGCCGTGCGGGACGTGCTGAGCGAGGCCTCGGGCCGGCGCTAGCGCAGCCAGGACAGCCGCGTGCGCGGCTTGCTGGGTCGGCTGCTCGGCGGCTGGCCGTTCGGGACCGTCGGGATCGTCGGGGCCGGTCGCGGGGTTGCCGGCGCCGATGACGTCGAGGGCTCCTCTGCGGCGGCGGCCACCTCCGGCTGCCAGATCTCGCCGGAGCCGTACCCGTACACGTCGCGGGAGGCGTGCCCCGTGACCACCAGGCCGATCGGGGCCGCGGCGTGCCCGTCCAGCACCAGCCGCGCCCGGCGGGCGTGCTCGCGCGTGGTCACGCCCTGACGGGCGACGATCACGCTGGCGTCGACCGCCGGCTTGTTCAGCAGGATCTGCGCGTCGGCGACCGGCAGCAGCGGGGCCGCGTCGATCACCAGCGTCTTCCTGCCGTCCTGGAGGAGGCTGCGCAGCATCACGTCCAGGGCCGGCGCCTCGAGCAGCTCCGCGGGGTTCGGCGGCAGCACACCGGCCGCGAGCACCTCGAGGTCGGGCAGCTCCCGCAGGGGGCGCTGGAGCAGGTCGTTGGGCTCGCTGCCGAGCAGCGCGCTCGTTACCCCGCCGTGGTCGGACAGCCCGAACGTGCGGGCCAGGCTGGGGTGGCGCAGGTCGAGCTCCACCAGGATCACCGGGCGGCCGCTGAGCGCGATCGCCTGCGCCAGCCCGATCGCGACGCTGGTCTTGCCCTCGCTCCGAACCGCGCTGGTGACCATGACCGTCCGCACCGGGCGCGTCACCCGCGCGAAGTCGACGGCGGTTCGCAGGATGCGGAACGGCTCCAGGTCACCGGACCCGGAGCGCATGCCCTGGCGCCGGAAGGCCTTCTGTGGGACGACCGCGAGCGCTCGCATGCGGTACTCGCGCTCGAAGCTCGCCACATCCGCGATCCGCTTGTCCATCGACTCCACGACCAGCGCGCCCACCAGGCCCAGGGCCAGGCCGAGGATCCCGGCGAGCACCAGGACCTGGGGTAGGCCGAGGCTGGTCGGATTCGTCGGCACCCCGGCGCGAGCGATGACTCGCGCGTCGCCGTTGGCGAGCGCGTGGGACGAGGCCAGGCGCTGCAGCGCGTCCCGGACGTCCTGGCGCTCCGGCGCGTCCACCGGCAGCTGCTCCAGCTGCTGCTGGAGATCGCGCTGGGCGGCCTCGACGCTCTGGCGATCGCCGCGGGCCCGGAAGGCCACGAACTCGTTGGCGAAGGCGTTGGCTATCGCCGCGGCCTGGCGCGGATCCTCGTCGGTGGCGGTGATCTTCAGGACGTTCGCGTTCTGCTCGGCCTCCACCTGGACCTTGTCGAGCAGGTCGCTGGCCGAGGTCGAGATGCCGAGGCGGCGGCGCACGTTCGAAGCGACTGCCTCCGATCCCGCGAGCAGGACGTTGGTGGCGGCCTCGCGCTCGGGGTCGTCCGCGGCACGCTGCACCTGCAGCGCCGACTCGGACAGCGTGGAGGTGCCGAAGACCACGCGCGAGTTGCTCTGGTAGCGGTCGCTCGCGTTGACTCCGGCGATCACGAAGCCGGCAGCGAGGCAGACCACGACAGCGGCCACGACCACGACCCAGCGCCGGCGCAGCACGCCGAACGCGTAGGCGACGGTGTCGCGCTCGCGGTCGCTCTCGAAGCGGAGATCCGGGGTCGCGCTCACCGGCTCGCCGCCTCGGAGGCGTACTCCAGCAGGACGTCCGTCATCTCGGCCCGGAAGCGCTCCGGACCGAAACGGCGCGCGTTGGCCCTCAGTCGATACTCGTCGAACCGCATGCTCTCAGCCTGAAGGATGGCGGATGCGACCGAGGTCACGGTCTGCTCTGCATGAAAGACACCGGTCTCGTTCGCGATCACGCTGTCGAGCACGCCGCCCGCTCCGTACGCGATCACGGGCACACCGGCGGCCTGCGCCTCCACGGGAACGATCCCGAAGTCCTCCTCGCCGGGGAACAGCAGTCCGCGCGCCCCCGACAGCAGCGCGTCCACCTCGGCGTCGTCGCGGTAGCCCAGGAACTCGGCGTCCGGCCCGGCCGCCGCGCGGGCCGCGTCGAGCGCGCGACCCTCGCCAACGACCTTCACGGGCCGTCCCAGCGTGGCACAGGCGCCCACCGCCAGCTCCACCTTCTTGTAGGGCACCACTCGACCGAGCACCAGGTAGTAGTCGTCCTCCCGCCGCGGGCGGTAGAGGTGGCGCTCCACATCTACAGGCGGATGTACGACCACGGCGTCTCGCCGGTAGTGCTTGCGGATCCGCGCGGCCACGTGCGTGGAGTTGGCCACGAAGGCATCCGGCCGGCTGGCCCCGGCGAGGTCGTCCCGGCGCAGCCGCCCGAGCATCATGCGCGCCGCCAGGGCCGAGCCCGACCCGAGCTCGCCGGCCAGGTGGCGCGGCTCCCAGGCGTGGCGCATCGGGGTGTGGCAGTAGCAGACGTGCAGCGTGTCGGTGCCCGTGAGCACGTTCTTCGCGCACGAGTGGCTCGACGACACCACCAGGTCGAACCCGGACAGGTCGAACGACTCGAAGGCCTGGTTCATCAGCGGCAGCAGCTTGGGGTAGTGCTGGTGCGCGCCCGGCAGGCGGTCGAGGAACGACGTGTGGATCACTCGCCTGCGCAGCTCGGCCGGCCAGCGCGCCGGGTCGTATACCGAGGTGAACACCTCCGCCGCGGGCAGCAGCCCCAGCAGCTCCATCAGCACCTTCTCCGATCCGCCCGGGATCGTCAGCCAGTCGTGCACGATGGCCGACCGGCGGAAGGTGCCGCGGAGCGCCGCGTCAGGCGTCATTGCCGGTCCGCAGCACAGCCGGGACCGTGAGTAGAGCGATCTTCAAGTCCAGCGACAGCGACCAGTTCCGGATGTAGTAGTTGTCCATGTCCACGCGGTCGACCAGTGAGGTCTGGCCGCGCAGCCCGGAGACCTGGGCCCAGCCGGTGATGCCCGACTTGACGCGGTGCCGGTCGGTATAGCGGGCGAGCTGCGCGCCGAAGGCGATCGCGAACTCCGGGCGCTCGGGGCGCGGGCCGACCAGGCTCATCTCGCCGCGCACGACGTTGATCAGCTGCGGCAGCTCGTCGAGCCCGCTCCGGCGCAGGAACCGGCCGATCGGCGTGCGCCGGTCCGGGCCCTCGACGCCACCCGGAGCGAACCCCGGAGGCGGCACGAACTCCACGTCCTTGTCCGGGATGTGCATCGAGCGGAACTTGAGCATCTCGAAGATCTGCCCGTCCTGGCCGATGCGCCGCTGGCGGAACAGGATCGGGCCGGGCGAGCTGAGCTTCACGGCGATCGCGAGAGCCGCCATCACCGGGGACATGGCGAGCAGCGCGAGCAGCGCCGTCGGCCTGTCGATCGCGTACTTCACGCGGAACTGCCAGCCCTTGGGGTCGAGCGGCCGGATCCCCAGCACGGGGAGGCTCCCGACCCAGTCGAGGGCCACGCGGTCGTTCATCGACTCGAACAGTCGCGGGACCAGCGAGACCTCCAGCCCGAGCTGCTCGCAGCGTCTGGCCAGCGCCAGCAGGCTCTGGTCGGGCTCGGACGTGAAGGCGAAGATGACGTGCTGGGCGGAATGCGCGGCGGCGACCTCGGCGAGGTCGGCGGGGGCACCCAGGATCGGAAGCACGCGGTCCGCCTTGCCGCCGTCGCCGTTGGGGCGGGCCGGCGGGTACTCGTCGAGGAAGCCGACGGGGTGCAGTCCGTACTCGGGCTGCGCGGACAGTCGCTGGGCGATTGCCTTGCCGACCACGCCGGCGCCGACGATCAGGGTCGGCTTGCCGGCCAGGCCCTTGATGCGTGCCTGGCGGCGCGCCAGCGCGAGCCCGCAGCGTGCGCCCGCCAGCAGGAGGATCGTAAGAACCCAGATCCACCCGATCAGCGGGGCCAGGCCAGCACCGCCGAAGACGACGACGTCCCAGGTGAGCACGCCCATCGCGGCGACGGAGATCGCTCCGAGCATCGGCGACAGCGCGCGCAGGGCGATGCGGACGCGGCGCCGGTAGACCCCGCGCACGTGCAGCATGGCCGGGACGGCGAGCATCAGGGCGAACAGCGAGCCGTACTCGGGGCCGGTCACGCCCGGCGTCTCCGTGACCGCGATCGCGATCAGGATCGCGGCAAGCGCGGCCAGGGCGTCGGCGAATACGAGCAGGGACGTCCATCCCTCCCGCTCGAGGGCGTAGTTCCACGCCGAGCCGCGGGACGGCGCCGGGTGAGTCATCGGCGGCGGGGCGGAGGCGTGCGGATCGATCTGGCTGACCGCACTCATGCGAGTTCACGACCAGCATCTCATGACTTTGGCGATTCCGGCGAGCATTTTTTTCCGCAGGATGCTGGGGTCGACTTACACTCGGGTCGGATGTCCGCTTTGAGCATGCGCGCGCCAGGCGTCCCCCGGGCCGCCGTCGCGTCGGTAGCCGCTGGCCTCGCCCTGGTGGGGATTGCCGCCGTGCGCTACGGCCCGGCCGCGCTCGCCCTGCCGCTCGCCGCCGCGGGCGCTCTGCTGCTGCTACAGCGCGCGCGCCTGAGCGTCGCCCTGGTCGTGGCCCTGATGGTGATCTGCGAGGGCCGCACCGACGACCTGCTCGGCTTCACTCGCGTGATCTACGACCCCCTGCCGCTCGGGCCGACGCCGATCGAGCTGCTGCTGTTGCTGGCGATCCTCGCGGTCCTGGCCCACCGGCTCCGTGCGGGGCGCCCGGTGCGACTGGCCGGGCCGCTCACGTTGCCGCTGGCCCTGGTGGTGCTGGCCACGATCGCGGGCGTCGTGACCGGAGCGTTCGACGGCACAAGCGGCAAGGACCTCCTCTTCGCCGGACGCCACCTGGTCTGGCTGGCACTCGTGCCGCTGCTCGTGGTCAACGTAGTCGAGACCGAGCGCCAGCTGCGCGGCGCGCTGGCCTTCGGCGCCGGCCTGGCGCTCCTCAAGGCGGTGCTGGGCGTGGCCTCGGTGGCCGCCGGCGTCGGTCTCGTGGTGGACGGCGCGACGATCACCTACTACGAGCCGACCGCCAACTGGCTCGTGCTGCTGGCCATCCTCGGCGTCGTGGCGGCGGTGCAGGCGCGTGCCCGTGTGCCCGTCTGGCTGCTCACCGGCACGCCGTTCCTCGTCCTCTCGCTCGCACTGTCGTTCCGGCGCTCGTTCTGGATCGGCGCGGCGCTGGCGCTCCTGCTGGTGCTCCTGCTCGGCTCGCGGCCACTCGGCCGGCGCGTGGTCATCGGCGTGGGCGTGCTGCTGGCCGCGGCCGTGTGGACGATCTCGCTCCAGCCGCTGCAGAGCGAGACCCCGATCGTGGAGCGTGCTCGCTCTCTGGAGCCCTCCAAGGTCGAGCAGAATGCCCAGGACCGCTACCGGATCGACGAGCTGCGGAACGTGACCGCCGAGATCCGCCGCCACCCGGTCACCGGGCTCGGCCTGGGCGGGCAGTGGACGGCGACGCACCCCCTGGGGGTCGATCACGAGAACGGCCGCGCCTACACGCACGTGGTCACGCTGTGGTGGTGGCTGAAGCTGGGGATCCTGGGCCTGGTCGCCTACCTCGCGGTGATGGCCAGCTGCCTCGCGATGGGCTGGCAGGTGTGGCGCCGCAGCGAGGACTCGCTGATCTCGGCCGCCGGCCTGGCGCTGTTCTGCGGCCTGATCGCGCTGGTCGTGGTCGAGACCGCCGGGTCGTTCACGGGCGTCGACCAGCGCTTCACCGCGCTGTTCGGCGCGGTCGCCGGGCTGCTCGCGGTCATGCGCCGCCTCACCATGCGCCCCGCCTAGGGCGTTCCGTCGAGCAGCGCCTCGGCCAGCCGCGCCACCACCGCGGGATCGTGCCGCGCCACGGCCATCGTCCGCCCGGCTTGCCCCTCCGCGCGGGCTCGCGCGGGGTCGGCCCGGTAGCCGGCCAGCAGCTCGGCCACGGCCGCCGCATCGTGCTCGGGGGCGGCTATCGCGCCCGTGCCGGGCTGCACGAGCCCGGTGGCGCCCTCGGCGGCGGTCGCGATCACGGGGCGCTCGGTGAGCATGCCGAGCGAGATCGCCAGCGGCTCTCCCTCGGTGGGCGAGGGGCAGAACACCGCGACGTCGCAGGCCGACAGCAGCTCGGCGGGCTCGGCGCCGCTGCTCGGCACGAAGTGCGCGGCGTCCCCGAGCGGTGCCGCTCGCGCTCGCAGCTCGGCCTCCGTCTCGCCCTCGCCGATCATCAGCAGGTGCACGGGCGGTCCCGGCTCGCGCGCGAGCCGCAGCGCGGCGTCGATCGCCACGTCGTTGCGCTTGCGGGCGTTGAAGCGGGTCAGGCAGCCGATCGCGAACGCGTCGTCGGGCACGCCGAGCGCGCGGCGGTGAGCGGCGCCCGCGTCGGGCAGCGGCCGGAAGCGCTCAGGGTCGATCGCGTTGGGCACGACGCCCACGCGGTCGGGCGGCACGCCCGCGGCGACCAGCGACTGCCTGGTGCCCTCTGAGACGGCCAGCACCGCCGCCACCTCGCGCGCGGCGCGGCTGTACATGCGACCCGGCACGCCGCCGCGCATCGCGGTCGGCACCGGGCCCCACTCGGCCCACGCGACTCGCGAGCGCAGCTCGGGCGGCAGCCGGGGCGCGAGCAGCTGCTCCTTCTTGAAGTGCAGCAGCAGGACGTCGAAGGGCGCCTCGCGCTCCAGCTCGCGGCGCAGCTTGCGGCCGACCAACGCCCAGGACATCGCCAGCCGCGGCCACGTGCGGGCCCCGAGCTTCGGGCCGAGATCCACGTGGCGGGCGGCCACGCGCGTGCCCTCAGTGGTGTCGGGGTGGCTGGTCAGCAGCACGGCCTCGTGGCCGCGCGCGGCCAGGGCGTCCAGCAGGCGCACCGCCGCGTATTCGGCCCCGCCTCGCGTAGGCGAGGTCATCACCGAGACGATCCTCATGCGGTCACGCCGCCAGCCGGCGCGTCAGCGCCGCGATCGAGTAGTCGCTCTCGGCCAGGGCGCGGCCGGCGGCCGCCACGCGGGCGCCCCGCGCCGGATCGATGGCCTCCAGCAGCGCCCGCGCGAAGCCTTCGGCGCCGGCGCCTTCGAAGTAGTGGCGCCCGCTCTCGGCGTCCACGCCGGCGGCGCCGCGCGGGGTGGCCACCACGGGCAGCCCGTGCGCCAGCGCCTCGATGAACTTCACAGGCGAGCCGCCACCGCTCAGCAGCGGCACCAGCGCGCACGCGGCGCGGGCGTAGAGCGCATCGAGGCTGTCGACGAAGCCGAGCGCCGCCAGCCGCTGGTCCGCGCCGGCTGGGAACTCGAAGCCGCGGCCCGCCACCGTCAGGCGCAGCTCCGGCTGGCGTGCCCAGGCGCGCGGCATGACCTCTCCCAGCAGGAAGTCGAGCCCCTCCCGGTTGGGTGCGTAGGTGAAGTCGCCGATCAGCAGCGCCTCCGGTGGGTCGGTCGGCTCTCGCCGCGCGTCTATCGCCGCGACGTCGACCACGTTCGGTACGTATCGCAGCTCGGCGTCCGGTGCCAGCGCGCGGGCACCCTCGAGATCGGCGCGGCTGGGCATCCAGGTCTCCGCAGCCACCTTCAGCAGTCGTCGCTCGAACGCCTCCAGGCGACGCCGCGAGCCCCAGTCCGGATCGCGGCCCGGCCGGAAGGCCGACTCGAGGTTGTTGGCGCTGTAGATCACCGGCCGTTTGCGCGCCAGGCGCAGCAGGGCCACGGCCGCCATCGCATCCTCGGCGATCACCCTGCCCCGCCCGGGAGCGCCCGCCAGGCGCTCCGCGACGGCGGCCAGGTCGGGGGAAACGCCGCGCGCCACCGCCCTCGGCACGCCGGACGCTCGCGAGCGCGCCCAGGCGAGGCCGCGCCGCGCACCGCGCGAGTTGGTCACCGCGTGCAGGCGCACGCCGTCGAGCGTTTCGTAGCCGGGGTCGGGTGCGCTGGCGCCGAAGCCCGTGTGGAGCAGGTCGACGGGCCCGGCCGCGGCCAGCGCGCGCACGATCCCATACGTGCGGGCCGCGCGGCCGGTGCCGCGCGTGGGCATGTAGGAAGAGACAACCAGGGTGCTCACGTCGCGCCGGAGCCTAGGCGTTCAAGGCGATGGGCCCCTCCCGCTGGCGCCGGGTACCCCTGCCGGTTTATGGTCGCCAGATCCGCAAGGCACTGCGTTTTCCCCTGACCCAGATCGCGGGCTTGGCGCTGGCCGCGAGCCTCGCGCTGACGGTTCCGACGTCCGACGAGCAGCGCAGCGCGGGCCTCGTCTTCGCCGAGGAGCTGCGGGCGGGGCGGGTCAGCAAGCGCGACCTCACCCGGGCCGAGGTCACGCGGGCGGTGGCGCGGCGGCCGGTGCCTCCCGCCGCGATCCGAGGGCTCCAGCGCCTGGCCATGAAGACCGGGCAGTTCGACTTCGAGGCGCGCAACCTCGCCCCGCTGGCTGCCGCCCGCCGCGCCGTGCTCGGATCGGCGGCGGCCGGCCCTCCGCGCTTCCTCGTGCGCGTGGACGAGTTCCCGCTGGCCGGCGCCTACGACGAGAGCACGCGCCGACGCTCCGAGTTCGCCCGCTTCCACTCGATCCTCACCGACGCCGGCGTGCCGTACATGATCGCCACCAGCCCCGCGGTCGCGCGCGACTATCTCGACCCGTCTTCGGCGGTCAGCCGGCCGCTCTCGGACCGCGAGCTGGCGACGCTCGACGCGCTGCGCCGCGACGGGGTGACCTTTGCCCTGCACGGCTATGACCACCGCACCCGGGACGCGCGTCCGCGACTCCGCTCCGAGCTCGTTGGGCTGGAGGTCGGGCCGCTGCGGGAGATGCTCGCGGTCGGCACCGCGCGGCTGGCGGAGGTGGGGATCCATCCGCGGGCCTTCGTCCCGCCCTTCAACCGCTTCGAGGCCGGGCAGTACGACGTGCTGGCGGAGCACTACGAGATCGTCTGCGGCGGTCCCGAGACCGTGCCGCTGTTCGGCTTCCACCGCACCCCGCTGTGCCGCGGCGCGGCCGTCTACATGCCCGTCTACGCACCGTTCTACGAACGCGCGAGGAGCATCGCCGCCGCCGCCGATCGCGCCATCGACGCTCAGGCCGCCCTGTGGATCCCGCTGGTGCTGCACTGGTCGTGGGAGGCCGAGAGCGACTGGACCGACCTAGAGCGGCTGGCCCGCAAGCTGGCCGGCTACGCGCGCTCTTGGGACGACTTCCCGGCGGTCTAGGTCCGCGCGAAGAGGCCGTCCAGCTCCATCAGCAGCCCATCGTCGTCCAGCAGGATCGGCTCCAGGCACACCGGCCGGAAGCCGCGCTCGGCCAGCAGCGGCAGCATCTCCGCCAGCTGCGGCTGGTCCACGTAGAGCGGCGTGACGCTCAGCTCCAGCTCGAGCGCCTCGAAGCGGCCGAGCGCGTCGCCGGCGCCGTCCAGGACGTTGCGCTCGTAGCCCTGGATGTCGAGCTTCAGGTGGGCGCGTTCCCGCGGGCGCAGCAGCTCGCCGACGAGGCCGTCCAGGCGCCGCGCCGGCACGCGGCGGCTCTCCTTCGGCGCCCACCCGGCCTTGTCCGCGAAGCGCTCGTTGCGCGCCAGCACGGAGCTGCTGCGCGAGTCCGCCGTCACGTTGAGCGTGATCTCCCCATCGGAGTCCGAGGCGGCCACGTGGACCACCTCCCAGGCGCCGTCGGTCGCCGCGAGTCGCTCCAGCTCGGCAAAGGCCTCCGCGACCGGCTCCAGCGACACCAGCCGCCCGGCGAAGCCCAGCTCGCGCAGCATCGAGCCGTACTGGCCGGCGTTGGCGCCCACGTCGAGCACCACGTCCACGCCGCGGCGCTGGAGCAGCTCCTCCCGTGCGGCCGCAAAGGAGTGCAGCGGCGTGTACTGGCGCACCTCGTAGCCCATCCTCCGGGCCAGGCGACGCACGCGATCACGCACGGCCGAGCTCGGACAGGTAGCCGTCGATCTCCCTCAGCCGGGCCTCCCAGGAGTGGCCGCGCGCTGCCGCCGAGCGCCCCCGCCGAGCCTCCGGGCCGTCGCGGGCCAGCGCCCGCTCCACCGCCGCAACGGTGGCCGGGGCGTCGGCCGCCACCTCCACCCCGGTGGTCCCGTCCAGGGCCGGCAGCGGCGTGGTCACCACCGGCAGCCCGGCGGACAGGTACTCGTAGATCTTCATGGGGAACACGGAGCGTGTCAGCTCGTTGATCGCGTAGGGCACCAGCGCCGCATCGGCTCCGCGCAGCACGTTCGGCAGGTCCGCGTACGGCCGCGATCCGAGCAGGTGGACGTTGGGTAGGCGCTCCAGCACGGAGACGTCGGTGCGCGGATCGCCGGCGCCGACCGGCCCCACCAGCGCGATCGACCAGCCCGGTCGTGCCCGGGCGACGCCCGCGAGCAGGTCCAGGTCCAGCTTGGTGGCCACCACCGCGCCGGTGAAGACGATGCGCGGGTGCGGCAGCGCCGCCAGCGCGGCGTCCGTGGGACCGTCCTCCAGCGCCGTGGCAAAGCGCTCCGTGTCGGCCACGTTGGGGGCGTAGAAGACCCGATCGTTGAGTTGGCGCATGCGCTCCGCCAGCGCGGGCGCCGAGGCCAGCACCACGTCCGCGCGGGCCGCGAAGCGCGCCTCGGCGCCGCGAAACGCGGCCGCCCGAACGCCTTTTTGAGCGGCTATGTCGTCCACGCAGTGGTAGACGATCCCGGACGGCTCGAGCGTCTCGACCAGCCAGTCCGCCTGGGGCACGTAGCTCCACAGCAGCGGCCGCTCCAGCCCCAGCGTCCGGGCCGCCCGCCCGACCTGGGCGCGCAGCAGCCGCATGTTCAGCGGCTCGATGCGTGGACGGCCGTGGAGCGGGATCACCAGCGGCGATAGCACGTGCAGACCGTCGACCGCGCGCGGCCCGTCGGCGGCGCGTCGCACGCGCCGCGCCATCCGGCGCAGGTCGCGGCCGGCCAGTCGTGGCTGGCGCAACCCCAGCGACTCGAGGAACAGCACGCGGTTGCGCTGCCCCAGGCGCGCCATCAGGTGCTGCTGGTTGGTCCACAGCTCGGCGTCCCACTCGCCGAAGCCCACGCAGACGATGTCTCGGCCCTCGAGGGCCACGTCAGCGAGTGGCGGCCCGCACCAGGCGCTCCGCCTCGGCCGGGTCGGTGTCGGGATCGAGCGCGCCGAACGGGGCGCGCAGGTCGGGCGGCAGCAGCCGCGACAGTCGCCGCTCACGCCTGCCGCAGGGAACGAACGCGTCCACGCCGCGCAGCTGCACCTCGGCGTCGAGGGCCCTGATCAGGCGCAGCGGGGTCATGCGCTCGACGTCGCGCACGTGCAGGGGCCCATGGTCGGCATCCGGCGGGTGGTCGGTGACGAGGGCGACATCGGCTCCGGCGGCCTGCGCGCCCATGAGCCAGCGAGTCGCCCGGACGGTGCTTTCTGAGCCGGAGGCGATCGCCACCAGCCGGACCGGCCCGCGCCGCACCCGATCCTGGCTGTAGTGGCTCGGCGCCGGCTCGGCGGAGCCGTCGCCCCGCGCGAGCACCCACACGAGCGCGTCGGCCCAGCAGTCGAGCGCGATCTTGGCCACGCCGCGCCAGCCGTCGCGCCAGCCGCCGTCAACCGTCAGCCGGTAGCCGAACTTGGCGAACGGCCGAACGACGATGCCGCGTACGCGCGCGCCGGCGGAGATCGGGCCGCTCAGCTGGCCGGCCTCCATCCGGGCGTAGGCGGCGGCGTCGCCGATCGCCTCCGGAAGGCTGTCCGCGAGCAGGTGCTCGAGGTCACCCTCGAACGCCCACGTGCGGCCGAACGCCCACAGCCCCTCGTGCACGGCCAGGTCCTCGTCGTGGCGATAGACGCCGCGGCGGAACAGCCGCAGCCGGTACTTCGGGTACTTCGACGACGGGCCCAGGCGCCCGTCGAGGAACACGTCGCGGCAGGGCACGCCGCAGATGTCCACCCCCGCGGGCACCTCGGCAAGGAAGGCCTCGATCTCCGCACGCAGTTGCGAGGTGACGCGCTCGTCGGCGTCCACCTCGAGGATCCAGTCGGCGGTGGCGCTGTCGATGGCGACGTTGCGCTGCGCGCCGAACCCGCTCCAGGGGTGCTCGACCACCCGCGCCCCGGTCGCGCGCGCCAGCTCGACCGTGCGGTCGAGCGAGCCGGAGTCGACCACGACCACGTCATCGCAGAACGCGACGCTGGCGAGCGCCGCGGGCAGGCGCTCCTCCTCGTCGCGGGCGATGATGCAGGCGCACACGGTCTCGCGCCCAAGGGTGGTCATCGGCCCAGCGTACGTCTACTGCGGTTGTGCCGCCCGCTCAGCCCGCTCGAGCAGCTCGCGGGCGCCGGCCGTCTCCAGCCGCTGTGCCAGGGCCGCGCCGAGGGCCGCCGGCTCCGCCGCGTCCCCGTCCAGCTCGTCGCGAATCCAGTGGGAGCCATCGGGGAGGCCGACGAACGCGGTCAGCGTGAGCGCGCCGTCGCGCTGCTCGGCGAACGCGCCGATCGGCGTGTGGCAGGTGGCGTCGAGCACCGTCACGAGCGCGCGCTCGGCCGTCAGCGCGACCAGCGCGTCGCGGTCGGTGAGCCGCGCCGCCGCGGCGCCCGCTTGCTCGTCGCCGGCGCGCGCCTCGAGGGCCAGGCAACCCTGGCCCGGGGCCGGCACCAGCGCCGGCAGCGGCTCGCCCTCGCCCGCGCGCCCCAGGCGCTCCAGGCCGGCCCGCGCCAGCACGATCGCGTCGAAGTCGCCGTCCGCGAGCCGCCGCAGGCGGGTGTCCACGTTCCCGCGCAGGTCGCGCAGCTCCAGGTCGGGCCGCAGCGCCATCACCTGGGCGCGCCGGCGCACGCTCGCGGTGCCCACCACGGCACCGGCCTCCAGCTCGTCGAGCGAGGCCGCGCCGCAGAGCGCGTCGTAGGGATCGGCACGCTCGGGCACCCCCACGATCGAGAGCCCGGCGGGCAGCTCGCCTGGCACGTCCTTGGCGGAGTGCACCGCCAGGTCGATGGTCCCCGCCAGCAGCGCCTCCTCGATCTCCTTGACGAAGCGCGACTTGTCGTCCCGCGAGCCGCGGTCGCCGGAGGTGGTGATCGTGACCAGCTCGGCCTCGTCCGCCAGACGCTCGGCCACCCAGGTCGCCTGCGCCAGCGCCAGGGCGCTGCCGCGCGTTCCCAGCCGGATCACGCCGGGCGGCGGCGCGTGTCCAGCCGCGTGACCTCCGCGGCGGGAGCTTCCTCGGCGGGCGCCGGGTCGAGCCCGAACAGCTCGCGCAGCGTATGCAGGTGGTGGTAGGAGCCGCGCTCCTTCAGGCGCACGGTCGGCTCGTGCAGGAGCCGCGAGGCGATCGCCTTCGCCATCAGCTCGACGCGCTCGCGGTCGGCCGCCGAGGGTGACTCCCAGCGTGACTCGTTCTCCGCGAGCACCTGCCGGACCACCTCGTCGGCGCGCTGGCGCAGCGCCGAGATCGTCGGCACCACCTCCAGGCTGGCGATCCAGCTCTCGAAGCGCTGGACCTCCTCGCGCACGAGCACGAGCGCCTCCTCTGCCTCCGCCACACGGGCGTCGAGGTTGCGCGCCACCGCGCGCTGGAGGTCGTCCATGTCGTAGAGCGCGATGCCGGGGCAGTCGCGCACGCTCGGCTCGATGTCGCGCGGCACCGCCAGGTCGATCAGCACCAGCGGGCGGCCCATGCGCGACGCGGCCACGAACTCCAGCTCCTCGCGACCGACGATCTGGTGGGGCGCCCCGGTGGAGGTGACGACGATGTCGGCCGCCTCCAGCTCGCGCGGCATGTCCTCGAACGTCACCGCGCGGCCGCCGAAGCGTTGTGCAAGCCCCAGTGCGCGGTCGTAGCGGCGGTTGGCCACGAACAGCGTCTCCACGCCGCGGTCGCGCAGGGCCCGCGCGGTCAGCTCGGCGTTCTCGCCGGCGCCGATCACCAGCACGCGGCGGTCGGCGAGCTCGCCGAGGAAGTCGGAGGCCAGCTGCACGGCGACCGTGGAGATCGACACGTTCGAGCGGGCCACGCCGGTCTCGGTGCGCACGCGCTTGCCGGCCGCGAGCGCGTCCCGGAACAGCCGGTTGGACACCGGCCCGCTGACGCCCTCGACCAGCGCCATCTCGTAGGCGCGCTTGACCTGGCCCTGGATCTCGGCCTCGCCGACGATCATCGAGTCGAGCCCCGAGGTGACGGAGAAGAGGTGCTCCACGGCCTCGCGGCCGCGCAGCGAGTAGAGCGAGGCGATCAGCTCGGTCGGCCTCAGCTCGGCCTGCCTGGAGAGGATCGTCAGCGCGGCGTTCTCGGCCTCGAGGGCGTCGTCGGTCACCAGATACAGCTCGGTGCGGTTGCAGGTGAACAGCGCCACGGCCTCGTGCACGCGGGGGTGGTCGGTCAGCTCGCCGAGCACGCGGGCGGCGCGCCCGGACGGCAGCGCCAGCTTCTCGCGCAGCGGCAGCGGCGCGGTCTTGTGCGAGGCGCCGAGCGCGAGCAGCTCGCCGGTCACTCGTCCTCCTCGGCCAGCTCGGTCAGCTCGCGGTCGATGCGCACCAGCTTCGCCGCCATGATCGCCACGTAGATCAGGATCAGGGCGAGGAAGACGATGTAGGCGGCGGCGACGTACTTGCCGGCCTCGTCGAGCGGCAGGGCCGGTGCCGCGAGCCAGTTCACGCCGCCACCGCCTCGCGGTCGGCGCGGCGACGGCGCAGCCGGCTCAGCTGCAGCGCGGCGTGCTTGGCCGTCAGCTCGAACTTCCAGAGCGTCACGAACAGCAGCGTCATGGCCACCAGCCCGACCAGGAAGGTCAGGCGCATCTCGCCGGGCAGGCTGCCGCCCGTCTGCGAGAGCACGCGCGGGTGGGTGTAGGCCTCGGCCAGACGCACCGCCGTGAAGTTGAGCGGCACGAACGCGCCGGCCGTGATGGCGAACACCGACGAGTAGCGCGCCTGGCGCTCGGGGTCCTCGATCGAGAAGCGCAGCGGGAAGTACACGCAGTAGAGGAGGAACACGACCAGGAACGACACCAGGACGGGCTCGTCCCAGACCCACCAGTGGCCCCACGAGGCCTTGGCCCAGATCGCGCCGGTCACGAGCACGCCGAGCCCCAGGATGATCGACAGGTGGATCGCCACGTACGAGCGCAGGTCCCATGAGGGGTCGCCCGAGCGCAGGTGGCGGATCGCGAACACGCCGCCGGCCACGAAGCCGCCCAAGGCCACGATCGCCATCGGCACGTGGAGATAGAAGACCTTCTGGATGAAGCCCTGGTCGCCGTCGAGCGGCGCGTAGAAGAAGACGAGCGCGAACGCCGTCGTGACCGCCACGACGGTGGCTGCTGCCAGGGGGACGAGGCCCTTCGAATACATCAGTCCTCGAGCAAGAAGTCGAAGACAGCGACTGAGACAAGCACGAACACGACATCGTAAAGCGTGAGCAGACCAAGCCAGCGTCCCAGGTCCTCGGGACCCTGGTCCTGGCGCATCAGCGGCTCGGTCGCCTGGGCGCACGAGATCAGCAGCGGCACCAGCAACGGCAGCAGCAACAGCGGCACGATCAGCTCGCGCGTTCGGGTCTCGGCGGCCAGCGCCGCCACCAGCGCGCCGACCGCGGACACGCCGAGGTTGCCGAGCAGCAGGATCAGTGGCAGCTCCGGCAGCGTTCCGCCCAGCCCGGGGCCGAGCAGCAGCAGGTCGAACGCGGGCACGGCGACGATCTCCACCGCCACCAGGAACAGGAACAACGCACTCGCCTTGGCCAGGAACAGCGCGGTGCGGTCCACCGGCGCCAGCAGCAGCGCGTCGATGCCGCCCTGCTCGCGCTCGGCGGCGAACAGCCGCGTCACGCCGATCACCGACGCCAGCAGCAGCGTGACCCACAGCACTCCGGCGGCCAGCGCGCCGTCGAGCGAGTCGCGGTCAAGCCCGAAGTGGAACAGCACGTAGACCGTGATCGTGAACAGCGTCATGGCCGGCACCGCTTCCTTGGTGCGCCACTCCAGCAGCAGGTCCTTGCGCAGGATGACGGTGGCCGCGCGGATCACGAGCGCAGCTCCTCGATCACCGGTACAGCTCCTCGATCACCGGTACAGCTCCTCGTCCTCGGCCACGGGGTGCCCGCGCTTGAGGCGCAGCACGACGTCGGCCTCGGCGAGCGCGCCGCGCACGTCGTGGCTCACGAGCACGCGCGTGCGCCTGGAGGCGCGCCCGATCAGCGGCTCGAGCAGCTCCGCGGCGGCGGGGTCGAGGTTGGCGCGCGGCTCGTCGAGCAGCAGCAGCGGCGGCTCGTGCAGGACCGCCCGGGCGGCGGCCACGCGCTGAACCATGCCGCGCGAGAGCTCCCTCACCGGGTCGTCGGCGCGGCGCTCCATGCCGACCTCGCGCAGCACCGTGTCCACCCGCGCCTGGGGAACGCCGTGCAGCCGGGCGTGGTAGCGCAGGTTCTCGCGGCCGCTGAGGTCGCGGTAGAGCAGCGGGTCGTGGCCGAGGTAGCCGATCTGGCCGGGCAGCTTCCAGCGCTCTCGCGGCAGGTCGGCGTCGAGCACGCGGGCGCTGCCGCCGTGGGGGCGCAGCAAGCCGGCCAGCACGCGCAGCAGGGTCGACTTGCCGGCCCCGTTGCCGCCCAGCACCGTCAGCGTCTGACCGGGCTCCACGCGCACGCTGACGCCGGCGAGCGCGATGCGCTCGCCAAACCGCCGTTCGAGGCCGTCGAGCTCGATCGCCGCCACGCGGGGAAGCCTATGGGTGGGGGACCGGGCGCCCGGCGCGCCCCGGGCGAACGGCGCGCCCCGGGCGCCCGGCGCGCCCACGGCGCCCGGCGCGCCCCTCGGCCAACGGCGCGCCCCCCCGGCCAACGGCGCGCCCCGGGCGAACGGCGCGCCCCGCCGGGCGCCCGGCGCGCCCCGGGCGAACGGCAGCAATAAAGGCGGCCAGGCCGAGTGTGGGCCCCGAACGTCAGGCATAGCCCCCACTTCGGGGCCCACACCCCTTGCCGCGGCGCTCCGGGGCGGGGGCGGGGGTCGCCCTGGTTGCTGCTTTACGCCCCGGTAGCCTCAAGCGCCGTGCCCGACCGCGCTCGCCTTGTCGGCATCAACCACATCGTCCTCGAGGTCGGTGATGTCGAGCAGGCGCTCGAGTTCTACGGGCGCGTCTTCGACTTCGAGCTGCGCGGCCGCGCCGGGCGCATGGCCTTCCTCGACATGGGCGACCAGTTCCTCGTGCTTGCCGAGGGCCGCACCCAGGAGCCCGACGGGGCCCGCCACTTCGGCCTGGTCGTAGACGACCGCGAGCGCGCCAAGACGCTGGCCGAGCAGGCCGGCGCTGAGCTGCTCGGCGGCCCCGGCGTCGACTTCCACGACCCGTGGGGCAACCGCGTGCAGTTGATCGACTACTCGGACGTGCAGTTCTCGAAGACGCCGGAGGTCCTCGCGGGCATGGGCCTGGAGCAGCTCCAGAAGTCGCCCCAGGCGCTGGAGGAGCTCGCCAAGAAGGGCCTGCTGGCCGGATGACACCGGGGGCTCACGCCCCCGCCCCCCGATGAGGTCTGGCCGGTTAGTGGAGCGTCAGCTGCTTCGCGACCGACGGCACCGGGCCCTTGTCGGTCTTGCGGTTGACGAACAGCATGTAGGGCCCGGGCGGGGCCACGTTGGCGTTCGGCGGCGTGGCCACGGTCAGCCGGTTGCCCAGGCGCCCGATCACCCGCAGCACCACGCTGCGCTGGTCGGCGTCCGTCACGTGCGTGGGAGTCGGGTTGCGCACCAGCACCACGCTGTCGATCTCGCTCGCCGGCCGGTCGACGACGACCTGCATCGTCCCGCCGTAGCCGGCCGTCGATGGCGCCGACGCGATGGCCGGCCGCGCCCCGCGGAACAGGTAGGGCGGGCTGTACAGCTCGAAGCTCGGGTCGCGCTCGTTCGGTGAGAACCCCGGCAGGCTGATGTGCTTGAGGTAGAGCGTGGTGATCGGCGCGTGGCCGCCGATCAGGATGCGCCCGTCGGGCAGCAGCGCCGCGGTGTTGTGGTAGGTCCGCGGCCGGTGACCCTCGGCGATCGGGCGCCAGTCGCCGGTGTCGGGATTCCAGAGCTCGGCCTGCTTCACCGGCAGCTCCAGGCCGGGAGATGCCACCTCGTCGCGGTCGGCGCCGGAGAAGGCGATCACCTCGCCGGTCGGCAGCAGCACGCCCGACGGGTACCAGCGCGGCCGGCTCAGGTCGCCGGTCGGCTTGGTCGAGATGGCGTCGCCGCGCTCGGTGTCGACGGTCGTGATGCGCGCGTCGCTGGTGGACAGGTAGCTGCCCGGGCTCGGCGGGTTGACCACGCCGCCGGCGGTCAGGAACGACGCCTTCGTGTAGCGGCCGAGCAGATCCGGCTGCAGCGGCAACATCACCGAGAACGTGGAGCCGCGGAAGCCGGGGATCGTGAAGCTCTTGCCGCCCCCGGGGATGCCGAGCTTCGACAGGTCGGAGAGCGGCTGGCCGAAGTCGAGGTCGAGCAGGTTCGCGAGCGTGCCGCCCTCGAGCCCGGGGATGCCCAGGTCCTTCCAGCGTCCGGTCGTCGGGTCGTAGGAGGCCGCGACGTTCCAGAGCGCCTCGTCGTAGGCCTGGCCGAGCGGGTTGAACGACTGCCCGGCCGCGTTGTAGTAGACGTGGCCATTGGGCAGCAGGTGCAGGCGCGCGAACAGCGGCAGCGAGCGCTCCGCGTCGGGGCCGTTGTCGGTCCACTTCCCGGCGGCCGGGTCGTAGTCTCGGTCTTGCGGACGTTCGTGAACGAGTCCTCCGGGTGGTCCGGATAGACCGGCTTGACCAGCTTCTCCACGCCGCTCGCCACGAACTCCTTGCCGTTCCCGAGCGATACCAGGCTCGGGTACCAGCGGCCCACGTTCATCGAGCCGGTCTGCGACCAGCGGTTGGTTGCCGGGTCGTAGATGCGGGTGGCGCGCAGCCCCTCGAGCTCCACCACGCCGATGCCCGTGTCGGCGATCTCCGGGTCCTGGTAGTAGGCGGTGCCGCCGGTGGCGATGATGCGGCCGTCGGGGAGGAACGTGTGGTCGGAGCAGAACAGCGCACCGTCGTTGTTGGGCTCGCCGTTGCCGCCAGGGAACAGCGGGTTGCCGTAGCCGCCGGGATTGGCTCCGGCATCGGACGGCGACGGCACCGTCCACGTGGGCGGGTCGGTGGCGAGGTTCAGCAGCCGCGACTGGTCGTTCAGAGCGACGCTGCCGTAGTCGGTGATCAGCGACCGCTCGATCCGCTCCGTCCCCTCGAGCGCGTTCCAGTACACGATGCGGCCGTTCGGCAGCACGCTCATGCTGCCGGCGGCGGGCTTGCAGCGGGTCACGCCGTCGGTGCCGACCACGCAGCGGTCCTGGGTCGGGACATCGCCCACCCCGGGCTCCTCGAACGGCGGGCCGAAGCGGCCGTCGTCGGCCGGGTTGCCAGAGGTGGGGAGCGCGGGGAGGGCCGGGCCCAGCTGCGTGTCCTCGTGGTGCGCGAACGCCGGCGCGGCCAGCACGAGCACGAGCGCGACGACGAGGACCACTCGACCCACCGGGCCGATTAGTACCCCGCGTGGGGCAAACCTAGTCCCGCTCGAGGGTGGCGGCCGCGTGCTCCAGAGTGGGAGCGAGGATCGGCCAGGACTGGTCGATCGCCTTCGGGTTCCCGGGGAAGTTCACGATCAGGGTGCGCCCGCGCACTCCGGACACTCCGCGCGTGAGCAGCCCGAGCGGGGTGTGCTCGCGCGAGTCGGCGCGGATCGCCTCGGCGTAGCCGGGTGCCTCGCGGTCGATCACGTCGCGCGTGGCCTCGGGCGTCACGTCATCGACGGTCAGGCCGGTGCCGCCCGTGGTGAATATGAACCGCACGCCCTCCTGGTCGACCAGCCGCTTCAGGACGCCCGTGATCGCCCCGCGATCGTCGGCGACCGTCTCGCACGACACCTCGAGGCCCGCCGCCTCGCACAGCTCGGCCAGCCGCGGGCCGGAGACGTCCTCGCCCTCGCCGCGAGCCAGCGAGCTGGACACGGTGACCACCGCTGCCTTCATCGGCGCCAGTCGTGCCGCCCGCCCGACTTCTCGAGCAGCACGACCTCCGCTATCTCGACGCCGCGCTCCAGCCCCTTGACCATGTCGTACACGGTCAGGGCGGCGACCGCGGCGGCGGTCATCGCTTCCATCTCGACGCCGGTCTGGCCGGTGGTGCGCGCCTCGGCGATCAGCACCACCTCGGTCTCGCGCAGCTCGGCCTCCACGTCCACGAACGAGAGCCCCAACGGGTGGCACAGCGGGATCAGCTCGGCTGTGCGCTTGGCGGCCTGGATGCCGGCGATCCGGGCGGTGCCGATCACGTCGCCCTTGGGGGCGTCCCCGCGAGCGACCGCGGCGGCGGTCTCGGCCGACATCCGCACCGTCGCCTGAGCCCGTGCCCGGCGGTCGGTGACCTGCTTGTCGCCCACGTCGACCATCCGGGCGCGCCCGGCCTCGTCGAGGTGTGTGAGCTCGTCAGACAGGCTGGTAGGACTGTCGCGCCGCGGCGATCAGGTCGCGGACCGCCGCCTCGTCGCGCTGGCGCAGCAGCTCGATCGGATCCGGCTCGCCGTTCACGATCGACTCGAAGAACGCCTTGCGGTCCTGATAGGTGGGCAGCGTGGCCTTGGCCCAGCCACGCACCTCGTTCAGCAGAATGGCCAGGCGGGCGTAGGGCTCGCCGTACTCGTCGGCGATCTCGTCGCGGATGCGCTTGGCGAGCGCGGGCGAGGCGCCCGCGGTGGAGATGGCGATCGCCAGCGGCCCGGTGCGGATGATCGCGGGCAGGATGAAGTTGCAGAGCGGGGGAACGTCGACCACGTTGACGAGCATCGCGCGCCGCTCGGCGTCCTCGAACACCGCGATGTTCACGTCGGTGTCGTCGGTCGCGGCGATCACCATGAACACGCCCTCGAGGTCGGCTGCGCCTCCGTACTCGCGCCGCTCCCAGCGGATCGATCCCTCGCGGGCGAGCTGCTGGAGCGGCTCGATCGCGTCGGGAGCCACCAGCGTGACGTCGCCGTCGCAGGCGAGCAGGCCCTCGACCTTCTCGAGCCCGATGTCGCCTCCGCCCACGACCATGCAGCGGCGCCCGCTGAGTCGCAGGCAGGCGATGTAGAAGGGGGTGTCGAGCATCCCCTGGACGCAGGATTGGTCGCAGATCCCCTTGCGGAGCTGACAGACACATTCCTTGCCGGCGTAGGCCTGCGCGGGCATGCGGAACAGTCTAGGCACGTCGCGCCACCGCGCCGGGGGTGCCCCCGCCGCCCGGCGCCGGAGGGAAGGGGCGCTCAGGGGGCGAGGGCACGGCGCGGGCGGTGCAGCCCCGCAAACGCCGGCCGGCGGCGCTTGGCGGCGACCGCGCGCAGATCGTTGATGTGCTCGGTGGCGGCCGCTTGTGTGAGGAGTCCGGTCATGCAAGCGAAGGTACGGCTAAGACGGACCCCTTACATCGGCAATTCGCCTCTGATGACCCCTTAGGCGGAGCTAGCGCTTGAACACGTCGCGCAGCGTCTTCCGGCCCACCTTCATGAGCGGGAACAGGCCGCGGCGCAGCGCGGCCGGCTTGTCGGCGTCGCGGCCGTAGAGCAGCCGCGCGGAGGCGCTCATCGCCTTGCCGAGGGAGTCGTCGTACGGGTGCCACCAGAAGTCCCGCGTGCGCGAGGGCTCCCAGGTCACGAGCTTGATGTTCACGCACTCCCAGAGGCCGAACTTGGAGTGCGAGCGCCCCAGGCCGGACTCCTTCACGCCGCCCCAGGAGCAGGAGCAGGCGCCGTGGCTGAACATGTGGTCGTTGATCCAGACCATGCCGGACTGGATCCGCTCGGCGATCCGCTCGCCCTTGGCCCGGTTCATCGTCCAGACCGAGGCGCCCAGGCCGAACTTGGAGTCGTTGGCCAGCGCGATCGCCTCGTCCTCGGAGTCGACGCTCACGATCGGCACCACCGGCCCGAAGATCTCCTCGCGCATGATGCGCATGTCGTGCGTGACGCCGGTGAGCACGGCTGGCGCGTAGAAGTTGCCGCTCGGGAACTCGGGCACGTCCACCGGACCGCCGCAGTGCAACGTCGCTCCGTTCGCCACGGCGTCGTCCACCAGCTCACGCACCAGCTCGAACTGCTCGCGCGAGACCATCGGCCCGATCTCGGTGTCGTAGTCGATCGGGTCGCCAACGCGCAGGGCGCGCGCTCCCTCCACCACGCCCTCGGCGAAGCGGTCGGCCACCTCGCCGACCACGTACACGCGCTCGATGCCAGAGCAGGTCTGCCCGGCGTTGGCGAAGCCGCCCCACAGGCAGCCCGAGATCGCGTTGGGGATGTTCGCGTCCTCGCACACCACCATCGGGTCCTTGCCGCCCAGCTCGAGGACCGAGCCCTTCAGGCGCCGCGCGCACTCCTCGCCGACCCCCCGCCCGACCTCCACCGAGCCCGTGAAGAAGATCTTGGCCACGCTCGACTCGACCAGCGCCTGCCCCACCGCGCCGCCGCCGTGCACGGTGCGCACGAGCCCTTCCGGCACGCCGGCGCGCTCGAACACCTCCTGGATGCGCTGCCCGATCAGCGGCGTCAGCGACGCCGGCTTGAGCACCACGCCGTTGCCGGCCATCAGCGCGATGGCCACCTCGCCGAAGGGGATCGACCACGGGTAGTTCCAGGGCGCGATGACCCCGACCACGCCGAGCGGCTCGAACGTGAAGCGGGCGCGCTTCTGCTTGATGAAGACCGGCAGCGGCACGCGCTCGTCCTCGAGGATCCCCGGGCCGGCCTCGGCCAGCCAGCGCAGCGCGTCGATCGTGGGCAGCAGCTCCATCACGTACGACTCGTTGATGGGCTTGCCCTGCTCGCGGCTCAGCAGCTGCGCGAGGTCCTCCAGCTGGTCGATGATCGCCTGCCCCGCGCGGCGCATGTAGAGCGCGCGGTCGGACAGCGGCAGCTGCGCCCAGAAGGGCTGGACGCTGGCCACGTCGTCCACGACCGACTGGACCGCGTCGGGGCGGATCGTGTCCACCGCTCCAAGCCGGGCGCCGTCCAGCGGGCTGAACGATTCGAGCTCTGGCGTGATGGACGTGACGGCGGCTTCCATGGGCAGGGATCCTAATCTCGCTTGCGTGCCTTGCGGATTCGCTCGAGGCGCTCGCGCAGCTCGCGCTCGTCGCCGTGGTCGGTCAGCTCGAGGAAGCGCTCGCCGATCGCCTCGCCCGGCATCAGCTCCTGCTCGGACACGCCCTCGGGATGGTCGTGCGGGTAGTCGTAGTCGAGCCCGCGGCCGAGCTTCTTCGCACCCGGGTAGGCGGCGCTGCGCAGCGCCGCCGGCGGCTCCGGAGTGCCGTGCTCGCGCACCCACTCCCGAGCCCGGCCGAGCGCCTTGTAGGAGGCCGGCGACTTCGGCGCGAGCGCGAGGTAGACGGCGGCCTGGGCGAGGTTGAGGGCGCACTCGGGCAGCCCCACGTGCTCCACGGCGTGCGCCACGTTGACCGCCACCTCGAGCGCGCGCGGGTCGGCGTTGCCGATGTCCTCGCTGGCGAGGATGACCATCCGGCGGGCGATGAAGCGCGGGTCCTCGCCGCCCTCGAGCATGGCGGCCAGGTAGAGCAGCGACGCGTCCGGGTCCGAGCCGCGCGTTGACTTGATCCACGCCGAGATCAGGTCGTAGTGCAGGTCGCCGCCCTTGTCGTAGAGGATCGCGCTGCGCTGCAGCGCGTCCTCGGCCACCCGCAGCGTGACCGCCCCGCCGCCGTTCGCCGAAGCGCTCGGCTCGGCCGAGTGCGCCGGCTTCCGCGTTGCGACCGTCTCGCAGGCCAGCTCCAGCGCCGACAGCGCCGTGCGCGCGTCGCCCGCCGAGCGCGCGGCGAGGAACTCGAGCGCGTCGTCGTCCACGCGCGGCGCGCCGGCGATGCCGCGCTCGTCTCCGAGCGAGCGCCGCAGCAGGGCCAGCACGTGCTCGTCGTCGAGCGCGCGCAGCTCGTACACGCGGCAGCGCGAGAGCAGCGCCGAGTTCACCTCGAAGTACGGGTTCTCGGTGGTGGCGCCGACCAGCACCACCAGGCCCTCCTCCACCCCCGGCAGCAGCGTGTCCTGCTGCGCCTTGTTGAAGCGGTGGATCTCGTCGAGGAAGAAGATCGTGCGCTCGCCGCTGGTGTCGCGCCGGTGCTGGGCGCGCTTGAGCACGTCGCGCACCTCGGCGCGGCCGGCGTTGACCGCGGAGGCCTCCTCGAACGCGGCGCGCGCGTTCACGGCGAGCAGGCGCGCGAGCGTGGTCTTGCCCGTGCCCGGTGGCCCGTACAGGATCATCGAGTGGGGCTTGCCCTCCTCGATCGCGGTGCGCAGCGCCGACCCGCGGCCAAGCAGGTGGTCCTGGCCGACGAACTCGCCGAGCGACGACGGGCGCATGCGGGCGGCCAAGGGCAGCTCGCCCGACGGGGCTCGGCCGCCGGGGGAGTCCTCTAGGTCGAAGAGCCGCTCGATGATGGGATTCTGCCAAGGAAGTCGGTGAGCGCCGCGGCGCAGCGCTCCGGTTGGTCCTCCCAGACGAAGTGACTGGCGCCCTCGACCACCACCAGCTCGGTGTCGGGCAGCTCGCGTTCGAACCGATGGGCGCCGGCCAGCGGAGCGAACTCGTCGTGCTCGCCCCAGACCAGCAGCACCGGCACCTCGAGGTCCGCCAGCCGGTAGCCGGCCAGCTTCTCGAAGTCGCCCGAGCGGTACAGCTCCAGCGCGTTGCGCTTGTGCGCGTCGTCCGCGAGTGCCTTCCAGTACTCGTCGGCCGCCTCGCTGTCGAAGCCGGGCAGCAGGCCGCCGAAGCCCTGGCGGTCGAGTCCCTCGAGCGCCTGCTCGCCGACCTCGGGCGTGCGCAGCCCCTGCGCCATTCCGTGCCACTTGCCGTCGGGAAAGAAGCCGCTCGAGCTGATCACGAGCGCCCGCACGGCGTCGGGGTGCTCGCACGCCCAGCGCAGCCCGATCAGCCCGCCCCAGTCGTGCACCACGGGCACGCAGCGCTCGACCCCCAGGTCGCGGCGGAAGCCCTCGAGCGCCTCCACCTGGCGCTCCCAGGTGCCCGGCGCGTCCGGCGGCGAGTCGCCGAACCCGGCGAGGTCCGGCGCGAGCGCGCGCCAGCCGGCGGCCGCGAGGGCCGGCATGACCCCGCGCCACATGAAGGAGCTCTGCGGGAACCCGTGCACCAGCAGCGCGACCGGCCCGTCGGAGGGCCCGGCCTCGCGGTGGGCGAGCGTCACGCCGACACCGGTGCCCGCTCGGTCAGCTTGGTGAACAGGCGCTCGAGCGCCGGCCTGAAGATGCGCTCCTCGAAGTCGTCGACGGGGGTCACGAGCTGGCCGAGCATGAACCCGGTGATCGTGGCGACGATCAGCGGCGCGTCCGCGCTCGGATCCGGCCCCCCGGTCGCGCGCAGGCCCAGCTCGGCCAGGCGCAGGTGGGCGGAGTGCCAGCGGGCCACCTCCTCGGCCAGCCAGGGTCGGCGCGTGCCCTCGAGCACCAGCTCGGTGAAGGCGACGTGGCGCATGGGGTCGGACTCGAGATCGGCCGCGAGCACCGCGGAGACCGCGCGCGCCCACTCGCGTACGTCCAGCTCGCGCGGCGCGAGGTCGAGCACCAGGCGCTCGAGCCGCTCGACCTCCTCGCGCGTGGCCAGCAGCAGGGTCTCCTGCAGCAGCTCTTCCTTCGAGGCGAACCAGTAGGTGGTGGCCGACACCGGCAGCCCCGCCCGCTCGGCCACGGCGCGGTGAGTGACGGCGTCGGTGCCGTGCTCACCGATCAGGGCGAGCGCGGCGCGCAGTATGTGCTCGCGCCGGGCCGGACCTTTCGGTACATTTGTTCCGCCCATGCAAACAAATGTACCGGTCCGGACGGTTGCCGACAGACTCTCCTACGACGATTTGTACGCCCGCTGGGAGAAGGGCAACTGGAGCGCCACGGCGATCGACTTCACCGAGGACGCGCGCCAGTGGCGCGAGGAGTTCACCGAGTTCGAGCGCGAGGCTGCGCTCTGGAACTACGCGCTGTTCTTCTGGGGCGAGGATGCCGTGGCCGACGGCCTGTCGCCCTACATCGACGCCGCGCCGCTCGAGGAGCAGAAGTACTTCCTCGCCACCCAGCAGGCCGACGAGGCGCGTCACGCGGTCTTCTTCAAGCGCTTCATGCACGAAGTGGTGGGCTTCGGCGACGGCACGATCTCCTCCGCGCTGGACGCGACCCGCGGCGAGCTGACCTACGGCTTCGTCAAGACGTTCGAGCACCTCGATCGCGTGACCGCCGAGCTGCGCCGCGACCGCTCGCGCACGAAGCTCGCCCAGGCCGTCGCGATGTACCACGTGATCGTCGAGGCGACGCTGGCCCAGCCGGGCCAGCACTTCATCGAGGCCTACCTGACCGAGCAGGACGTGCTGCCGGCCTTCCGCGCCGGGATGCGCAACGTCTCGCTCGACGAGCAGCGCCACATCGGCTTCGGGGTCAAGCTGCTGCGCGACCTCGCGTCCGAGGACCCCGACGTCCCCGAGGCGGTTGCCGACCTGCTGCGCGATGTCCTCCCCCACACCGTCGGCGTGTTCGCCCCGCCCGGCTGGGATCGCCGCTACTCGGAGTGCTTCGGCTTCACGCTCGAGGAGATCTACGAGGAGGGCGCGCGCTCCTTCGAGGCCAAGATGCGCGCCGCCGGGATCCCGGTCGAGGACCTCCCCGGGCCGCTGCTCTACCCGATCGACCTCCCGCCGCGCGAGCGCGCGCTGCGCGGGATGGCGCTGCTGCA
>JAXDIH010000038.1:0-7083 GCA_034664105.1 Thermoleophilaceae bacterium
TCGGTGATGCTCTCGAAGATGACCGCTTTGGCCTCGCGCATCTGGTACTCCGCCCGCTTGCCTTCGGACACCTCGCGGTAGTAGATGGCCAGGCCACCATCGGAGGGATAGGCGCGCGCCTCGAACCACTCGCCGCTGGGAGCGAAGTACGACTCGAACTCCACGGCCCGCCGCTCGCGCATGGCCTCGTGGTACTTGCGGTGGCTCTCGGTGCCGACCACCTCCGGGAACATGTCCCACATGACCTTCCCGAGGATGTCCTCACGGGTCAGCGCCTTTCCGCGGCGGCGCTGGATGCGGCGCAGCGCCCTGTCGTTCACGTAGACGTAGCGCCAGTCGGAGTCGACCGCGATGAAGGCGTCGCTGATGCTCTCGAGGATCGTCGCGCTCCTGCGGCGCGCCTCGGCCAGCTTCTCCTCGGCGAGCCTGCGCTCGGTCATGTCGCGGTGGATTCCGAGGAATCCCTTCAGCTCGCCGGACTGCTCGCGAACCGCGTTGACGGCCAGCTCGACGACCACGGGAGATCCGTCCTTGCGGTAGGCGACAATTTCTCCGCGCCAGCTGCCCTCCTCGGCGACCGTGGCCCGCATCTCGCCACGCTCCTCGTAGCTCAGCTCGAGCTTCGCCACCTCGAGCGTATGACGGCCGAGCACCTCGTCGGCCGTCCAGCCGTACATGCGCTCGGCCCCCTTGTTCCAGATCGTCACGAACCACTCGGGGTCGAAACCGACGATCGCGTCGCCGGTGCCCTCGAGCATCTCGGCGAGGTAGCCCATGCGGTCCTCGCGCAGCTTCTGCTCGGTGATGTCGACCATGACGAGCGTGGCCCCCACGATGCGACCGTCGTCCTCGAAGATCGGCGAGGAGCTCGCGCGTATGACGAGCTTGGCTCCGTCGGGTAGGACGTGGAAGTACTCCTCGTCCACCACCTCCTCCCCCGACGAGATCGACCGGATGACCGGCCAGTCCTGAGGCTCGTAGCGACGGCCGTCGAGATGCCAGATCTCGAAGCCGCCCTCCACGTTGTCGGGCATCGACTCGCCCAGCCGCGCCGTGAGCGCCTCGGCTCTGGGGTTGGCGTGCAGGACCCGGCCGGACACGTCCACGATCGCGGCCGCTGCCGGCAGGCGGCGGATCGCCTGCTCCATCCCGAGCGTGGCGATCGCGGGGGGACCGGATTCGGTCACGGGCTACAGGTCTACTCCCCCCAAGGGCGGCGCACAACCCATGAGGGTCACCCGCCCGGCCGGCGCTGGGCGGGGTACGGCACATCGATGTCCAGCGTGCCGTCGGCCGTCACCGTCACCAGCATCAGCTGCGTATCGCCGTCCGCGTAGCGGAAGTGGCACCGCGTGAAGTGGCGGCGGCGGATCGAACCCGCGCACCGCACCGAGCCGGGCGGTCCTCCGCCCGCACCGAGCTGGTGCTCGAGGCGCGACTCCGCGCGGGCGGCCGGCACGGGACCCAGCGGCGTGGCGGGGTGGTCGCGCGTCAGCAGGAGCGCCACGGCCGTGCCGGCCGCGACCACCAGCAAGGCCAGCACGACGGACAGCAGAGACGGCCGCGGAAGCGAGAGCCGAGGCCGCCGCTCGAAGAACACGAAGCCGCAGCTCATGCAGCGCGACGCCCCCGCCGCCGCGCCGGCATCGCACTGCGGGCAGCTCATCGTCGCGGCCGTCACTCCCGCTGCACGGTAGTACCGTGCCGGCCATGACGCACGCGGTGGTCCTGATCAAGGCCGAGCGCGACGCCCTGCCGACGCTCGGCGGTCAGCTGGCCGAGATCGAGGGCGTGGCCGAGGCGTACTCGGTCACCGGGAAGTGGGATTTCGTCGCGATCCTGCGCCTGCGCGAGCACGACCAGCTGGCCGACCTCGTCACCGGCAAGCTGGCGCGCACGCCCGGGATCGCGCAGACCTACACGATGGTCGCGTTCGAGGTCTTCTCCCAGCACGACCTCGAGGCGATGTTCTCGATCGGCTCCTGACCCCGTCGGGGTCGGGGACCTACACCGGGAGCTTCCGCCCCCACCCGGCCCGCAGCACCCGCAGCGCGTTGCCCGAGCAGATCAGCTCGGCCTTGGTCTCGCCGTACTCGCGGATCAGCGCCTCTTCGAGCCTCGCCATGTCGGCCATCGACTGCAGCCCGGCCATGGTCGGCTTGATGAAGCCGTCGAAATCCGAGCCGATCGCCACGTGGTCGTGCGACCGGGTGATCTTCGCGATCTGGTCCACGTGCGCGCGGATGACCCCGATCGACGCCTCGAAGCCACGACCGGGCTGGCGCGGCACGCCGTCGCGCAGCTGGTGCTGGGCCATGATCAGCCCGACCACCCCGCGGCGTTCGGCGATCCGCCTCAGCGTCGGCTCGTCCACGCCGTATTCCTGGGAGCCGAAGCGAAAACAGCCGTGCGACGCGAACACCGGCTGCGTCTTGGCGCCGTCGAGCTGGTCGAGCAGGTCGAGCGTGTCGGCCACCGAACGGTCGCTCATGTGCGATAGGTCGACCAGGATGCCCTCGCGCAGCATCGCCGTGACCGCGGCGCGGCCCAGGTCCGACAGGCCCTCGTCCGGCTGCGGGAACAGGCGCCGGTAGAGCCCGTCCGGTATGAACGGAATCGCGTTGGCGTTGGTGGCCACGCGGCGCCAGACCAGGTGGGCGAGCGTGATGTAGGCCACGCCCCGCTGCGCCAGGGTCTTCACCGCTTCGCTCACCTCCGCCGGCGTCGAGCCGAGGCAGAAGCCACCCTCCACGCAGTGCACGAATCCCACGCGCTCGTCGTCGAACGCGTCGGGCAGCTGGTCCGGGCCGCGCACCACCATGGCCGTGTCCTTGTGGTTTTTCGCGAGGTCCTCCTCGACCAGGTCGAGCTGCCCCAGCACCGAGTCGATGTAGCCCCGCTTCGGGGGCGCCGGATACGGCTCGCCGAGCTCTAGCTCGTCGAAGAACGAGTAGACCACCGAGAGCGCGACCCCGACGCGACCGGCGCGCAGCGACTTCATGGTCACGCGCGGCCCGGAGAACGGCGAGCGATAGTTGCCGAAGCGGCTGGCCAGGCCCACCAGCAGGGCACGGCCCCGGTCGCGCAGCCGGGCCCGCCCCCGCTTCGTCCGCAGGAGCTTCCAGATGCTCCCGCCTCGGCCGACGAGGTGCATCGCGTAGTGGGCGTGCAGATCCGCGATCACTGGACCCTCCCTCCGAAGACGATCCCCCAGGTTAGACCACGCTTCCCGGCATAGACTGCGGGCCGATGCGCGTTGCCGAGGGCGTGTACAGCATCGGCCAGACCAAGGGCGGACACGTCCACGCCTACCTGTTCGAGCACGGATCCGAGCTGACCCTGGTCGACACGCTCTGGGACTCCGATGCCGAGCCGATCCTGGAGGTCATCCGCGGGATCGGACGCTCGCCGGCCGACCTCGAGCACATCGCCCTCTCCCACGCGCATCGCTCCCACCTCGGCGGCCTCGCCAGGCTCAGGGAGCTCACCGGCGCGCTGGTGTACGCGCACGAGTGGGAGGCCGACATCATCGCCGGGGAGCGGCCCGCCCAGCCGGTCAGCCTGCAACCACAGGCCCCGATCGTCACCTATCCGTTTCGCCTCGGGCTGGCGGTGGGTCGTCCTCGGCACCGCCGCTGCCCCGTCGACCGCGGCGTGAGCGAGGGCGACCGGATCGGGCCGTTGGAAGTGCTCCACATCCCCGGCCACACGCCCGGCCATCTGGCCTTCCACCACGAGCGCGCGGGCGTGCTCGCCGTCGGCGACGCGGTGGCGACATGGCCGCGCACCGATGCCGGCTGGCCGGGCTTCAACCTCAACGAAGACCAGTACCGGGTGTCGCTCCGACGCCTGGCGGGGATCGACGCGAAGGTCATCGCGGTCGGCCACGGCGATCCGATCACCCAGGGCGCCGCCGATCGCGTGCGCGAGCTCGCCGAGGGTCTGCCCGGCTAGCGCACCCTCGCCCAGGGCGAGAAGGCGTTCTCCACTCCTCGCAGCGCCGGGTAGAGAGCCGGATAGTGGCGCAGCAGCACGCTCACCATGGTGTTGTCGTTGATCCAGTCGAGCCCGGTCGGCGTGTACGTCTCGGCGGTGTAGTCGCGCGTGAAGAACCGGTCGCTCTTCAACCGCCGCGATGCCATCAGGATGAACACCCGAAAGGCGGTGTCGCTGAACCCGAACCCCTCGGGCTTCGGCTCGGCGTACAGCCCCACCATGAGGTCCACGCGCTCGATGTCGCCGCCGTAGACGTCGCGCACGTGCGCGGCCACGCGGACGTCCGCGGTCAGCTCCTCGAAGGTGTCGGCCGGCTTCAGCCGGAACAGGCGCCGGAACTCGTTGTAGCGCGGCACGCCGCGCTCGCGGACGCGCAGGACGTCGACGGCGGCCAGGTCCAGCTCGGAGTTGTCGGGACGCTTCAGGTGCTGGAGGAAGGCGGGGTAGTTGTAGAGCGAGATGGCGCCGCAAGGCGCGACGCCGAACGAGTACAGCGCGTTTGCCATCCCGATCTCCTCGAGCTCGTCACGCGCGTGCAGAGCGCCCACCTCGGGGAAGGTCCGCTCGCGCGGGGGCCCGTGGCCGTCCAGCGAGTAGAACGAGTACTCGTCCGGGAGCAGCGGGTGCATCCGGTAAACGGCCACGAACTCCTCGGTGAGCGAGTACGGCACGCCGTGATGGTCGGTCCTCGACCCGGGGATCCCGCTCAGGACGTCGTGTGAGCCCAGGTGGCCGAGCCGGCGGCCCAAGCGCTCGCCGACGATCCCGGACCACGTGGCCTTCATCGCGTACCTCGTGGTCGGGTGAGCGATGATCGCCGGGGTCCACTCGGTGGTGTGGATCTTCGCCAGCAGGGCGGCGTTGATCAGGCGCGCCTTGTCGTAGAGCCGGTCGTCCGACCAGCCCGGGTACTCGTAGCGCAGGCGGTCGCAGATCGAGTTGTGCTCGAGCATGAAGAGCGTGTGGAGCAGGCCCAGCCCGATCCAGAAGTTGCCGTCCACGCCGCGGAGGTCGACGAACCGCTCGAGGTCCCTCGGGGGAAGCCCGTCAGGACCGATCCGCAGCTTCCCGTGCTCGCCCGCGCGGACCGCCTGCGCGAAGTCGTCCCGGGAGCCGTAGATCTGCGACCCGTCCCACCAGTGGCTGTCGGCTGTCACGAACGTGGGCGGGGTGGCGGGGTCGTCATCCGACGTGGCGTCCCGGCGCGTGCGCGGGATCACCATCGGCCGGTGGGGCCAGTCGTCGTCGGCCGCGAGGTCCAGCTTCCAGGACCTCTGGTCGTCGTTGACGCCGTGGCTGAACCAGTCGTGCACCTCGAACTGGATCCAGGCGGCCGCCAGCACGTTGAGCGTCGTCGCGGGCACGAAGCGCCCGCGGGTCATCAGCTCGCGGCTGACCGTGCGGGGATTGGGGTCGAGCAGAGCGGCTTCCGGCTCGGGGAACGTCCTGGCCAGGGGCACGTTGCGTCCGAAGCGGGTACCGATGCTTCCCAGCCGCGGCTCGCTCAGGTCGTTGAGCGTGCCGTCGCGCGTGCGCCGAGCGGTCTGCTCGAGGTCGGCGGCTCGGTGCCTCAGCTCGGCATCGGCGGGGGGTACTCCGGTGTCCGTGAGGTTGCGCTCGCGCAAGCGCTCGCGGACGCCGAAGAGAGTGGCTACGCCGAGCGGGCGACCGAGACGATCCCAGCCAAAGCGGCGATCGAGCCAGTCGGTGAGAGCCAGGATCGGCTGGGGCAGCACCGCGGCTCCTCGAGCGCGGAGCTAGCCGCCGCTCAGCCCGCTCTCGGCGCCCACGGCCTCGATGGCGGCGTCCCAGCTGGCAAACCCGGTCACGCGCCGGATGCGATCGTCCGCGAACTCGAAGACGTGGCCCCAGTCATGCGTGACGACGATGCCCTCGCGGCCCTCCACACGCTGCTGAAGCAGCGCGAGCACGTGGTCTCCCACCGCTTCGGTGCGGCTGATCTCGATCGTGAAGTTCTCCCAGAGGCCACGGGCCGCCTCCCAGTAGCGAAGCGCGCCCGGGTGGCCGCGATACGTGGGACTGAAGTCCGGGTAGATGCCCGAGGTCATCAGCTCGACCTCGGGGTGCATCAGGTCGAGGAACGTCTGCCGGTCGTCGTCGTTGACCGCCTGGTAGACGCTGCGCACCAGTCCGACGTTTTGCTCGGGCGAGCCCAAACCACGTCCTACCCTAACGCCGCGCAGAGGCCTTCGTGAGCGATTGCCCTGTCAGTGGGCGAGGGCGACGCCCAGCCAGACCACCGCGAGCGATGCGACGAAGATGGCGCCGTCCAGCGCGCGCAGCTCGGGGCGACGCATGTGCCAGGCGATCAGGGCGCCGATGACGGCCACGAGGGCCAGCTTCAGATGGAGGGTGCCGCTGCCCCACTGGCCGAAGTGGCTCGCCAGCCCGGCGCCGGTGACCAGCAGCACGACAACCGCGATCAGCGCGCCCCAGCCGAAGCGGCGGGCCATCGCCCGCAGGCGATCCCCCTCTGGTGCCCGCCGTTCGACCGGCACGACGGCGGCCGCCAGCACGAGCTGACCGCCCACGAAGAACGCCATCGCGAGCAGGTGAATGGCCCGCAGGATCACCCAGCCGTCGGCCATCAGTCGCCGGTCTCGGTCAGCCCTTCGATCTCGATCTCGCAGCCGGCGACGTCGGGATCGCGCGGCACGAACCCGACCAGCCGGGCCCTCGGGTCGAGCACGTCGAGCACCCCCTTCGTGATGCCCCGGTGGAGCGTGCAGACGACCTCCTGGTTCTCCCTCACCGAGTTGCGGTACGGGCAGTTGCGCAGCCGGCAGCTGAGCCGGCCGGGGGACCGCTCGAAGGCGGGCTGGAAGCCGAGTCCGGTGAGCGTGTCACGCAGCGCGATCTCCGCGGACGGGGCATCCGCGGGAGCCAGCCCGCGGCCGATCTCCCGGCCCGCGCGCTCGATCTCTCGCAGGCGCCCCGGGCGAGGGGGCGTGGCCCGAGCGAGCCAGCGCGACAGGTCGTCGTAGGCCCGCGGCGGGGCGCCGCCCGGCTCGGCGTCGGCCGAGACCGACCACTCGTCGCGGGGGCGACCGCGCGGCTGCGGCGCGC
>JAXDIH010000062.1:0-3546 GCA_034664105.1 Thermoleophilaceae bacterium
ATGGAGCTAGTCGGACTCGAACCGACGACCTCCTGGGTGCGATCCAGGCGCTCTCCCAACTGAGCTATAGCCCCGTGGCTCGACCATCGTAGCGGCGGGCGTCGCCTCGGGAACCGTCCGGAAATCGGCGGACCGAATGTAGGCTGGGCCTCGGGTGAACTTCCGAGCCAGACTGCGGCTGTTCTTCATTCTGCTGGTGATCGTCCCGATGATCGCCCTCGCGATCGTCCTGTTCACGCTCACCGCTCGCAGCGAGACCGGCAAGGCCGATGCCGGCATCGCCGCGGGCACCCACACCGCCTTCTCCATCTACGAGGATTCCGCCGCGGCGTCCGGCACCGCGGTTCGCACGGTCGCCGCCGATCCGCAGTTGACCGCCGCGCTGGCATCCGGCAGCGGCATCCGGCAGCGCATGGAGCAGCTGATCGGCGGCCCGAGGGGGATCGTCTCGATCCAGCTGCGCTCGTCGGACACGGGGCGCCTGATCGCCCGGGCCGGTTCCCCCGGCGGCATGGCGGCCAAGGCAGCCCCGCTGGTCGCCGGCGCCGAAATGCGCGGCACGCTGATCGTCTCGGTCACCGACGCCCGCGACTTCGCCGCGCGGGTCCGCAAGCTGACCGGTTACCACCTGGGCGTCTTCCGCAACGGCCGCCTCCTCGCCGCCACGGTCGACGGACTGGGCCCGCGCAGCCGGCTGGGCCGGCAGGGCGAGCCGCACGCCTTCACGCTCGCCGGCGACGAGTTCCGCGGCCGCGTCGACCCCCTCCACGAACCGGGTGGCGCCCCGCTCGAGATGGCCCTGTTCCGCCAGACGGCGTCGCTGTCGGACACGATCTCCCACAGCCGGTTGCTCATCGGCGGTCTGCTGCTGGCCTTCCTGGCGCTCGCGGTCGTGTCGGCGGTGATCGTCAGCCGCGCCCTGACTCAGCAGATCGACACCTTCCTCGTCGCCGCCCGCCGGCTCGCCCGTGGCGACTTCAGGCAGCCCGTCCCGGTCGACGGCCATGACGAGTTCGCTCAGCTCGGGCGGGAGTTCAACAGCATGTCGGCGCAGCTCGCGTCGAAGATCGAGGAGGTGCAGCGCCAGCGCGGTGAGCTGACCGAGGCGATCCGCCGCGTCGGCGACGCCCTCGCCATGGGCCTCGACCGCAACGGCGTCGTGGCGCTCGCCGTCCGCACGGCGATCGACGCCTGCGAGGCAGAGGCCGGCCACGCCACGCCGGTCGACGAGGACGCCTTCCGCGAGAGCGCCTTCGGGAGCGACGACGAGGAGCTGAAGGAGGCGATGCGGGCGGCGGAGCGGCGGGCCGCGAGCGTGCGCGTCGTCGGGACGAAGCGCGCCCACGTCATCGAAGACGGCGAGCCGGCCCGGCCGCCGCGCGTGGCGACCCCCGCAAGCGTCGGCGCCGTGCATGCCCTCGCGGTGCCGATGCTCGGCCTCCCGGGCTCGCCGGCGACCGAGTACCTCGGCGTGCTCTCGATCGCCCGGCGCAGGCGCCGGTTCTCGCACGAGGAGGAGGAGCTGCTCCAGTACCTGGCCGGCCAGGCTGTCGTGTCGATCGAGAACGCGGCCCTGCACGAGACCGTCGAGCGCCAGGCCGTAACCGACGAGCTGACCGGCCTCGCCAACGTGCGCGCCTTCCAGACCATCCTCGAGCGCGAGATCGAGCGCGCCCGCCGCTTCAACACCCCGCTCGCGCTCGTGATGCTGGACCTCGACCACTTCAAGCAGATCAACGACGAGTACGGCCACCAGCAGGGAGACGAGGGACTCGCGTTGGTTGCCGACGTCCTCCGCGACTTCTCTCGCGACATCGACGCCCCCGCCCGCTACGGCGGCGAGGAGCTGGCCGTGATCCTGCCCCAGACCGACGCCCAGGGCGCGGAGCAGCTGGCCGAGCGCATTCGCGAGGCGGTCGAGCGGCTGGAGGTCCCGCGAGTCGACGGCGAGGGGTCGCTGCGGCTGCAGGCGAGCTTCGGAGTGGCGTCGCTGCCCGAGAGCGCGGAGACCAGGGAGGGCCTGATCGCTGCGGCCGACGCGGCCCTCTACCGCGCGAAGCGGGGCGGCAGGAACCGGGTCGAGCGGGCGGAGCCGGTTCGGGCGGCCGGCTGAGCGGTCCGGTGGGCAGACCCAAGGCGTCCTGCGTGCCTCGATAGGCTTCTCACGATGGGCGTTCTCGACGATGCGATTCGGGAGCATCTCCAGCTCAAGCGCAGCCACGGTGCGGCCGAGGAAGAGCTCCGCCGCCAGGAGGACGAGGCGCTTGGGCCGGCGCGCCGCGAGGTGGCTCCCGCGCAACCAGAAGACGGAGATCCAACCGGCGAGCAGGCGGAGGCTGCGCCCCCAGAGACGCTGCCGGATGCCGATGCGGCCTTCGACGACGAGGTTCACGAGCACGCCGACGAGGCGGCGCTCTACGAGGAGCCGGCCGCGGAGCTCGAGCCTGGGCCCGCGCAGGTAGAGCCTCAGGCGGCGCTGGAAGACGAGCCTGAGTTCGACGAAGACGACGAGGTCCAGGCGCCGGCCGGCGACACTCCGCCGCGTGGCTTCCAGACAGTCGTCGACGACGACCTCGAAGAGGACGACGAGGCGACCGGCGATCACGAGCCGCTCGACGAGGAAGAGGACGCCGACGTCCTCGAGGACACGCCGGACTTCCTCCAAGAGACGCCTGAGCACGACCGGCTCTGGTTCGAGCAGAAGCCGCCGCGCGACTTCGACTTCGATTAAAGGGAGCGGCGCCCGCGCCGAGGGAGTCGACGCGGCCGCCGCGCCCCGGGGGAGTTGCGGCGAGGGTCGCCCGCCCCGGCGACCCTCGCGCTAATGCAACCCAAGCGGCGCCCAGCGCCGCATTGATCCAGCGGCGCCAAGCGCCGCCTTGATTTCGACGGAACCCTCCGTGCCGTCGTTAATGAGCTTTTCGGCTCCCCGCCAAGGGCAGCTGAAATCCAGGGCCCAGAACCTCGACATCTGTCCATATACGCCAGAGGGCCCGCGCCGATCACTGGCCTACCATTGCCCTACGGGGCCATAGCTCAGCTGGGAGAGCGCCGCCTTTGCAAGGCGGAGGTCGCCGGTTCGATCCCGGCTGGCTCCATTACGAAGCGCCACTAATCGCGCAGCAGTTGGGCGAGCACCGTGTCGCCGAACCACTGCTCCCACTGCTCCGGCGTCCAGCCGCGCTCGCCCACCAGCAGCTGCCACAGGTCCGGGTGGTTGAGCGTCCACAGGATGTCGCTGGCGCTGTCGACGTCGAGGTCTCGCCGTAGCGCCTTCTTCTTGACGAGGGCCTGCACGATGGTCCGCTGGTTGTCGTAGAAGTCCGATTGGATCCGGCTCCAGAGCGCCGCGATGTCCGAATCCGTCGGCGCCGCGCTGCGGATGACGGCCATCAGCGGGGCGGCTCGCTCCTTGACGACCCGCGCGTTGCGCGCGTTGAGGCGCAGCTGGCGCTCCGGGTCCGGCTCCTCGAGCACCTCCCGGTACCACCGCCGGTCCATGACCGGGACATCGTCCTGGTCCCCGCGCAGGAGCAGGTGCCAGAG
>JAXDIH010000076.1:0-4008 GCA_034664105.1 Thermoleophilaceae bacterium
CCCAGGCCCCGGTCTCGCTCGAGAAGCCGGTCGGCGACGAGGAGGAATCCGAGTTCGGCCAGTTCATCGCCGACGAGCGGGCCGAGTCGCCGTACGAGCGGGCCGCCGAGATCCTCACCAAGGAGGCACTCCGCGAGGCGCTCGAGAACCTCTCGTACCGCGAGCGGCGCGTACTCGAGCTGCGCTACGGCCTGGGCGGGGAGCACCCCCGCACCCTCGACGAGGTGGGACGCACGTTCAACGTGACGCGCGAGCGCATCCGCCAGATCGAGAACCAGTCGCTGAAGAAGCTGCAGTCGCTGGCAGAAGCGCAGAAGCTGCGCGACGTCGCTTAGCGAAGCCCCACGCGGTTGACTTTTGCCGCGTAATAGGCGGCAAAACTCAACCTCCTGGTCCAAACCGCCCGGCACGGGCTTCAGGCCTGGGCGAAGGGTGCCGATGCGAACCTCATGTTCGATATCGACGCCGCCCTGATGAAGGTCATCGAGGTGGACGGCTCCGACCTCCATCTCAAGGTGCCCTCGCGCCCGATCATCCGCCGCCACGGAAAGCTCATTCCGATCCCGGATACCGAGGGTCTGCGCCCGGATGACACCGAGCGCACGCTCTTCCACATGCTCACCGACGAGGACAAGCTCGAGTCCTTCCGCGTCGAGCGTGAGGTCGACTTCTCCTATTCGATCCCCGGCGTGGCGCGCTTCCGCGTCAACGCGTTCGTGCAGCGTGGCTCGGTCTCGCTCGTCTGCCGCGCCATTCCCTTCCAGATCAAGACCTCCGAGGAGCTGCTGCTTCCCCCCGTGATCCCTGAGATCGCGGACGAGGAGCGCGGGCTGATCCTCATGACCGGCACCACCGGCTCGGGTAAGTCCACCACGCTCGCGGCGATGATCGACCACATCAACTCGAAGTACGCGAAGCACATCGTGACGATCGAGGACCCGGTCGAGTTCCTCCACCGCGACAAGCTCTCGATCATCAACCAGCGCGAGGTCGGCGAGGACACCGCGTCGTTCGCCAGGGCACTGCGGCGCGTGCTGCGTCAGGACCCGGACGTGATCCTGGTCGGCGAGATGCGCGACGAGGAGACGGTCCGCACCGCCCTGTCCGCGGCCGAGACCGGCCACCTGGTGCTGTCGACGATCCACACCGTCGACGCGTCGGAGTCCGTCAACCGCATCATCGACTTCTTCCCGCAGACCGAGCAGCGTCAGGCCCGCGCGATGCTGGCCGGCACGCTCAAGGCGGTCGTGTCGCAGCGGCTCGTGCCGACCGCCGACGGCCTTGGCCGGATCGCGAGCTGCGAGATCCTCCGCATGACCGGTCGCGTGCGCGACATGATCGTGAACCCCGAGGAGACCGGCCGCCTCCACGAGGTGATCGCCGAGGGCGGCTACTACGGCATGCAGACCTTCGACCAGGCGCTGCTCACGCACGTGCAGGCCGGGCGTGTGGCGATGGACGACGCCCTCAAGGCGGCCACGCACCCGCACGACTTCAAGCTGCTGGTCAGCTCGGACGGGCAGCGCCACACGTCGGTCGAGTCGGTCTTCCGCGAGGAGGAGCCGGCGCCGGTCAGCGGTGGGCCGGGACGACCCGCAGCGTGACCTTCGCCCGTCCGTCGTAGCGCACGTCGTTCGAGCGCAGCACCACACGCGGCTGCCGGTGGCGGAACCGCGCCGTGATGCCGAGCGGCCGCCGCAGGGAGGCCACTGCGCGCGCCAGCTGTGAGACCGTGCGCGGCTCGGTGGCGGACGCGTGCGCCTGGCCCTCGCCGGTCAGCCCGCCGACCAGCTCGAGGAACAGGTCGCCCTCGCCCTCCTGCGGGAAGCCGTTGCCGTCGATGATCAGCGTGCGCGGGCCGGGCCGCACCCCGGCGGGAATCGGCACCTGAACCGTCACGGAGCGGGCGCCGTCGCGACGGCGGCGCAGCTCCACGCGCACCGGCACCGTCGAGCCGGCCCGCGCCCGGCGGGGGGCAGTGGCCCCGACGATCACGTCGTCCGCGAAGTCACGCTTGGCCGCGAGGCTGACCGCCACGCCGCGAATGTGCAGCGGAGCCAGGTCGAATCCATCCACCAGGTCCGCCGCCCTGGCGATGTCGCTCAGCGGGGTGAAGCTGTCGAAGTAGGGGTTGCAGAAGCCGATCGGCTTGCGCAGCTCGCGCACCCGGAAGCGCGTGCAGACGGTGAGCGCGACGGGCTCGAAGGAGCCCAGCAGGCGGTCCAGCGCGGTGGACGCCGACAGCGGCGCCACCAGCCCGATGCTCGCCCCCAGGTCGAGCCGGCGCTCGTCCGCCAGGCGCGAGTCGAGCGTGACCCGCTGAGCTGTGCCGCTCAGTGCGGCGCTCGCCCGCAGCGGGATCGACGCCGGCTCGCCGCCGACGGTGCCGGCGATCGCGGAGAAGGTGTCGTTGCTCACGGTGCCGAGGGCGTGGCCTCCCGAGGAGGTGAGCTTGTAGGTCATGGCGCCGATGTCCGGCACGCCCAGCGGGTTGTTGATCACGCCGAATACGTAGGCGTCCTGCATGAACAGCGCGCGCCGGCCGAGGCCGTCGAGCGAGTGCCCGAAGGCGAATACCTGGTCACCGTCGCGGTAGGCGACCGTGCCGACCGCTCCGACCGAGATGTCCCCCGTCGAGAGCGACGCGGCCACGGCGGCTCCCGGCAGCAGCGGCTGGGGCGGATAGCCGGCCAGCGGGCCGGGCGGAGCCGCCAGCACCGTGCGGTCCACGCTGGCCGCGGCGCGCGTGAGCAGCCGGCTGGTGCGCGGCGAGAGGCCGGAGACGGTGAGCGGGGCGCTCAACGGCCGTGCGGCGCGCAGCAGCGCCGGCGCCTTGCGCGCGCTCGCCGCGGCCCGCGGCCGCGCCCCGAGGATCGCCTCGATCGGCGTGGCCAGAGCCACGTTGTTGCCGTACTGGCCGATGCCCTCCGAGATGGCCCCGGCGTTGCGGCCGTCGCAGATGATCGGGGAGCCCGAGAAGCCGGGACCGACGCCGGTGGCGTCCACGGCCGGGCCCGAGACCCGCACCAGCAGGCGGGCGCCGCCGTAGGCCGGGTCGTCCGCGATCACGTCGAGCACCTCGACGTTGAACGACGAGATCTCGGTGCCGCGCACCACCGACAGCCCCGTGCAGGCCATGCCGGCGCGCACCTCCGACAGCGGCATGATCGGATCGGCCGCCTGCGCCGTACCGGTGGACGCGAGGACGGCGAGGGCGATCAGGATGGCGCACCGGTACAAGGCCGCTGAGCGTAGCGTCACGGACGGATTGCCCTTGACGTGGGACTCCATTGCACGGACAGTTGCCGGGTTCTGACGATCGGAAGAGAAGGAGCTGTCTTGCAGAGCACCCTTGGCGAGTTCCAGGAGACGAAGTCCGAGCAGGCCTTCACGCTCCAGAACTCCAAGCTGTTGAAGGTAAGCCTCTCGGGTATCACCATCCAGGCCAAGGCAGGCTCGATGGTCGCGTACCAGGGCGAGGTCTCGTTCGAGCACGCGGGCTCGGGCGGCATGGGCCGCATGCTCAAGAAGGCCGTGTCCGGCGAGGGCACGACGCTGATGAAGATGTCGGGCAGCGGCGAGGTCTTCCTGGCCGACACCGCCCAGGACATCCACCTGCTCTACCTCGAGAACGACGCGATCACCGTGAACGGCTCGAACCTGCTCGCGTTCGACGCCGGCATCGATTGGGACATCAAGCGCGTAGAGGGTGTGAGCGGCATGATGGGCGCCGGCCTCTTCAACACGGCGCTGCAGGGCACCGGCTGGGTGGCGATCGTCTCCGACGGCCCGCCCGTGCTGCTGAACACCGCCGACGCCCCGACGTTCGCGGACCCGCAGGCGGCGATCACCTGGGCCTCGAGCGTCCAGACCAGCATCAAGACCGACATCAAGCTGAAGAACTTCATCGGGCGCGGCTCGGGCGAGTCGGTCCAGATGGCGTTCAGCGGTCAGGGCTGGGTGCTGGTGCAGCCGAGCGAGGGACGGGTGCAGGCGGCGACGAGCGGG
>JAXDIH010000109.1:0-17420 GCA_034664105.1 Thermoleophilaceae bacterium
GCCATTCGCAACCCCGACACCTTGGTCCGATGCACCAGCGAGGACCGGTTGCCGCTGGCGCTGTGCTCGTCCGCGTCCAGCGGGTCCTTCAGCGCGGCCGCCGACCGCGGGTCACCGGTGTGGCCCGGCACCTCCTCGTTGGCCACTAGCTCTGACTGCACCACCACCCGCAGTGGCGAGCCCACGGCTTCGACTTCGTAGTGGACCGCGATGATGGCCCGCTGAGTAAAGGAGACCAGCCGCTCGGAGCGGACCCGGACCGTGCTGCCGGCCGGTGAGATCCACTCGACGGCCCGCCGCAGGGTGCCGCTGCGCAGGTCCAGGGTGCGCTCGTGACGCACCAGCCTGCCGTAGCGCATGTCGAACGGTTCGTCGTCGACCAGCAGCCGGATCAGCTTGCCGTTGGTCACGTTGACCACGGTCTGGCCGTCCTCCGGGAAGCCGTAGCCGGCCTCGGCGTAGGGGAGGGGGCGACTCTCGTACACGCCGTTCAGGTAGGTCCCCGGCAGGCCGTGCGGCTCGCCCTCATCGAACGTGCCGCGCAGGCCGATGTGCCCGTTGGAGAGCGCGAAGACCGACTCCCGCTGCGCGAGCAGCTCCAGGTCCAGCTCGCTCTCCCGGATCTCCCACGGGTGGAGCTCGTCCGAGGGTCGGCGGACGCTCACGGGCGCTCGAGTAGCTCAGACAGGTCGGAGACGACGATGTCGGCGCCGTGCGCCAGCAGCTCGTCGGCGTGGCCGACGCGGTCGACCCCCACCACGAAGCCGAAGTTGCCCGCGCGGCCGGCCTCCACGCCGGCGATCGCGTCCTCGAACACCGCCGCGTGCGCGGGCTCGGTGTCGACCGCGCGCGCCCCGGCGATGAACGTGTCCGGCGCGGGCTTGCCCTTCAGGCCGTCGCGCTCGATGACCACGCCGTCGACCACGGCCTCGAACAGATGCTCGATGCCGGTCACGCGCAACACCTCGCGCGTGTTGGCGCTGGACGAGACGACAGCTCTCCGCAGGCCGGCGTCGCGCGCGGCCTCGACGTAGCGCACCGATCCCTCGTAGACCTGCACGCCGTGCTCGGCGATCAGGCGCTGGACCAGCTCGTTCTTGCGGTTGCCCAGGCCGGCGACCGTGTCACGGTCCGGTGGGTCCTCGGGTGACCCCTCCGGCAGCTCGATGCTGCGCGACGCCAGGAACGAGCGCACTCCGTCGCGGCGGGGCATGCCGTCCACGTACCGCTCGTAGTCGTCGTCCGTGAACTCGTTGAAGGGGCCGGGACGGGAGCGCAGGAACTCGTCGAACATCTGCGTCCAGGCGGCCGCGTGCACCTTGGCGGTCTGGGTCAGCACCCCGTCGAGGTCGAACAGGCAGGCACGGATCCCGTCGGGAAGCCCGAGCATCAGATGCTCTGCGTGAGCGCTCCGTCCACCCTCAGGGCGACGCCGGTGATGTAGCTCGCCCGCGTGGAGCAGAGGAACGCGCCCGCGGCGGCCATCTCCTCGACCGTGCCGAGGCGCCCCATCGGCACCTGCTCGCTGGCGCTCTCCTCGGCGGTCTCCATCGACCCGTGGATCTCGGCCATCCGGTCGGTCGCGATGCTGCCCGGCAGCAGCGTGTTGAGCGTGACGCCGTCGGCGGCCACGCGCCGGGAGAGCAGCTTGAAGGTGGCGAGCAGCGCGCTGCGGTGTGAGGTCGAGAGCAGCAGCGCCGGGATCGGCTCGCGGACCGCGCTCGAGGAAACGTTGAGGATGCGCCCGAAGCCGCGCTCGCGCATGCCGGGCATCGCGTGCTCGATCAGCGCCATCGGCGCCAGCACGAGGGCGCGGTAGGCGGTCTCCCACTGCTCGCGGCTGAACTCGAGCGGCTCGCCGCCGGGCGGGCCGCCGGTGTTGGTCACGAGCACGTCCAGGGGACCGAGGTCGGCCTCCACGCTGTCGATCAGCTGCGGAGCCGCATCGAGGTCGGCGGAGTCGTGCACGTAGGCCCTGGCGCCGATCTCGGCGGCAGCGGCCTCGATGCGCTCCCGCGACCGCGAGCTGATCGCCACGGTGGCGCCCTCGGCGGCCAGCTCCCGCGCGATGCCGAAGCCAATCCCGCGTGATGCGCCAGTTACGAGCGCGACCCTGCCCTCTAGCCCCAAATCCATCGGACCGTGAGGTTAGTCTGCGCGCGTGCAACTACGTCCGCTCGTACGCGCCGCGCCGTTCGTGTTGGGCGCCGTCGCGGCGGGTGTCTGGCTCCACCGCCGCGGGTCCGGGCCACCGGCCCTGCGCGAGCGCACGGGCGAGCTGCCTCCGCCGGTGCCGCCCGAGCGCCGCTTCCAGCGCCCCGTCAGAGCTCGCTTCGCGCGCGCCGCCGCGCGCCGGCCGATCGACATCGTCACGATCGTCGACGACCTGCTCGGGGCCACCCGCTAGGGGCCCCTGGCGCGCGTAGAGCGCGCCGATCTGCTTGGATACTCGCTTCGTCAATTGAATTGCCGAGCCTCCGTCGTCCCGACGGCGGGGGGCGGGGGAACCACCAGCGGCCCTAGGCCGCCGGGGCGAATCGCAGGCCGCCCATTGCGTAGCGCCACTTTCCGGCGCGAGCCCGTCAGCTCACCCCGTAGGCATCGGAAAGGGATTGAAGACGTTGCAAGCGACTGTCGATGCCGTGCGCCCTCCGCTGTTCGCGGGCATGCTCGTCATGCTGGCGCTGCTGTGTGCGCCGGCGGTCGCATCTGCGGGCGGGGGCGGGGCCGCGGCGCCCAGCTCCGGCGACGAGAAGCCGGCCGCCGCCGGCAAGAGCGAAGCCGGGGCGGTGGTGCTCAAGCGCGGCGACCGCGGCGCCGCCGTGCGCAAGCTCCAGTCCGCGCTCTCGATCGGGGTCGACGGCGTGTTCGGAGCCCAGACCGAGCAGGCCGTCAGGCGCTTCCAGGAGCGCAAGGGCCTTGCGGCCGACGGCGTGGTTGGCCCGCAGACGCGCGACGCACTCGGGCTGGACCCGTTCGCGAGCGGGTCCGTGCGGCGGGAAGCGAGCGCCACGCGCCTGCCGCGGATGCTGCGCCTGATCGCGGAGTGCGAGTCGGGTGGCAACCCGCGCGCGGTCTCCCCGGGTGGGCAGTACCGCGGCAAGTACCAGTTCAGCGTGAACACGTGGCAGAACCTGGGCGGCGAGGGCGATCCCGCCGTCGCGCCCGAGGCGCATCAGGACCGGATCGCGCTCAAGCTGTTCCGCCGGGCCGGCACCGCGCCCTGGCCGAACTGCCCCTAGTCAGCGCGCGGCCGGAGCCCGCGCGGCGGCGCCGCGGCCCATCGCCATCACCCCTGCGAGCGTGAGCGCGCAGGCGGCCCCCAGCAGCCCGTAGACCACCGCATCCGAGGTGGCGTCCGCGAGGGCGCCCCCGGCGCCGCCGCCGAGCACGTGGCCGAGCGACCACGCCAGGTTGCCGATCGAGAACGCGAGCGCCTGGTCGAGGCCCGCCCTCTCCGAGGCGTCCGACAGCAGGGCCATCGCGGGCGCCCAGAACGTCCCCAGCGCCGCCACCACCACTACCAGCGCCGCCGCGAGCAGCAGCACCGTGTGTGGGAGCGGCAGCAGCACCGCCATCACCACGGCGCCTGCCAGCCCGGCGCGGATGGGCGCCAGCCGCCCGCGACTGTCGGACAGGCGGCCGGCCGTGGGGCTGATCAGCGCCTCGAAGGCCGCGGCGATCAGGAACACCGCGCCGATCACGGCGCCGCTGGCCTCCATCTCGTCCAGGTGCAGCGGCACGAGCACCTCGAGGACGCCGGCGAAGACGGCGGGCAGGGAGAACAGCCAGAAGCCGGCCAGGACGTCGCGACGCATGACCGCGTGCAGCACCACGCGCGCGCCCGGATTCGGCGTCGGTGGCACTCCGGGAATGGTCCAGGCCCACGCGGCGAGGCAGACCGCGACCACCGCCACGCCGCTGAACACGACCTCCTGGCCGACTAGGCTCGCGGCCCCGCCGAGCACAGGGCCCAGCAGCACGCCGACTATGGCGGCGCCCAGCGCCGAGCCGATCAGCTGTCCGCGCCGCTCTGGCGGGGCGGCGCTGACGAGCCAGGACATCCCCGCCGCCCACATGGACGCGCCGCCGATGCCCTGGACGAAGCGAGCCACGTCGAGCAGCTGGATGCCGTCCGCGAACGCGAAGAAGAGGCTCGAGATGCCCAGCAGCGCGAGGCCCGCCAGCAGGGTCGGCTTGACGCCGTAGCGCGCGGCCATCCAGCCACCGGGGATGCTGCCGGCGAACACGCCCGCCGGGTACGCGGCGGTGAGCACGCCCGCCGCCGTCTTGGAGAGGCCGAGCTCGTCCTTGAAGTGGGGCAGCAGCGGAGCGACGGCGGCGAAGAACATGGTGTCCACCAGCACCACCGCCGCGACGAGCAGGAACAGCCGGCGCATGGGAACGACTCTACTTTCGCCACAATGCGGGCCGATGGCGACCTTGCGCGAAGAGCTCGACCACTGGCTGCGCATACCGTCGGTGTCGACCGCGGGCGGGGACGCCGACGCGCTGGCCCGCGCCTGTGACTGGGTGTGCGAGCGGATCGAGGCCGCCGGCGGCAGCGCCGAGGCCGTGACCGTGAACGGCGGCCATCCGATGGCGATCGGCGAGCTGCGCGCATCGCGCCCCGATGCGCCGACCGTGCTGTCCTACGGGCACTACGACGTGCAGGCGGCCGGGCCGCTCGAGCTCTGGGACAGCCCGCCGTTCGAGCCGACCGAGCGCGGCGGGCGCCTCTACGCGCGCGGGGCCGCCGACGACAAGGGCAACTTCCTGCCGCTGCTGCACGTGGCCTGCGAGCTCGCGCGCGCCGGCGAGCTGCCCGTGAACGTGCGCTTCCTGGTCGAGGGCGAGGAGGAGGTCGGCAGCCGCTCGGTGCTGGAGCGCCTCCAGACCGGCGAGGACGATGCCGACTGCGCGATCGTCTTCGACTCGCTGATGGTCGACGAGCGCACGCCGGCGATCACGCTGGGAACGCGCGGGCTCGCGCAGGCGGACATCGAGGTGCGCACGGCCGAGCGCGACCTCCACTCCGGCCTCTACGGCGGGGCCGTGCTGAACGCCGCGCACGTCCTGATGGCGATGCTGACCGAGGTGACACCCGACGCCGAGGGGCGCGTGCGCTCCGAGCTGAGCGCGGGTGTGGCTCCGGTCGGCGCCGAGGAGCGCGAGTCGTGGAAGCGGCTCCCGCCGGGCGGCCGCGCGATCGCGGAGGTCGGCGCGGTGGAGGTGACGCCGGGGGCGGGGGAGGAGCTCTACGAGCGCACCGGCGCCGCGACGGCGGTGGACGTGAACATGATCGAGGTGGGCGAGCCGCGCACGATCGTCCCGTCCGTGGCGCGCGGGCACGTGAGCGTGCGCTTGGCGCCCGGCCAGAACGGCGCCCAGATCGCCGCGGAGCTGGAGCGGCTGCTGCGCGCCGCGGCCCCGGCGGGCGCGCAGGTGTCGATCGAGCTGGAGGTCGCCGACCCCGCGCTGTTCGACCCGAGCCATCCGGCGCTGCGCCTGGCGAGCGAGGCGCTGGAGCGGGCCTGCGGCACGGCGCCGGCGCTGGTGCGAATCGGCGGCACGCTGCCGCTGCTGGCCGTGCTCGCGGAGCGGGGCATCACCTCGATAGTGAGCGGCTTCGCCCTACCCGACGACGCCTTCCACGCGCCCAACGAGAGCTACCGGCTGGAAAGCCTGCGGCTGGGCGAAGCGGCGGCGCGGGAGCTGTACGTGGCGCTGGCCGAGCTGCCCGTCTAGCCGCGCGGCCTGGGCCCGGGCCAACGGCAGCATCGAAGGGTTGCCCGAGCGATGGGGCGGGCCCCGAAACGGGGGCTATGTCTGACGTTCGGGGCCCACACACCGGCTCGGGCCGCCCCGGTTGCCGCGGTCCGCGGCGCCTAGCGCAGCCGCAGGCGGTGGATCTGCACGCGCGGGCTGCGCGAGCTCGTAGTGCTGCGCACGTGCCAGGGGCCCGCGAACGCCCGCTTGAGGAAGTCCTCCGCGGGGCTGCGGCCGGGGTCGGCGATCAACACACGTCCCTTGCGGTCCACGAGCCGCGGGAGCAGCTCGAGCAGCTGCTCCGTGTTGCGCGGCTCGTACAGCACGTCGGAGGCGATCACATAGCGCCACGGCGCGCGCTCCAGCAGCACGTCCGGCTGACCCCAGGCCACTTGCGCGGTCTCCAAGTTCACGAGGTTCAGCGCCGCGTTGGCCGCGGTTGCCCGCGCCGCGTCCGCCGACCAGTCGGTGGCCAGCACGCGCCCGCCCGCCAGCGCGGCGGCGATGCTGGGCAGCCCCAGCCCGCAGCCCAGCTCGAGCACGCTGGCACCGCGCAGCGAGCGGCGGGCGATGTCGTGGGCCAGCGCCACCGCACTCGTCCACAGCTCGGCCCAGTACGGGAGGAACTCCTCGTGCTCGAAGGCATCCTCGGTGAGGAGCGCTTCGGCGTCGCGCGGCCGGGTCAGCGCCACCTCGCCGACCGGGAGCGCGATCCGCTCCTCGACCGAGTCGATCACGTGGTGCGTCCGGCCTCCTCGGCGGCGCGCTCCGCCGCCTCCAGCTGGCGCTCGATCAGGTCGAGCCCTGAGCTCCAGAAGCCGGGATCGGAGAGGTCGACGCCGACGATCTGCCCGAGCTCCTGCGGCGGCCGCGAACCGCCCGCGCGCAGCAGGTCCAGGTACGACGAGACGAAGTCCTCGCCCTGCTCCTCGTAGCGGCGGTAGACCGACAGCGCCAGCAGGTGGCCGTAGGCGTAGGCGTAGACGTACCCGGGCGTGTCGACGAAGTGGGGGATGTAGGACCACCAGGTCCCGTAGTCCTCGTGCAGGTCGACGGCGTCCCCGAGCAGGTCCGCCTGCGTGGCCAGCCAGACCTCGGCGAAGCGCTCGGGCGCGAGCTCGCCGGACTCCCGCCGCGCCCTGTGAACGGCGTCCTCGAAGCGGTTCATCGCGACCTGGCGGAACACCGCGCCGACGGCGCCGTCGAGCGAGCCGGCCAGCAGCGACAGCCGCCCGGCGGCATCCGGGGCGCGCTCCAGCAGGCGCTCGAGCACGATCGTCTCGCCGAAGATCGAGGCGGTCTCAGCCAGCGTCAGCGGCGTGGTGAACTGGAAGATGCCCTGCGGGCGCGCCAGCGCCGCGTGCACGCCGTGACCGAGCTCGTGGGCGAGCGTGAGCACGTCGTAGGGCCGAGCCGTGTAGTTGAGCATCACATACGGGTGCCGCGACGGCACGGTGTACGAGCAGAACGCGCCGCCGCGCTTGCCGGGCCGCGGCGGGGCGTCGATGTACCCGTCGGCGAAGAAGCCTCCCGCCACCTCGCCCAGCTCGGGCGAGAAGCCGGAGTAGCAGTCGAGCACGATCGAGCGCGCCTCGTCGTACGGGATGTGGTCGTCGGTGTCGGCCAGCGGCGCCATGCGGTCCCAGTAGGCCAGCCGGTCGACGCCGAGCAGCCGCGCCTTGAGCCGGTACCAGCGGCGCGCGAGCTCGTAGCGGCCGGACACCGCCTCGATCAGCGCCTCGACCGACTCGTCGCTGGCCTCGTTGGCGAGGTTGCGCGAAGCCAGCCAGTTCGGGTAGTCGCGCAGACGGTCCTTCGTGGCCTTGTCGCCCAGCAGGGTGTTGAACAGGTACGCGCGCGTGCGCAGACCGGGGCGCAGCGCCTCGGTGGTCGCGCGGGCGGCCTGCTCGCGCAGCTCGCGGTCGGGGTGCTGCAGGCGGCTGAGGGCGATCTCGAGCGAGACCGGCTCGTCGGTGTCGGGCAGGGCCACCTGGACCGCGGAGATCTGCTCGGTGAACAGCCTCCGGAAGGCGGACGCGCCGGTCACGTCCAGCTCCGTCATGACCCGCTCCTCGGGCTCGGTGAGCTGGTGCGGGCGGTAGCGGCGCAGGTTGCGCAGGTGATGGCGGCAGAAGTCGAGCTCCTCGGCGGCCAGCAGCTCCTCCGCGCGCTCGTCGGGCAGCTGATTCCACTCGAGCTCGAAGAACAGCAGCTGCGTCTCGATCCCCGCCCCGAGCTCGCGTGCCCGCTGGATCAGGGCGCCACGCGCCGGGTCGGTGGTGTCGAGCGTGAAATGGAGCATCGCGTACGACCCGGCACGACCGGCGAGGTCGTAGATCGCGCCCAGCTCGTGCATGGCGTCGGCGAGGCCCTCGGCGCCCAGCTCGGCCAGCTGGCCGCGGTGCTGCTCGGCGAAGGCATCCCCGCGCTGACGCGCCTCGTTGAGCAGCTCCTCGACGCCCTCGGCCCCCCTGGACTCCACGAGCGGCTCGAGGTCCCAGGCGGCGGCCTCGAGCGCGGGATCAACGGTGGTGCTCATACCCGCGAGACTAGAGAAGGAGATGGCGGTTTCACCCACCCCGCTCGAGGAGGCTCCGTCCGCTCTGGCCGCCGGCCGCAGGCTGCTGCTCAAGCGCGAGGACGTGCACGAGCTGGGCGCCTTCAAGTGGCGCGGGGCGCTCCCGTCGCTGGAGCGCTACCGCGACGCCGGGGCCACCACGGTGATCACCGCATCGACCGGCAATCACGGCGCCGCTACGGCGTGGGCAGCCGAGCGGACCGGGCTGCGGGCCGTGGTCTACGTGCCCGAGCAGGCCAGCCAGTCCAAGCTCGACCTGCTCGAGCGCCTGGGCGCCGAGGTGCGCCACGCCGGCGCCGACGTGGACGAGTCCAAGGACGCGGCGCGCGCCCACGCCGAGCGCGACGGCGTGCCCTTCTTCGAGGACGGCGCCGAGCCGGCCCAGTACGACGGCTACGCGGCCATCGGTCTCGAACTGGTCGAGCAGCTGGGCGAGCGACCGGCGCTCACGGTCGTCCCCGTCGGCAACGGCGCGCTGCTGATCGGAGTCGCGCGAGGGCTCGGCGGCGACGGCGCCCTCGGAGTGGTGTCCAGGGGCGCGCCGGTGATGGCCCTCAGCGTGGAGGCCGGGCGGCCGGTCGCGTGCGGCCCGCCCGCGACGTTCGCCGACGGGCTGGCGGTGCGGGTGGCGGTGCCGCTGGCGGTGGACGAGCTGGTGAGCCTGGGCACCCCGTTCGTGCAGGTCTCGGAGCGCTCCATCGCGACCGCGCTGGGCACGTTCGCGGCCGCCGGCCTGCGAGTGGAGGGGTCAGCGGCGGCGGGCCTGGCGGCGCTCGAGCAGATCGAGCCGCCAACGGGTGCGGTGGTGGTCGTGGTCACGGGCCACAACATCGACGACGACCTGCACCGGCGCGCGGTCGAGGACCCAAACAGCTTCCCCGTCTAGCGCGCCGCGGCCTTGCGCTTGCGCTTGCCGGCCCCGTTGCCGCTGCCGCTGCCCGAGCCCATCCGTGCGAGCGTCTCCTCCAGCGCCTCCATCAGGTCGGGCGCGGGCTTCGGCTGCTTGGGCTCCGCGGGCGCCTTCACGGTCTCGCCCTTCTGCTTGGCCTTGATCACGCGCGTGAGCCGCTCGCGGTAGCAGTCCTTGTAGCGCTCGGGGTCCCAGTCCGTGGCCAGCGCCTCGATTACCGCCACGGCCTGGTCCACCTTCTTCTTCGCGGGCCTGCGGCCCCCGGGTGCGATGTCGTCGGTCGCCCGCACCTCGTCGTGGAACAGCAGCGTGGTGAGCGACAGCAGGCCGTCGCGCGGGCGCACCAGCGCGAGGTACTCCTTGGTCCGCATCACGAAGCGCCCGAGCGCCGCCTCGTCGGTGGACTCCATCACCTCCACGAGCAGCCGATAGGCGCGCAGCGTGCCCTCGCTATCGCCGAAGGGCAGCAGGAACCAGGGGTGGTCGAAGTAGATCGGGTCGACCTCGCTCATGTCCACGAACGCCTCGATGTCGATCGTCCGGGTCTTGCGCGGCTGGACCGAGGCCAGCTCGAGGTCGGTCAGGAGCACCTGCTTGCCGTCCAGGTCGAATCCGCGCGCGACCTCCTCCCACTCCACCTCCACGTCCTCCTTGGAGCAGAAGCGGCGCTGCTCGATCGGCGCGCCGTCCTTGCCGTGGAGCTGGCGGAAGTGAAGGTCGAGGTCACGCGCCGCGCTCGTGAGGCTGACCGGCACGTTGACCAGTCCGAACGAGAGCGAGCCGTTCCAGAGCGTGCGCGGCATCGTCAGGACGCCTTCCCGAGGCTCGCCTGGAGCGCCGCCGCCAGATCGGGGGTCTCCTCCTCTGGCTCGGGCTCGGTGGGCGCGACGTCCTCGCCCTTGGCCTTGCGCTTGATCAGCTCCAGCACGGCCTCGCGGTAGGTGTCCTCGTAGTCGGTGGGGTCGAACTTGCGGTGGAGCGACTTCACCAGCTGCCCGGCCATGTCGACCTCGCGCTTGCTCGGGCGCTTGCCCGGCTTGGGCACGTCCAGGTCGCCGGCCGGGACCACCTCGTCGTGGAAGCGCATCGTGTGCAGCGTCAGCACGCGGTCCAGCGCCCGCACCGCGGCGAGGTACTCGCGGTCGTGGAAGGTGAAGCGGCCGATGCCCACGCGCTTGGTCCGCTCCAGCGCGGCGACGAAGACGCGGTACGCCTCGGCGTCGTCGCGGCAGCCGACGTAGTAGGTCTTCTCGAGGAAGATCGGGTCGATCTGGCCCTCGGGCACGAAGTCCTCGATCTCGATCACCTTGCCGCGCGCGCCGGCCGCCGCCTTGATCTCGTCCTTCTCGAGCACCACGTACTCGTCCGGCTTGATCTCGTAGCCCTTCACGACCTCCTTGTAGGGGACCTCCTTGTTCTCCTTGGAGCAGATCCGCTTGTGCTCGATGCGCGCGCCGTCGCTCACGTGCACCTCGTGGAAGTGGACCGTCTTGGACTCGGTGGCGGAGTAGAGCTTGATCGGCACGTGCGCCAGCCCGAAGCTGATCGTGCCGTTCCAGATCGACTTGGGCATGCGACTCCGCTACCCGTCCGAGCGACGGCCTACTCAGCCGTACTTGGAGCGACCGGCGCCGAAGCGGGTCTCGGGCGGGATCGGCTCGAGGTCGTTCACGTGCCCGGGAGTTGCCTCCACCCGCTCGATCCAGTCCTGCACGGATGGGTACTCGGCGAGGTCCAGGCCGGCGTCACCGGCCACGTGGACGTAGCCGTAGACGCCGAGATCGGCGATCGAGTAGCGCTCGCCGACCAGGAAGCGGCGGTCGCGCAGGTGATCCTCGAGGAGGCCCAGCACGGCGGCGCCGGCGGCGTGGCGCTGCTGGGCGCCCCGGCTCTCCGGCGTCAGCACGCCGGCAGCCAGCCGCACCCGCAGCCCGCCGATGCTCGGCACGATCGCCGCCTGCTCGTAGAACAGCCAGCGCAGCACCTGGGCGCGCTCGATCGGATCCTCGGGGAGCAGCTTCGTGCCCTCCGCCAGGTACACCAGGATCGCGTTCGACTCGAGCAGCGGGACGCCGGCGTCGGTCTCGAGCACGGGCACCGTGCGGGTCGGGTTGAGCGCCGCGAACTCGTCGGTGAGCGTGCCGCCGTCGAAGATGTCGACGTGAACGCGCTCGTAGTCGAGGCCGAGCTGGGCCAGCAGCAGCCGGACCTTGTAGCAGTTGCCGGAGCTCGGGTAGTCGTGCAGGCGCATCAGGTCGCCGCGTAGCTCTCGCTGCCCACCACGTGCAGCGACACGTAGGGCTCGTCGCCGACCACCCAGCTGTCGTGGCCGGGCGGCACGTAGAAGAACTCGCCCGGGCGCATGACGCGCTCGGTGCCGTCCTCCATCCTCACGGCGGCCTCGCCGGACAGGACCAGCCCGACGTGCTCGACCTGGCAGAGGCTCTGCCCGCTCGCCGCTCCCACGTGCTCCGACCAGCGCCAGCCCGGCTCGTAGGTGGCGCGGCCGAGCGTCATCGGTCCGACCTCGTAGACCTCGAAGCGGCCCTTCTCGAACGTGCGCGTCTCGGTGGGCTCGTCGAGGGGGAGGAGGGTCAGGTCCATCGCTACCCGTTGCGTACCAGCTGCAGCGCGTACTCGGGCCACCAGTGGCCGGCCGGGGGTGCGCCGGCGCGGCAGGAGCCGTCGCTGGCGCCGGGCTGCTTGACCCACAGGTAGGCATCCACCTTGCGCTGCCGCGTCCTGGTGCTGGGGCTGCGCCCGACCGCGCGTCCGGGCGGGTTGCACCACTTCGGGCCGCCGGGGTCGTCCTGGAGGGTCGGGCCGTTGCCGTTGCGGCTGGTGTCGATCACGAAGTGCGCGCCCCCGAGCAGACGCGAGAGCGCCCGCCCGTACTGGATCACGGTGCCCGTCCGGTAGAAGTTGCTGACGTTGAGGGCGAACCCGTCGGCGGCCCCGATGCCGGCCGCGCGCAGCGGCGCGACGAGCTGGTCGACGGGCCGGACCCAGCCCGGGTTGCCGGCGTCGATGTAGATGGCGACGTTGGGCAGAGCGGCGAACGTCTTCACCGCGTCGGCGAGCAGGGCGTAGCGCTCGGCCTTGGCGGCGGCTGACAGGCAGCTCTCGGTCACCGCCTGGGGGATCGCGTCCGGCTCCAGGATCACGGTCGCTCGACGCGAGCCGATCCCGCGCGCGAAACCGCGTACCCAGGCCCGGTAGCCGGTGGGCGAGTCGGAGCCGCCCGCCGAGTAGCTGCCGCAGTCTCGACCCGGCACGTGGTAGGCCACCAGCAGCGCCGTGCGCCCCGCCTTGGCGGCCTTCTGGGTGGTCTCGCGCACACGCGCCGTGACCTCGCCGGGGTCCGCGAACCACACCGCCGTCGGGCGCTTCGCGAGCCGGGCCATGGCGGCGGCATCCGCCGTCCGTCCCGCCGCGCGCCAGCGTGCCGCCTGCAGCGCGGCCGGGTTCTGGGGGTCGACGTAGAGCGCCTGCCCTTTCAGCGGAATGGAGCTCTGGGCCACGGCGTCGGACTGCTTGGCGGGCTCGCGCGCGGGGGCATCCTGCTCGTCGGACGAGCAGCTCATCAGCCCAATCAGGATTGGAACCAGCGCGACCGCTCGAAGCGCGCCGCGTCGACCTGCACGTACCGCCCACACGCGGTCGAGCATAGACAGAGGCGTCAGGCGGGGGCCGCGGGACGTCGCGACACATGGTCGAACGCGCCAGCCCAATGTGGCTTGAGTGCTTGACGCCTGGCCTGGACCGTTGTACCAAGGAGTGACAGCAGTTTTTGCTCGGCGCCGCCGAACCTCCTCCGCCGACAGCGGCAGGAGCGCCCAAACCTCAGACCCTGGCCCAGTATCCGACCCCGAAACACCCGGGGCCGGCTCAGTGCTGAACGCAACCGCTTCGCCCTCACCCTTGGATTACGACTACGAAAGCCACAGCCAGCTAGCCGGGCCTCTGACGGAGCCGCCCGCGGATGGGCCATACCGCGTTCAGTTCCGTCGGCTCGAGGGCGCGAGGCCGGTTCGCAGCACGCTGCTGGTGCTGATCGCGCTGCTGTTCGTGGGCGGATTCCTGATCTGGCTGATGCTGCCCGGCCACTGGCCGCGCATGGGCGACGACCTGGCGGTGGACATCGCGTCGATCATCGTGACGGCGACCACGGGGATCATCGGCTGGTTCGCCTTCCTGAACGTGGCGACGCTGTGCCGGGCCACGCTGCTGGCGCGCGACCCCGTGCCGGTGCGGCCGGAGGAGGGGCAGCGGGTGGCCTTCCTCACGACGATCGTCCCGCAGGCGGAGTCGCTGGAACTCGTGCGGCCGACCCTCGAGGCGGCGCTCAAGATCCGCCACAACGGCCAGCTGGACGTCTGGCTGCTGGACGAGGGCAACGACCCCGACGTGAAGCGCATGTGCGCCGAGCTCGGCGTGAACCACTTCAGCCGGCTTGGGGTCGAGCGCTGGAACCAGCCGATCGGCAACCACCGCGCCAGGAGCAAGCACGGCAACTACAACGCTTGGCTCGCCCACCACGGCGACAGCTACGACTTCATGCTCGGCGTCGACCCGGACCACGTCCCGATGCCGAACTTCGCGGAGCGGCTGCTGGGTTACTTCCGCGACCCGGACGTGGCGTTCGTGGTCGGCCCGCAGGTGTACGGCAACTACCAGGGCTTCATCGTGCGCGCCGCCGAGTCGCAGCAGTTCCTGTTCCACTCGCTGCTCCAGCGGGCGGGGAACTGCTCGCGCACGCCGATGCTGGTCGGCACCAACAACGCGTTCCGGCTGGACGCGCTGCGCCAGATCGGCGGGTTCCAGGACTCGATCACCGAGGACATGGCCACCAGCCTGGTGGTCCACACCGCCCGCAACCCGGAGACCGACAACCGCTGGACCTCCGTGTACACGCCCGACGTGGTCTCGGTCGGCGAGGGGCCGGCGTCGTTCACGGACTACTTCACGCAGCAGGACCGCTGGTCGCGTGGCACCGACGAGGTGCTGGCCGGACGGTTCTGGCGGTGCGCGCACCGGCTCGGCCCGCGGGCACTCGTGCACTACGCGCTGCTCACCTGCTACTACCCGACCGCGGCGATCGCGTGGATCCTCGGCTCGGTCAACGCCATCCTCTACTTCGCGCTGGGAGCCGGCGGCGTGATCGTGCCGGCGCACCTGTGGCTGATGCTGTACGTCGACGCCGCGGCCCTTCAGGTCGGCCTCTACTTCTTCAACCGCCGGCACAACGTGAGCCCGCACGAGCGCAAGGGCTCCGCCGGCGTGTCCGGGATGCTGATCTCGGCGCTGTCGGCGCCGATCTACGCGGCCTCGCTGGCCGCCGTGGCGATGCGGCGCTCGCGCGGCTTCGTGACCACGCCCAAGGGCGAGGCCGGCACGCGCGACTCGTTCGTCACGTTCCGCAAGCACCTGCTCTGGGCGCTGGTCTTCGGCGTGCCGCTGGCGTTCTCGTTCCTGCTCGGCCATCACCACTTCTCCATGCGCGCGTGGTCGTTCGCGTCGCTGGTCGTGTGCCTGCTGCCGGTCGCCATCTGGCGGGTGGAGCTGGTCCGCGAGCGGCGGGCGCAGCGCGCCGGCGAGGTCGAGCGCGAGGAGCCGGCCGTCGCCCGCCGCGAGCACCTGCGGCCCGTGCCGGACCTGCCGGTCGAGCCCGTGCCCGTGCCCGTGCCGGCCCCCGAGCCCGTGCCGCTCGAGCCGGCTGCGGCCGAGCCGGTCCACGACCGCCGCAGGCAGCATCAGGTCGTGCGCTTCGAGCGGCGCGAGGCGCCCCACGGGGCTCCGGAGCCGGTCAAGGACCTGGAGCCCGTGCGCGAGCTGAGGCAGGGCCGGCGCAAGAACCACGTGGTCGTCCGGTTCGAGCAGGCGCATGACGGCTCGAACGCCGCGGAGCCGGACGGCTGGCAGCTGTTCGACCAGGCCGAGGCGTGAGTGGCCGCACCAAGCAGCGCCTCGTCAAAGCGCTGCTGACCCTTCTCGTCGCGGGAGGGCTGATCGCGATCAACGGTCCGACGCTCGTGAAGGCGGGCAAGCACGCCCTGCACGAGTACAAGATCAACAGCCAGGGCTACAAGCAGCAGTCGGGTCACTGGTCGATGCTGACGGTGCCCGACCACCTGCGCGTCAACGCGATCCACGCGGCGCTGCTGCGCACCGGCAAGGTGCTGATCATCGCCGGCTCCGGAAACGACCGGAAGCACTTCGACGCCGGCAAGTTCCGGACGATCCTGTGGGACCCGGAGACCGACGAGTTCACGCGGGTCAAGACGCCGACCGACATGTTCTGCGCCGGGCACACCTTCCTGCCCGACGGCAAGCTGCTGATCGCGGGCGGCACCCGGCGCTACGAGAAGCTCAAGCAGGACGTCGAGAACGCCGCCGGCGTGATGACGATCAAGGACGAGTCTCCCGACGGCGGGCCGCTGACACTCGAGAAGGGCACCGAGTTCGTCTCCCCCGAGGGGCTCGCCTTCCGCTCGACGAAGGAGGTCGTCGTCAAGCCGGCCGTGAAGGAGATCTCGGCGAGCGGCAAGGCGACCGTCACCGCCAGCTCCACCGAGGTCTGGGTGGAGGCCGTGGACGGGGGCGCCGCTCCGGTCGTCGACCGCAACACGCAGTTCACGATCACCGGGACCCATCGCGACCACGACGAGCTCTACGGCTTCGCCACGTCCCTGACCCGCGCCAAGCAGGACTACTGGGGCGACGACAAGTCGTACGTCTTCGATCCCGCGACCGAGAAGTACGAGCGCGTGGACAACATGACGCTGGCCCGCTGGTACCCGACCGTCGTGGGGCTCAAGGACGGGCGCGTGCTGGCGGTCTCCGGGCTCGACCAGTTCGGCCGGATCATCAAGGGCGACAACGAGATCTACGACCCGGAGAAGAAGCAGTGGGAGGCGCAGCCGCAGCTGCAGCGCACCTTCCCGACCTATCCGTCGCTGTTCCTGATGCCGAGCGGCAAGCTCTTCTACACGGGCAGCAACGCCGGCTACGGCTCGGACACGGTGGGGCGCGACCCGGGCATCTGGGACCTGAGCGACAACTCCTTCGAGAAGGTGCCGGGGCTGCGCGACCCGCGGCAGACCGAGACCAGCGGCAGCGTCCTGCTGCCGCCGGCGCAGGACCAGCGCTACATGATCGCCGGGGGCGGCGGCATCGGCGACTCCGAGAAGTCGACCGCGCGCACGGACGTGATCGACCTGCGCGCGGACCATCCGCGCTTCGAGCCGGGCCCCGACCTCGAGCAGCCGGTGCGCTACCCGAACATGGTGATCACGCCCGATGACAAGGTGGTGATCACCGGCGGGTCGACCGGTTACCGCGGTGCGGGCAACAGCGATCAGCTGCTCTGCCACATCTACGACCCGAAGGCAGGCGACCTGACCCGCATGGCCGACCCCACGGTCGGACGCAACTACCACTCCGAGGCGCTGCTGCTGCCCGACGGCCGCCTGATCACCCTCGGCAGCGACCCGCTCTACGCCGACGCCGACAACAAGCAGCCCGGGACGTTCGAGAAGCGCATCGAGATCTACTCGCCGCCCTACCTGTTCCAGGGCGACCGGCCCCAGATCGCCAGCGGGCCCGTCAAGGTGGAGCGCGGCGGCACGGTGTGGTTCGGCATTCCCAACGCCCGCAGGATCCGCTCGGCACGGCTGCTGCGGCCGAGCGCGGTCACGCACGTGACCGACGTGGACCAGCGCTCGATCGAGCTCGACTTCTCCCGCAACGGCGACGGCATCGACGCGACCATCCCGGAGAACGCCGGCCTGGTGCCGTCGGGGTGGTACATGCTGTTCGTGACCGACGCCAACGGCGCGCCGTCGAAGGCGCACTGGGTGCACGTGCAGTGAGGCTGGTGCTGGCAGCGCTCGTCGTGGCCGGCCTCGTGGCCGCCACGCCCGCCAGGGCCGCGACGTTCTTCGAGTCGCCCTCGCACAACATCGGCTGCGTCGTGTCCAAGAGCGTGGCCCGCTGCGACATCCGCGAGCACGCCTGGACCCCGCCGCCGAAGCCGGCCTCGTGCCCGGTGGACTGGGGGAACGGCCTGACCGTGGGGCGCCGCGGGGCCGGCCGCTGGGTATGCGCGGGCGACACCGTCTTCGGCGGCAAGCAAGTGCTCGGCTACCGCAAGTCGATCCGCCG
>JAXDIH010000126.1:0-8063 GCA_034664105.1 Thermoleophilaceae bacterium
CTAGCTGCCTCCGCACTGCTCGGCCTGTCGGAGGACGGCCGCACGGCCACGCGCACGGTCACCCGAAGAGGACGTCAGCGGATCAGCGCGCTCCTCCGCCCTCGGTTCGATGGGCGGTGACCCCCGACGGGGTCGAGTCGACCCTCCGACCCTGAGTAGCATCGCTTGGGATGTCGTACTACGTCACGACGCCCATCTACTACGTCAACGGCGAGCCGCACCTCGGCCACGCCTACACGACGATCGCCGCCGACGTCCTGGCGCGTCACATGCGCCAGCGTGGCGAGGACGTCTTCTTCCTGACGGGCACCGACGAGCACGGCGAGCCGGTCACCCAGGAGGCCGAGCGGCTCGGGATCACGCCGCGGGAGCTGGGCGACCGCAACGCGGTCCGGTTCAGGGAGCTGGCCGCCACGCTCAACGTCACCAACGACTTCTTCATCCGTACCACCGACCCGGAGCACATGGCCAAGGTCGCCGAGGTCGTCCAGCGCATCCACGACAACGGCCACGTCTATGCCGGCACCTACGAGGGCTGGTACTGCCCGCGCTGCGCCGACTTCAAGACCGAGTCCGAGCTGGAGGACGGCAACCGCTGCCCGATCCACAAGATCGTGCTGGAGAAGGAGAAGGAGGACAACTGGTTCTTCCGGCTGTCCACCTTCCAGGAGCCGCTCGAGCGGCTCTACGCCGAGCGCCCCGACTTCGTGGTCCCGCGCAACCGTTACAACGAGGCGCTGTCGTTCATCAAGGGCGGCCTGCGCGACGTATCGCTCAGCCGCGCGCGCCTCAAGTGGGGCGTACCCGTGCCCTGGGACCCGTCGCAGGTGATCTACGTCTGGATCGACGCCCTGCTCAACTACTACACGGCGCTCTCCTACGCGCGTCCCGGCGAGGACCTCACGGAGCGCTACTGGCCGGCGGACGTGCACCTGATCGGCAAGGACATCCTCAAGTTCCACGCCGTGATCTGGCCCGCGATGCTGATGGCCGCGGACATCGAGGTCCCCCGCCGGGTGGGGATCCACGGCTACCTGTTGCTGGGCGAGCACAAGATGTCGAAGTCGCTCGGCAACGTGATCGAGCCCTTCCACGTGGCCGACCTGTACGGCGCCGATGCGCTGCGCTTCTACGTGCTGCGCGAGGTCAGCTTCGGGTCGGACGGCGAGGTCTCCCCGGAGGGCTTCGAGACCCGTTACACGACCGAGCTCGCCAACGAGTACGGCAATCTCGCGAGCCGCACGCTCGCGATGCTCACCCGCTATCGAGACGGTGTCGTGCCCGATGCCGAGCCGGCCCCGAGGCTCCAGGCGGAGTTCGAGGACCTGGCGGGCGTCGTCGGCCGGCGCCTCGACGCGATCGAGTTGACCGCGGCGCTCGACGAGATCTGGCAGCGCGTCAAGTTGCTCAACCGCTATGTCCAGGATGAGGAGCCCTGGCAGCTGTCCAAGGACGAGGGCGCCGCCGAGCAGCTCGACCAGGTGCTCTACTCGCTCGCCGAAGGCTTGCGCGTGGTGTCGGTGCTGCTGCACCCGTTCATGCCAGGGTCGGCGGAGCGGCTGCTCGCCGCGCTGGGGCAGGAGGACCTGTCCCTGGAGCTCGCGCGGCTGGGCGCCGTGGGCGGGGGCGCCTCGATCGCCGAGCTGGGTCAGCTCTTCCCCCGGGTCGAGCCACCGGAGCGCTCGCCGGAGCCGTCCGCGGCCTGATGCGCCGCGCCGCTGCTCCGCGGCCACGGCCATGATCGACACCCACTGCCACCTGGACCACTGCGAGCCGCCGGCCGGCGAGCTCGTCGAGCGGGCTCGCACCGCCGGGCTGAAGCGGATCGCCACCGTGGGCATGAACGGGCCCTCGATCGAGCACGCCCTGGCGGCCGCGGCGGAGTACGACGACGTGTTCGCGATCGTGGGGCGCCACCCGCACGAGACGGCCGGATTTGGTCCCGCCGACCTCGAGGAGATCGAGCGCGCCGCCGCCGATCCCAAGGCTCGGGCCATAGGCGAGACCGGCCTCGACTACTACCGCGACTACGCACCTGGAGACGACCAGCGACGCGCCTTCGAGGCACAGCTCGACCTGGCCGGACGGCTGGGCCTGCCGGTGGCGATCCACACCCGCGCCGCGGAGGACGACACCTTCGCGATCCTGCGCGAGCACGCCGACCGCCTGCCGGCCGTGATCCTGCACTGCTTCTCGGCGCCCGACCGCCTGGACGAGTGCGTGGAGCGGGGCTACTTCTGCTCGTTCGCCGGCAACGTCACCTACCCCAAGGCGACCGATCTCCAGGAGGCCGCGCAGCGGGTGCCAGCCGAGCTCCTGCTGGTCGAGACCGACGCCCCCTTCCTCTCGCCCCAGCCCGTGCGCGGAAAGCGCAACGAGCCGGCCAACGTGCGGCACACGGCCGAGCGACTGGCCGAGCTCCGGGGAGTCTCCTACGACGAGCTCGAGCGCACCGTCGACGAGAACGCCGCGCGCGTGTTCGGATGGTGAGCGGCAAGGCGCCTCGGCCGGACGGGCCGCCCCGGGCGGACGGGCCGCCCCAACCGGACGGGCCGCTCCGGGCGGACGGGCCGCCCCAACCGGACGGGCCGCCCCGGGCGGACGGGCCGCCCCAGGCGGGCGAGCCGCGCCAGGCCAGCCTGCGGCGCCTGCGTCAGTTCGACATCCGGCCCAATCGCGAGCTCGGCCAGAACTTCCTGATCGACGACAACATCCTCGGCGTGATCGGCCGCGCGGCAGAGCTGGACGCCGGCGACGTCGTGCTCGAGGTCGGCGGTGGCCTGGGTGTGCTGAGCGAGTACCTCGCGCCGCTGGTGGCGCATCTCCACGTCGTGGAGGTCGACCGCACGCTCGAGCCCCCACTGGCCGAGGCGCTCGCTCCGTTCGCGAACACCACGCTCCACCTGGCCGACGCCGTCGGGCTGGACCTGGCGGCCCTCGACCCCGCGCCCGGCAAGGTGGTGGCCAACCTGCCCTACGGCGTCGCGGCCACGGTCCTGCTCAAGTCGATCGCCGAGCTGCCGGACGCGCAGCTCTGGGTGGCGATGGTCCAGCGCGAGGTCGGCGAGCGCCTGGCCGCCGGCCCGGGCTCGAAGGCGTACGGTGGCACCTCGGTGCTCGCCCAGCTCGCCTGCGAGGTCCGCGTTCTGCGCCGCATTCCGCGGACTGTCTTCCACCCCGAGCCGAACGTCGAATCGGCGCTGGTGCTCCTGCGCCGCCGCGCGCCCGCGCCGCCGCCGGAGCTGACGGCGCTCGTCCACGCGGGCTTCGCCCACCGCCGCAAGGCGCTGGCCGGTTCGCTCGCGCTGGTGCCGGGCGCCCCGGACGACCTCCGCGACGCCACCCGCGCGGCGCTCGCCTCGCTCGGCCACCCCGCCGACGCCCGGGCGGAGCGGATCCCGCCCGCCGACTGGCCGCGGCTGGCGGACGCGATCGGCCGAGAGCGGCTCGCCGAGCTGCGACCGCGATGACCGCGCCCGGAGCCACCAGCCTCCCCGCCGTCCACGAGCGCGCCTACGCCAAGCTCAACCTGATCCTCCACGTGGGACGGGCGAGAGCCGACGGCCTGCACCCGCTCGCCTCGATCTTCGCCTCGATCGACCTGCACGACGACGTGCATGCCGCGCCGTCCGGTGCCGACCGCGTGGAATGCGCCGGCGTCGACGGCCCGAACCTGGCCGAGGCCGCGCTGAGAGCGTTTCGGGCTCGGGTCCCCGGACTGGCGCCGCTGCGCATAGAGATCGAGAAGCGCATCCCGGTCGCGGCGGGCCTCGGCGGCGGCAGCGCCGACGCCGCGGCCGTCCTGCGCGCCGCAAACCGCCTCGCCGGCCACCCGCTGGCCGCCCCCGCGCTGCGCGAGCTGGCCGCCGGGCTGGGCTCCGACGTCGCCAGCCAGATCGACCCCCGCCACGCGCTCGTCAGCGGCGTCGGCGAGGAGGTGGAGCCGATCGAGCTGCCCGCCTTCGGCGCCGTCCTCGTCCCGCAGAGCCAAGGCCTGTCCACGCCGGCGGTCTACGCCGAGTTCGACCGTCTCGGCGGCGGTCGCGACCGGCTCGACCTCCCGGCGCTGCGAAGGCTGAGCCGCGAGATGGCCATGCTGCCCATCCTCGGCAACGACCTCCAACCCCCGGCGCTCTCCCTGCGCCCGGAGCTGCGCGCCGTGCTCGACGGCCTGAAGGCGGCGGGCGCGCTCGGGGCCCTCGTCAGCGGCTCGGGCCCGACCTGCTTCGGCCTGTTCGAGGACCGCGCGGCGGCAGAGGGGGCGGCCGCGTCGATCGACGGCGCCCTCGTGGCCGCCCTGCGATCGGACTACGGCGGGCCCTAGAGTCGTCGCGTGTCCGCCGGCCACGTCGTCGCCGCCGTCCTAGCCGTCCTGATCGCCGCGGGAGCGGTCTGGCGTCGGCGCTCGCTCACGGGCGAGCGCAAGCTGCTTGCGGTCGGCGCCGTGCTCGTGCTCGCCATCTACGCGAGCGGCGTGCTCAGCGCGCTGCCCGACCCGAAGAAGCTGATCGAGGACGTGGCGGTGGCGCTGGGACCCTGGACGTACGCGCTCGTCGGCGTGATGGCCTACCTCGAGACCGCCGCGTTCATCGGCCTCGTGGCGCCCGGCGAGACCGTCGTGATGGCCGGCGGCGTGATCGCGGGCCAGGGCGAGATCGACCTGATCCCGCTGATCGGCCTGGTCTGGATCTGCGCCATCCTCGGCGACACCACCAGCTTCTTCATCGGCCGCCGGCTCGGCCGCAAGTTCCTCGAGCGCCACGGGCCCAAGCTCAAGATCACGCACGAGCGCCTCGATCAGGTCGAGCACTACTTCGAGCGCCACGGCGGCAAGACGATCCTGATCGGCCGGTTCATAGGTCTCGTGCGCGCGCTCGCGCCGTTCATCGCGGGCGCCTCGGGCCTGCCCTACCGGCGCTTCCTGCCCTACAGCGTGGTCGGCACCGGCCTCTGGTCCACGACCTTCTGCGTCCTCGGCTACGTCTTCTGGCGCTCCTTCGACAAGGTCGCGCACATCGCCGGCCAGGCGATCTTCGGCTTCGGGCTAACGGTGGCGGTGGTGGTCGGGATCGTGGTCGCCTACCGGCGCCGCCGCGACATCCACGCGTGGTTGCTCGCTCACGAGCGGCATCCGCTGATCCGCCCGCTGTTCGCGGTGGGGCGGCCGATCCACAGGCGGGTCGTGCGCCCGCTGGTCCAGGCGGTCGCGCCGGAGGCTCGCTTTCTCTGGAACCGCATCACGCCCGGTGACCTCGGCCTCGAGCTGACCACCACGCTCGCCATCGGCGGCGTCGGTCTGTACGTGTTCGTCCTCTACGTGGTGATCCTGTCGAGCGACCCGGGCCTGACGCCGCTCGACAGGGAGCTGCTCGACCTCAGCAGGGACCTGCGCATGTCGGCCCTGACCGACATCGCGAAGGCGGCGACCAACCTGGGCGCGCTGCCGACCTGCGGGGGCCTCGTCGTGGTGACCAGCATCGCGTTGGCCGCCCGCAGGCGCATGACGGAGGTGGCGGTGCTGGTCGGCGGCTTCGCGCTGATCTACATCGCCGTGCACGTGACCAAGGGGGCGATCGAGCGGCCGCGGCCCGAGGGCGCCCTGGTCGACACCAAGGGCAGCTCGTTCCCGAGCGGGCACGCGGCCTACTCCACGGTCTGGGTGGCCGTGGCGGTGATCTTCACGCGCCGGCTGCGCGTGGCGGGGGTGGCACTGACGGTCGGCGCGGTGGTGCTGGCGGGGGCAATCGGGCTGTCCCGGATCTATCTCCACGCGCATCTGTGGTCGGATGTGGCGGCCGGCTGGGGCCTGGGGGTGGGGATCTACGGGCTGCTGGCCGTGATCGGGATGGTCGTCGAGCACATGCGCCACAATGAGGACGGACGCGCGGAGCGAACCGTCGCGCGCGCGGAGCGATGAATTTCGACTTCTCCTCGACCGAGATCGCCATCGCGCTGGCTGCCGGCGTCGTGGTGTCGTGCTGGCTGGCGCTGATCGCGGCGCCGGCCTGGCGTTGCTATGGCCGGATGTGGGAGAAGCTCTCCGCGGTCTTCCTGACCCTGTTCATCCTGGGCACGCTGCTCGGCGTCGGCATAGGGATCGGGCTGGCCGTCGTGTGGTCGTACGACCAGTACGCCTGATGGCCACGCCCGCACGACAGACCCGCTCGGCGCCGGCCGAGCCACGCTCCTTCCTGGAGTCCCTCGACGAGGTCTCCGAGGCTGTGGAGTCCGGTGCCGGCCTGCCGGAGGTCGCGCGTGCGGCCGGCCGCGCCCTGGACGCCAGCGTGATCGTGGTCGACGCCGCCAGCAACGTGCTGGCGGTCGCCTGCGCCTCCAGCGAGGACGAGCGCGCCGTGATGGCCGGCGAGAATGGGGCCGAGACCGTCGAGCTGCGCGTGGCCGAGCTGCCGGTGGGCCGGCTCCACTACCGGCCGCGCGGCGAGCCTCCGCCCGGGGCGCTGCTGCGCGTGGTGGCGAACCTGATCGGCCTCGAGGTCGACCGCGCCAAGGCGCCCGCGCGCGCCACCGAGGCGGCGGTGGGCGACTTCCTCCAGGACCTGCTTGCCCGGCGCATCACCGACCGCGAGAACATCGTGGCGAGGGCCGGCGAGCTGGGCTCCGACGTGGCCGCCGGCGCCAGCGTGATCGTCGTCCGGGCGCGGCCCCACCAGGCGGAGGAGGGTGACTGGCGCGCCCGCGTGGTGACGGTTGCCGAGCGTGGCGCCCGCGGCGTGGAGCGAGCCTCGCTGGCCGCGCTCGCCAAGGCGGGTTGGACGCGCCACGGCGAGGGTCCCAACGAGGACGCCGGCGGCCGGCTCGAGCGCGAGCTGGTGATCCTCACCCCGGCGGTCGACGCCGCCGCGGCCAAGCGCACGGCCGCCGCCGTGGTGCGCGAGCTGGAGGCGGGCTTGCCCGGCTTCACGATCACGGTGGCCCGCAGCCGCCACGCGAGCGACCCCGCGGACCTCCACCGCGCCGGCGCGGAGGCGCTCCTGGCCGCGAACGTGGCCGAGGCCCGCGGCCTGACCGAGCTGTCGTTCGAGGAGACGGGCGCCTACCGGCTGCTGCTGCCGGCGATGAGCGAGGACCCCACCGAGCTGGAGGGGTTCTTCGACGAGACGGTGGCGCCGCTGGTGGCCTACGACGAGCAGTACGAGACCGAGCTGGTCCGCACGCTGGAGACCTTCCTGGACGCGGACGGCAACGTCGCCGGCACGGCCGAGCGGCTGTTCACGCACCGTCACACGATCCGTTACCGCCTCGAGCGGGTGAAGGAGCTGACGTCCCTGGACGTGGGCTCCACCGACGGCCGCGAGCGGCTGTCGCTGGGCCTCAAGGCGATGCGGGTACTCGGCATCGTGCCGCCCGGCGGGCCGGCGCACGAGCGGGGCGCGGAGGCCGGCCGCGTGCCACGGGAGCGCAAGGACCGCTAGCGCTTGCGGGTCGTCACGCCGCGTCCGGCGTGCCAGGACTCGAGCACCATGTGGTCCGGCGGATCACCGCCGAGGCTGATCACGACCAGCTCGGTGATGTCGGCCCGGAACAGATGCAGCGGCCCGGGCGGCGCGTTGCCGCCGACCACCGCCTGCTTCACCTCGTCAGACGTGACCTCCTCGACCGTCCCCGCCACCTTCGCGTCGCCCTGGAAGTCCGCGCCATCGGAGGCGCTGTGAATGGCGAAGCGCGGGTCTCGCTGCAGGTCGAGCGCCTTGACCGCCTGCCACATGCTTCCGAACCACATCTCCCCGTCGGCGAAGATGATCTCGCTGCCGCTGATCCGCGGCGAGCCGTCGCGCCGCAGCGTGGCCAGCGCCTTGTGCTTGTTGGCGTCGAACAGGGCACGGGCCCGAGCCGCCAACTCGGGGGCTTCGGCCTCGATCTGCTTCCAGCTGGCCATGCGAAAAGCAGAGTACGTGGCACGCTCCAGCCATGACCCAGCCCACGGAGGTGCGGACCGCTCACACCGCCGACCTCGACGTCGCGACGCTCATGGCCGCTCGGTCACTGCTGGAGGCGGTGTTCGACGAGCGCTGGACCGAGCACGACTGGGAGCACGCGCTGGG